>JAUXWC010000206.1 GCA_030685025.1 Rhodoferax sp.
TGCGCCTCGCCGCCGGACAGCGTCGGAGAGGGCTGGCCCAGGGTCAGGTAACCCAGGCCCACGTCTTTAAGCAGTTGCAGCGGGTGCGCGATGTTGGGCATGGACGCGAAAAAGCCGACGGCTTCATCCACTTCCATGGTCAGCACATCGCCGATGTTTTTGCCGCGCCAGGTCACCGCCTGGGTCTCGGGGTTGAAACGCGCGCCGTGGCAGGTTTCGCAGAGCACCTTCACGTCGGGTAAAAAGCTCATGCCGATGGTGCGCACACCCGCGCCTTCGCAGGTCGGGCAACGGCCTTCGCCGGTGTTGAAGCTGAAACGCCCGGGGCCGTAACCGCGGGCTTTGGCCTCCAGCGTGTCGGCAAACAGCTTGCGGATGATGTCCCAAAAGCCGATGTAGGTGGCGGGACAACTGCGCGGCGTCTTGCCGATCGGGGTTTGGTCCACTTCCAGCACACGGTCGATCAATTCGAAGCCCGAGACCTGCTCGCAGCCAGTCCAGGCGATTTTTTCACCCGCTGCCAGCGCGTCGCGGCCGGCCCGGGTAGCGCGATGCTGCACCGCCACTTGCACGTTGGCCAGCAGTACGTCGCGCGCCAACGTGGACTTGCCGGAGCCGGAAACGCCGGTGACAGCGACCAGTCGCTTGAGCGGGATGTGCGCCGTGACGTGTTGCAGGTTGTGCAGGCTGGCGTTGTGTACCACCAGCCACCGCTGGGCAGTCTGGTCGCCATCCGATGTGTCGGACGCGACCGGGCGCCGCGCCTGCACCGGATGCTTCATGGCGTGCGACAAATAACGACCAGTTTGCGAATCTGGTGCGTTCTGCAAGTCCGCCACCGAGCCCTGCGCTACCAATTGGCCCCCGCGCTTGCCGGCGCTGGGGCCGATGTCGATCAGGTGCTCGGCGCGCCGGATAGTGTCCTCATCGTGCTCCACCACCACCAGGGTGTTGCCCTTGTCGCTCAAGGATTGCAGCGCGCTGAGCAGAATCTGGTTGTCGCGCGCGTGCAGGCCAATGGTCGGCTCGTCCAGCACGTAACAAACGCCCTGTAGATTGCTGCCCAATTGCGCCGCCAGGCGAATGCGTTGCGCCTCGCCGCCGCTGAGGGTGGGCGCGCCCCGGTCCAGCGTGAGGTAGCCCAGGCCCACTTGCTCCAGAAACTCCAGCCGGCTCTTGATCTCGGGCACCAGGTCACGCGCGATGTCGGTTTCGCGCTGGCTCATGCCACCGGCCACTTGCAGCGTGTCCACCCACTTGCGCACGTCACCGACACTCAGGCGCGCGATCTCGGTGATACCCAGCCCCGGCCGCCCCGTGGCCGTATCGGCGCCAAACTTCACGGCGCGCGCCGTCGGGTTGAGCCGGGTGCCCTGGCAACTGGGGCAAGCGACATCCTGCAGGTCTTCCACTTCCGGTTCGGCGAAGGTCTGTTCGCGGCCCTTGTCGTCGTCGTCTCGCACCGAGTCGTCGAACACCTTGCGTTGCTCCTTGTCCAGACGCACGCCGGTGCCCACGCAGTCCGGGCACCAGCCGTGTTTGCTGTTGTAGGAGAACAGGCGCGGGTCCAACTCCGCATAACTGGTGCTGCACACCGGGCAGGCACGCTTGGTGGAGAACGCCTCCACCTTGCCGATGCCAACAGTGGACGCCCCGGACTGCATGGCGCCGCGCAAGCCGTCCAGCACACTCATCACGTGCACCACCCCCTTGCCATGGGTGAGCGCGGTGGCCAGCGCCTGGCGCAACTCGGTCTCGCGCTGCGGTGACACCTCCAGGCTCAACACCGGCAGCTCGATGGTGTGCTCTTTAAAGCGGTCGATACGCGGGAAACCGGTGGTCGGCAAAAAGTTGCCGTCCACCCGCAAATGGGTGAAGCCACGCGGGCGGGCCCAGTCGGCCAGCTCGGTGTAGACGCCCTTGCGGTTCATCACCAGCGGCGCCAGCAGGCCAATGTGTTGTCCACGAAAGCGCCGCAGCAACTGGGCCGCGATGCTGTCGGCCGTTTGCGGCGCCACCGGGGTGCCGTCGTGTATGCAATGCTGTAGCCCCAACTTGACGTAGAGCAGCCGCAAATAGTGCCAGACCTCGGTGGTGGTGCCGACAGTCGACTTTCGCCCGCCGCGCGACAGACGTTGTTCGATGGCGACCGTGGGCGCAATGCCGTAGACGGCGTCGACATCCGGCCGGCCAGCCGGCTGCACGATCGAGCGGGCGTAGGCGTTGAGCGACTCCAGGTAGCGGCGCTGGCCTTCGTTGAACAGGATGTCAAACGCCAGTGTCGACTTGCCCGAGCCCGACACCCCGGTGATGACGTTGAACTTGCCGCGCGGGATGTTGACGCTCAGGCTCTTGAGGTTGTGCTCGCGGGCGTTGATGATCTGGATTTCGTTGCGGTCATTGGGCCCGCCAGCATCGCGCGGCGAGCCTTGTCGTGGGGCGCCAGCATGGATCGCCGCGTCGCTGCGCTCCTCGCGATGACGACCTTGCGCTTCGACGGCCGAGGTCCTTGCAACTTCGTCATCGCGAGCGTAGCGTGGCGATCCATCCTGGCGCGCCAAGGTGGATGGCCGCGTCGCTGACGCACCTCGCAACGACGTCAGGGCTTCGCTGTCTTTTTCCCGAACGGCATGGTTACCCAGCCCCAGCGTGCCGTCGTAGTCGCGCAGCGCCTTTGCGGTGTGGGAACTGGCGTGCAGGCGCACCTCTTCGGGCGTGCCCTGTGCTACCAGCAGGCCACCGGCGTCGCCGCCTTCCGGCCCCAGGTCGATCAACCAGTCGCTGGAGCGAATCACGTCCAGGTTGTGCTCGATCACGATGATCGAGTGGCCAGCATCGAGCAAGCGCCGCATGGCGCGCATCAGCTTGGCGATGTCGTCAAAGTGCAACCCCGTGGTGGGCTCGTCAAACATGAACAAGGTGCCGCGGCGCGCCGTCGCCTGGCCGCTGGCGGTCGCGGTCTTGGCCGCACCCGCCAGAAAGCCAGCCAGCTTGAGGCGTTGTGCCTCACCGCCGGACAAGGTGGGCACCGGCTGCCCCAGCTTGACGTACTCCAGCCCCACATCCACGATCGGCTGCAGGGTGCGCAACACCTCGCGGTCTTGTGCGAACAGGCTCACCGCTTCGCTCACCGTCAGGTCCAGCACCGCCGACACGTTGAGGTGCCGCCCGCCGCGCTCCACGTTCACCTCCAGAATCTCCGGCCGGTAACGCTGGCCATTGCAATCCGGGCAGCGCAGGTAAACGTCGCTCAGGAACTGCATCTCCACATGCTCGAAGCCCGAGCCGCCACAGGTGGCGCAGCGCCCGTCACCGGTGTTGGTGCTGAACTTGCTCGCGGTGTAACTGCGTTCACGCGACAAAGGCGCGTTGGCAAAGATCTCGCGCAAGGCATCCCAGGCGCCGACATAACTGACCGGGTTGGAACGTGCCGTCTTGCCAATTGGCGACTGGTCAACAAACACCACTTCGCTGATCCAGTCGGCCCCCAGCAAACCTTCGTGTTGACCTGGCGCATCGGTCGACTTGCCGAAGTGGCGCAGCAAGGCCGGCGCCAGCACGTCCTGAATCAGCGTCGACTTGCCCGAACCGCTGACCCCGGTGATACACACCAGCCGCTGCAAAGGGAACTCGACCGTCAGGTTCTTCAAGTTGTGCTCGCGCACACCCTGCAAAATCAGGCGCGGAGTATTGGCCGCCACCAGCCGCTTGAAACCCATGCCCACATGCTTGCGCCCACCCAGGTAGGCGCCAGTCAAGGTATCGGCGTGGCGCAGTGCTTCGGTGGTGCCGTCAAACACGATTTGGCCACCGCGCTCGCCGGGGCCAGGACCCATGTCGATCACACGGTCAGCCGCCATCATGACCGCCGGGTCGTGCTCCACCACCACCAAGGTATTGCCAGCATCGCGCAGACGCTGCATGGCCAGCGTGATGCGGTGCATGTCGCGCGGGTGCAAGCCGATGCTGGGCTCGTCCAGCACAAACAGGGTATTGACCAACGAGGTGCCCAGCGCGGTGGTGAGGTTGATGCGCTGCACCTCGCCGCCCGACAAGGTGCGGCTCTGGCGGTCCAGCGTGAGGTAAGCAATGCCGACGTCGCACAGGTACTTCAGGCGCGTGGTGATTTCTTCGAACAGGAGCTTAAGCGCCTTGTACTGGGCCGCGTCAGCATGACCGGCAACCGTCGGCACGGAGCCAAAATTGGTGTCGGCAAAATTGGACTCTGACCCCAATTTGGACCCCAATTTGTCAAAGAAGCGCCGCAAGCGCTCGATCGGCAGCAGCATCAGGTCATGCAAACACAGCCCATGCAGCGCTTCGAGTTGCCCACGCGACCAGTTGACGCCGGCGGGCATGAAGCGCTTGCCCGGCTCCAGCACCGCGTCGGCGGCCGCCTTGTCACCGATGCGCCAGAGCAGGCTCTCGGTTTTCAGTCGTGCACCATTGCAGCTCGGGCAGGTGGTGTAGCTGCGGTACTTGGACAACAGCACCCGGATGTGCATCTTGTAGGCCTTGGTCTCCAGGTACTCGAAGAAACGCTTGATGCCAAACCAGTGCTGGTTCCACTTGCCGTTCCAGTTGGGCGAGCCATTCACCACCCAATACTGCTGCTCGGGCGTGAGCTTGTACCAGGGCGTGTCACGCGGAATGCCCGCCGCCTCGGCGTGGCGCATCAAATCGTCCTGGCACTCTTGCCATGCCGGGGTCTGCATCGGCTTGACCGCGCCGGCGCGCAGCGTGAGCTTGTCATTGGGAATCACCAGGCCATAGTCGACACCGATGACCCGACCAAAGCCGCGGCAAGCTTCGCAGGCACCCACCGCCGAATTGAACGAGAACATGGAGGCCATCGGATCGCTGTAGCGTTGGTCGCTCTCGGGGCAATGCAGGCCGGTGGAGAACTGCCAAATCAGCGGCGCGGCGTCCGAATCTTCGGACAACACGTAGACCGCCATGCGGCCACTGCCGTGCTTGAGGGCAACCTCAATCGCTTCGACCACGCGCGAGGACTCCACGTTGGCCAGACGAAAACGATCCGCCACCACGTCCAGCAGCTTGACCGTGGCCAGGCTGGAGGTTTTGCCAGAAATGACGGTCGCCGTTGCCTCGCGTTCGGCCTGTACTTTGGTGAAGCCACTGGCCGACAACCACTGCGTCACCTCATCGGCGGTGGTGCTGGCCGGCAACTGCACAGGAAAGGTGACGACCAGACGAGCCCCCGTGCGTGCCGCGCTGCGCGCCAATAGTTCAGCGTAGATCGACTGGGGCGAGTCGTGCCGCACAGGCTGGGCGGTGGTGCGGTCGTACAAGGCACCGGCGCGGGCAAACAACAACTTCAGGTGGTCGTTGAGCTCGGTCATCGTGCCCACGGTGGAGCGCGAGGAGCGCACCGGATTGGTCTGATCGATCGCGATCGCGGCGGGCACCCCTTCCACCTTGTCGACAGCGGGCTTGTCCATGCGGTCCAGAAACTGACGTGCGTAGGCCGAAAAGGTCTCCACGTAACGGCGCTGGCCTTCGGCAAACAAGGTGTCAAACACCAAACTGGACTTGCCCGATCCACTCGGACCAGTGACCACCGTGAGTTCGCCGGTGCGGATGTCAAGGTCCAGGTTTTTGAGGTTGTGCTGACGCGCGCCGCGAATGCGGATGATTCCCTGGGTCATGGATGGACTTCCCTGTTGTAGAGGCTGAACATTCTAGGCAGTTCAGCGCGTATCGCACATGGCAGGGTTATCCGGGCCGGGTTTGCGCCGGGCCAAGTCGGCGCGACCGGCCTATTGCACGTAGTTCCCCCAATGGAATGCGTGACGCGTGTACCTAGACCTGCCCTTTACCCATAAATGTCTTCACCCTGGGCTTTCTGCGCCCAGGGTAAATCCCTGGACAGTGCCTAGTTTCCCGCTGTTGTTCACGCCGCCATCCGGTCCTCATCAGGGGGCGGGTCATGTTTGCAGTATTTGGCCATGATTTTCGAGAGGTCGGGGGCCAAAGTGGGAACCGTTAAAAATACCGGGAGGCCC
>JAUXWC010000208.1 GCA_030685025.1 Rhodoferax sp.
TGGGGAAGAAGGTTGCCAAGATGCTGCGCGTGGTGCTGCGCCTGGTGGCCACGCACACCTATGTTCATCAAGAGAATCTGTCCAAACCCCGCACGCCGGGACCCAAGCCGCACAAATACATGACTCAGAAACATTGTTGATCACGCTCGTTTTGGCTTAACTTGGGTGGATTGGACATTCCCTGCACATCACTAGCGCCATAACTTCTCCTGCGATATATGCTTTGAGTTTCTCGGACAGCTTCCAGAATACCACCCCTTGTCAGGGGGAATAACCCTCACCAAACCTTGCAAGGCTTAGCCTTGCACGCAAACGCCTTGCAACCGCCAGCGTCAAGCGCAGGGAATTCTTTCCCAGGATCTTGTCGATGCGACTGCTGGCGTGGCCTCGTGCTTGCAGCAGGTCGGCCAGGTTGCTGAACTGCGTGGGGCCGCACAGGTCGGGCAGGAACAGGGTTACCGCGTCGTTTTCGCCCGCCGCACCCACGCCGGATTGTTTGCGTTCGGCAGCGGCCTCGGCCAGATAGTGCAGGTAGGTCGGCAAGTCGTCAATGGCGCAGATGCCGCCGTCAGTGCCTAAGCCAACATGGTCTTCACCGCACACATTGATCGCGTGTTCCAAGTGGCGGGTCAGGTCTTGCACCCTTGGTTGACCGCGCTCCCGCAGGAACGGCATGCAGTAGATGCCCGCCACGCCACCGCTCTGTGCCAGTAAGCGTAGCGTGGCATCGCTGGTATTGCGTGGCGTGTTGGATAACGCTCTGCAGCCGGTGTGGGTGATGGCGACGTTCGCATTGGACTGGTGCAGCACGTCGGCGCAGGTTCTGTCGGAGCTGTGGCTCAAGTCGATCAAGACCCGCTGCGCGTTCATTTGCGCGATCACTTCCGAGCCGAAGGCGCGCAACCCGCCGTCTTCTGCGACCATGCAACCGTCTGCCACCTGGTTGCGTCCGTTGTAGGTGAGCTGCATGACCCGTACGCCCATGCGGGCGAAGTTGGCAACGTTGGAGGCGTCGTCACCGAGCATGGCGGTGTTCTGAAAACCGTAAATGATGCCAATGCGTTCATTGCTGGATGCGGTCTCGATGTCTTGCGCGCTCAGCACTTTGATCAGATGTGCCGGGTGATTGCTGATGAAGGCATCCCAATCCCGCAGATCGCTCAGGGTCTGGGTGCGCGCGTCGCTCGGGCCAGCCACATAACCCAGGGTAACGTTGATGGCGCCCAGGCCGCTGCGCCGGGCGTCCGCCAAGGCGCGTTGGTCGATGCGTGTGGTGGGGCCATGCGCCAATTGAGCAAGTGTTCCTGCCTTGGCTGCGGCCAGCGCGATATTGGGGTTGGACAGAATGCCCTGGGCGTTGATGATCAGACGACGCGAAGCGGGCATGCAGGGTCCTTCAGTTCTCTGCGTTACGCAGCCAGAGATTGCTGTTGCGGCTTCACTGGCGTCAACGGGGCTTGGGCATGAAAGCCGTGAACTCAGGTCGGTGCCGCGGCACTGGCCGCACGGATGACACCGCCGCCAAGGCAGATCTCGCCGTCATACAAAACGGCGGATTGACCCGGCGTGACGGCCCATTGCAGCTCGGTGAAGTCCAAGGTGATGGACTCGGCGCTGGTGTTCTGAAGCGCGCAAGCCGCGTCGGCTTGCCGGTAACGCGTCTTGGCGGCCAGTCGGCCCGGCGTGGGTGCCACACCGGCCACCCAGCTCAGGTCTTGCGCCTGCAAGCTGGCCGACAACAACCAGGGGTGATCGTGCCCCTGCACCACCCACAAGGTGTTCTGGGCCATGTCCTTGCGCGCCACGAACCAGGGGGCGTGCTCGCCACCGCCGCGCTGCGCACCTTTGGCTTTGATGCCACCGATGCCCAGGCCCTGGCGCTGACCCAGGGTGTAGAAGCTCAGGCCCACGTGCTGGCCTACCGTGCGACCGTAGTCCTTGCTGCCCGGCGCGTGTGTGCCGTCCTTGATCGGCCCCGGCTCCTTCTGTATGTAGCGGTTCAAGAACTCGCGAAACGGCCGCTCACCAATGAAGCAAATGCCAGTTGAATCCTTCTTCTTGGCATTGGGCAGGCCAATCTCGCTGGCGAGGCGGCGCACCTCAGTCTTGTGCAACTCGCCAATCGGGAACCAGGTTTTGGAGAGTTGCGCCTGGTTGAGGCGGTGCAGAAAGTAGCTCTGGTCTTTGCTAGGGTCCAGGCCCTTGAGCAGTTGAAACCGGGTGGTCGTAGCCGGCTCCGAAGCCATGGCCCTTGCGGTGTCGGGTCCAGCGGCGATCTCGCGCACCCGTGCGTAATGGCCGGTGGCGATCTTCTCGGCGCCCAGGCGCATGGCGTGGTCCAGGAAGGCCTTGAACTTGATTTCGGCATTGCACAGGATGTCCGGGTTGGGGGTGCGTCCTGCTTGGTACTCGCGCAGGAACTCGGCAAACACCCGGTCCTTGTAGTTGGCGGCGAAGTTCACGTGTTCGATCTCGATGCCAATCACATCCGCCACGGCGGCGGCGTCCACGAAATCGACGTTGGACGAACAGAATTCGCTGTTGTCGTCATCTTCCCAATTCTTCATGAAGATGCCGACCACTTCATGGCCTTGTTGCCTGAGCAGCCAGGCGGTGACCGCCGAGTCCACGCCGCCGCTCAAACCCACCACTATTCTGTGCTTGCTCATGGTTCGATTTTAGGAGTTTGGCGTAGGCGACCGCGCTGCGTGACGGCGCCGCCGATTTGCCCCGGTCTTGGCCAAGAAAACAACCATTTAGCCTTTTCTGGTGTATGTTTTATGCTATGAACTTGGTAGCAATCCGGTCGAATCAAGCACTTTGGGGTCGGTGTAGATCAGGCTGACCGGAAAACGTTGGCCACTCAGGTAGTCTTCCATGCAACGCAACACCATCGGGCTGCGGTGCCGGGCGACGCTGGCACGGATCTCGTCGGCGTTCAACCAGACGGTGCGCAGGATGCCCGTGTCAAGCCGGCGCCCGGCTTGCTGTTCCCCAAGTTCGCCACAGAACGCGAAACGCAGGTAAGTGATGTCTTCAGCAGTGCTGGCGCGCTGCATGCGCGACTGGTAGATGCCCACCAGTGCGGTGGGGCGAAACCGGTGGGTGGTTTCTTCCAGCGTTTCACGGGCACAGCCCTCGACCAGCGACTCACCTGGGTCAAGGTGACCGGCCGGGTTGTTGAGCTTGACGCCCTCGGGGGTGTGCTCCTCCACCAGCAGGAAGCTGCCGCCCTGCTCGATGATGGCGGCTACTGTGACGCTGGGTTTCCACCGTTCGTTCACGACAACTTGTCCTGGGTTGGGGGTTCCACCTCGTCGTCCAGCGCGGCCGCGTCCAGCAGGGTCGGGGCAGCGGGCGCCGGCAAGGCCTGCACATCACGCAGCTTGCGCTGGATCGAGCGGGTGCGGGTTCCCACTTCATCGAACTTCTTGGCGGCGGCGTCGATGGACTTTTTCGTCGCCTCGACGATGTCGCCAAATTTACTGAACTCGGTCTTGACCTGTCCGAGCAGGCTCCACACTTCGGACGAACGCTTCTCGATCGCCAGCGTCTTGAAGCCCATCTGCAGGCTGTTGAGCATGGCGGCCAGGTTGGCCGGGCCGGTGATCATGACGCGGCACTCGTTCTGGATGGCTTCGACCAGACCGGCGCGTCGCATCACCTCGGCGAACAGGCCCTCGCTGGGCAAATACAGGATGGCGAAGTCGGTGGTGTGCGGCGGCGATACGTATTTGCCAACGATCTTGCGCGCCTCGAATTTGATCGAGGCCTCGAACGCATTGCCGGCTTGCAGGATCGCGGTCTTGTCCAGGTTGTCTTGCGCGTCCATCAGGCGCTGGTAGTGTTCCACCGGGTACTTGGAGTCGATCGGCAGCCACACCGGGTGCTCGTCACTCTTGCCGGGCAGCCGGATGGCAAACTCCACCAGTTCGTCGCTACCTGGTACGGTCTTGACGTTGCGGGCAAACTGTTCGCTGGTCAGCACGTTGTCGATGATGGCGCCCAACTGGATTTCACCCCAGGTGCCGCGCGACTTCACGTTGGTCATGACTCGCTTCAAGTCACCCACGCTGCCGGCCAGCGTCTTCATCTCGCCCAGGCCGGCTTGCACCTGCTCCAGCCGCTCGCTCACCAGCTTGAAGGACTCGCCCAGGCGCTGCTCCAGCGTGGCGTGCAGCTTCTCGTCCACGGTGCGGCGCATTTCTTCGAGCTTGCTGCTGTTGTCGGCCTGAATGGCCGCCAGCCGTTCGTTCAGCGCGGTGCGCAACTGGTCGGCGTTCTGCTGGGTGCCTGCGACCAAGCCGGCCAACTGCTGCGACACCGCTTCTTGCAGGTTGGAGAACTGGTTGCGGATTTGGTTGCCATTGCCTTCCAACTGGTCCTTGAGTGCCATGGACATCACGCCAAGCTGGGCGTTGATGTCGGCCTTGAGCGAATCGAGGGTGAGGTGTGTGGTGGCGGTCAGGCCCTGCACCTGCTGGCCCATGCCGTCGACCGCGCCTTCAACTCGCGCGACTGCCTGCAGATTGATCGATGCAGACTGCTCCAGCGCCTGCAATCGCACGGCCAGTTCCGGCGGCAACTCGATGCGCGGCCGACGCAGCAGCGTCACCAGTTGCAGGATGATGAGCAGAGCGCCTGTGGCGGTCAGGATGGCAAGCAGCGTGTCAGTCATGGGTAAGGAGTTGATCTTGTGAGTAGTGTCGACCAAGTCGCAATTCGCCATTTTCGCCCGCTTCTGCCATCGCATCGCAGTTCAACGCGGCCGCATGGCCTCGACCAAGATGCGCAGTCGCGCTCAGCTTCCAGTCGGTCTCTAAGTTGACTGACATCAGAAAGAGCTCCAAAAAACTGATGTAAGCTCGCGAACAGTTTTGGCCGGGACCCCATGCCGCGCAAGGGTAAGCCTATGCCGAAACGTCGTATCCAATTCAATAAGTAAGGAGCCGCTTCATGCAGACTGGCGTAACTACTGAGACGACATCGGGAGCCCCCCCTGTCGCCGTTGCCCTCAAATCGGCCAACCCTTCACTTGGCGAGACGCCAAAAACCGCGCAACGCATTGGTGTACCGCGCGAAATCTATCCCGGCGAGAAACGCGTGGCGACGGTGCCCGATGTGGTGGGCAAACTGATCAAGCTGGGCTTCTCGGTGGCGGTCGAGTCCGGTGCCGGCGACTTGGCCAACTTCAGCGACGAGGTCTACCGCGCTGCGGGTGCCGAGGTGATCGAGGGCGCTGCCAAGCTGTGGGCGGCGTCGGACGTCATATTCAAGGTGCGCGGCCCCACCGCGGACGAAGTTGCGCTGATGCATGCCGGCCAGGCCCTGGTCAGCTTTATCTGGCCGGCACAAAATCCTGAGTTGATGCAGCTACTCGCAGTCAGACAGGTGACCGTGCTGGCGATTGACTCGCTGCCGCGCACGCTCAGCCGCGCCCAGAAGATGGACGCGCTGACCTCCATGGCCGGTGTCAGCGGGTACCGCGCCGTCATCGAGGCGGCCAATGCCTTCGGTCGCTTCTTCAATGGGCAGATCACGGCCGCGGGCAAGGTTCCCCCCGCCAAAGTATTCATTGCCGGCGCCGGCGTTGCCGGCTTGGCGGCGATTGGCACGGCGGCCAGTCTGGGCGCCATCGTGCGTGCCAACGACACGCGTGCCGAAGTGGCCGACCAGGTGGTGTCTTTGGGTGGCGAGTTCGTCAAAGTCGATTTTGTGGAAGAAGGTTCCGGCGGTGGCGGCTACGCCAAGGTCATGAGCGAGGGCTTCCAGCAGGCCCAGCGCGCCATGTACGCCAAGCAGGCCATGGAGGTGGACATCATCATCACCACGGCCCTGATCCCTGGCAAACCAGCACCCAAGCTGATTACCGCCGAAATGGTGCGGAGCATGAAGCCCGGCAGCGTGATCGTGGACATGGCCGGCGAACAGGGCGGCAACTGCGAGCTGACAGTGCCCGGCGAGGCGGTGGTGCGGCACGGCGTGACCATCGTCGGTTATACGGATCTGGCCTCGCGCCTGTCCAAGCAGTCGTCCACCTTGTACGCCACCAACCTGTTTCGCCTCACCGAGGAGTTGTGCAAGACCAAGGACGGCGTCATCAACGTCAACATGGAAGACGAGGCCATCCGCGGCCTGACCGTGGTGAAGGAGGGCAACATCACTTGGCCGCCGCCCGCGCCAAAGCTCGCCGCGCCGCCAGCCGCTGTCGCCGCCAAACCAGCCGCAGTGCCGGCTACCAAGAAGGGCCACGGCCATGGCGCCAGCGCGCCCGCGTCGAGCACCAGCACGGCCATCACCTTCGGCGTGGCGGCGGCGCTATTCTGGTTCATCGGCGCCAGCGCTCCCAAGGAGTTTCTAGCGCACTTCACGGTATTTGTGCTGGCATGTTTTGTCGGCTACATGGTGGTCTGGAACGTCAAGCCTGCGCTGCACACGCCGTTGATGAGCGTGACCAATGCGATCAGCAGCATCATCGCGATTGGCGCGCTGGTGCAGATCGCGCCGCCACTGGGCGCCGGCATGCCGGCGCCCAACGAGTGGATACGCTGGATGGCGGTGGTGGGCATCGTGCTCACCGCAGTCAATATGTTTGGCGGCTTTGCCGTTACCCAGCGCATGCTGGCCATGTTCCGCAAGTAAGGGAGTCACTCATGACTGCAAGTCTGGCAACCGTCTCCTATATTGGAGCGACGATTCTCTTCATCCTGAGCCTGGGTGGTCTGTCCAATCCCGAGACCTCGCGGCGCGGCAATCTCTACGGGATGGTCGGCATGGCCATCGCCGTGCTGGCAACCATTCTTGGGCCGCGTGTCACGCCCGCCGGTATCCCGTGGATCATTGGCGCCATGGTGGTCGGTGGCGGCATCGGGCTCTATGCCGCGCGCGTTGTGAAGATGACGCAGATGCCGGAACTGGTCGCGCTGATGCACAGCCTGGTGGGTCTCGCGGCCTGTCTGGTTGGCTATGCCAGCTACATCGACACCTCGGTGCCGCTGGCTGGCGCCGAGAAGTCCATCCATGAAATGGAAATCTATATCGGCATTCTGATCGGAGCGGTCACTTTTTCGGGCTCCTTGATTGCCTTTGGCAAGCTCAACGGCAGAATCGGCGGCTCGCCCATGCTGCTTCCCGGGCGCCATTGGATGAACCTGACGGGTCTGCTGGTGGTGATCTGGTTCGGTCGTGAGCTTCTCAACGCGAACTCCATTGGCGAGGGCATGGTTCCACTGATCGTGATGACGGTGATTGCACTGTTGTTCGGCATTCACATGGTGATGGCCATCGGTGGCGCGGACATGCCGGTGGTGGTCTCCATGCTCAACAGCTATTCCGGCTGGGCCGCGGCAGCGACCGGCTTCATGCTCTCCAATGACCTGCTGATCGTGGTTGGCGCCTTGGTCGGGTCAAGCGGCGCGATTCTCTCCTACATCATGTGCAAAGCGATGAACCGCAGCTTCATCAGCGTCATTGCCGGTGGCTTCGGCACCGGCGGCGGAACCCCCGCGCCCAAGGGGGATGCTGCCCAGCCGGCCGGCGAAGTGGTGCCGATCAGCAGTGTTGACACGGCAGAACTGTTGCGGGAAGCCAAGAGCGTGATCATCGTTCCGGGTTACGGCATGGCGGTGGCGCAGGCGCAGCACACGGTGTTCGAAATTACCAAGCACTTGCGCGAGAAGGGTGTCAACGTGCGTTTTGGCATTCACCCGGTGGCGGGTCGCATGCCCGGCCACATGAACGTGTTGCTGGCCGAAGCACGGGTGCCGTACGACATCGTGATGGAAATGGACGAGCTCAACGAGGATTTCCCCGCAACCGATGTGGCGATGGTGATTGGCGCCAACGACATCGTCAACCCCGGCGCCCAGGACGATCCGAGCAGCCCGATTGCCGGCATGCCGGTGCTCGAAGTCTGGAAGGCCAAGACCTCCATCGTGATGAAGCGCAGCATGGCCTCGGGCTACGCCGGGGTGGACAACCCGCTGTTCTACAAAGAGAACAACCGGATGTTGTTTGGTGATGCCAAGAAGATGCTCGACGAAGTTCTGACGGCTTTGAAGCTCTGATGCTGGGCCCGGATCGGGGGGTGTGCTTGTCGTTTTAGAGCCTCGACTCTCAAAACTACTAGGGAAAACACAGGATGTCGGTGCGGCCGCCCGGTCGACAATTCCCGCGATCGTTTTCTTTATCTAATCTGGAGATTTACTCATGTCTGACCGTATCTGGCTCAAGAGCTATCCCAAGGGCGTGCCTGCTGACATTGACGCGAGCAAGTACACGTCGGTGGTGGAGATGATGGAGGAGAGCTTCAAGAAGTTCGCCACCAAGCCGGCCTACAGTTTCTTGGGCAAGGAGCAGACCTATGCCCAGGTCGACAGTCTGAGCGAAGCATTCGGCAGCTACCTGCAGGGCCTGGGCCTGGTCAGGGGCGACCGCGTGGCGGTGATGATGCCCAATGTCTTGCAGTACCCGATCGCAGTGGCCGGCATCATGCGCGCCGGCTTCACACTGGTCAACGTCAATCCCTTGTACACCGCGCGCGAACTGGAGCACCAACTCAAGGACTCGGGTGCCAAGGCCATTGTCATCCTGGAGAATTTCGCCAGCACACTCGAAAAGTGCCTGGCCGCCACGCCGGTCAAGCATATTGTGCTGTGTGCCATGGGTGACCAGTTGGGTCTGATCAAGGGCGCACTGGTCAACTACGTGGTGCGCAACAAGAAGAAGCTGGTGCCGGCCTTCTCGCTGCCCACGGCGGTTCGCTTCAACTCGGCCATTGCCAAGGGCAGCAGCGGCAAGCTCAAGAAGGTGACCATCAAGCCGGACGATGTAGCGGTCCTGCAATACACCGGCGGCACCACCGGCGTCTCCAAGGGCGCCACGCTGTTGCAGCGCAACCTGGTTGCCAACTTGTTGCAGGCCGACGCCTGGAATGAGCCGATGCTCAAGAAGATCCCGGCCAGCGAGCAAATGACATCGGTTTGCGCGTTGCCGCTGTACCACATATTTGCCTTCACCGTGGGCATGATGATGTCCATGCGCATGGGCGGCAAGTTGATTCTGATCCCCAACCCGCGTGATCTACCCGCCGTGCTGGCGGAATTGGCGAAGCACACCATCCACATTCTTCCCGCTGTCAACACCTTGTTCAATGGGCTGGCCAACCATCCCGATTTCAAGAAGGTGGACTGGAGCCACCTGGTGGTCTCCGCCGGTGGCGGCACGGCCGTCCAAAGCGCCGTGGCCAAGCTCTGGTACGAGAAGACCGGCTGCGCGATTTGCGAGGGTTATGGTTTGAGCGAAACCTCTCCGATTGCCACCTCCAACCCGGTCACGGCCACCGAATACTCGGGCTCCATCGGGGTGCCGGTATCGAGTACCTGGATCAAGTTGCTGGACGACGACGGCAATGAGGTGGCGATGGGGCAGCCAGGTGAGATCGCCATCAAGGGTCCGCAAGTGATGGCCGGCTACTGGCAGCGACCGGACGAGACTGCCAAGGTCATGACCTCGGATGGCTATTTCAAGACCGGCGATGTGGGCGTTGTCGATGAACGAGGTTTCTTCAAGATCGTGGACCGCAAGAAGGACATGATTCTGGTGAGCGGTTTCAACGTTTATCCAACCGAACTCGAAGACGTGGTGTCCTCGATGCCGGGCGTGATGGAGTGCGCCTGTGTCGGTGTCGCTGATGCCAAGACCGGCGAGGCGGTCAAGCTGGTGATCGTCAAGAAGGACCCGGCCCTGACCGAAGAACAGGTGCGCGCCTTCTGCAAGGAAAACCTCACCGGCTACAAGCAGCCCAAAGTGATCGAGTTCCGTGCCGAGCTGCCCAAGACCCCGGTTGGCAAGATCCTGCGGCGCGAGTTGCGCGACAAATAAAGCGACTTCACGCTTGTTAAAGGGCGGCCCGGGGCCGCCTTTTGCCTTTTGCGCCGCCGTTCAGGCTGCAAGCCGGGCCACGTGCGGAATGGCGTCGGTCAGCAGCGTGGTCACCTTCTTGGCGTTCTCGTTGAACACCGCCAGAATCGCCTCCCACGTGACGGGTTCCTCGTCGGTCTTCCAGCAGTCGTAGTCGGTGCTCATGGCCACGGCGGCATAGGGAATGCCCGCCTCGTTGGCCAGGGTCGCCTCGGTAGCGATCGACATATTGATGATGTCGGCGCCCCAGGCGCGAAACATCTTCGATTCGGCGCGGGTCGAGAAGCGGGGACCTTCGATGGTGACCACCGTTCCCGAGCGGTGAAAGGCGAAACTGTGTTTCATGCAGGTCTCGATCAGGATCGCGCGCAAGGCCGCATCGAAGGGTTCGGCCATCGGGGTGTGCACCGGCTGGTGCGGCGCGAAGGACTCGTGAAAGCTCATCGCTCGTTGTTTGGTGAAGTCGATGAACTGGTCGACGATGACCAGGTCGCCGCGCTTGATTTCCTCGCGTAGCGAGCCCACCGCGGTGGTGGCCAGGATGTGGGTGCAGCCTGCGTCCTTGAGTGCCTGGATGTTGGCGCGGTAGTTGACCCGCGAGGGTGCGAGCGTGTGTTCGCGCCCGTGCCGTGCCAGCAGCACCACGTCAACTCCGTTGATCTGACCACACTTGAGGGCCGCCGAAGGGGGTCCCCACGCGGTGTCGACAGCCCGGTCGACTGGTTTGTCAAGGATATCCGGGTTGTCCAGGCCGCTGCCGCCGATGATGCCGATTTTGTTCATGATTCTTGGAGGTGCTGATGGGTTTCAACCAGGCATGCCAGGACCGATTCAACGTCTGATCCGTAGGCGACGATGCCTTCGTCGTGTCCCGCCATGACAAACAGCACCGGGAGCTGACTTCGGGCTTGCACCAGTCCCACCACGGCCTGTGCCATCGCGGGTGTGCCATAAGGAATGTCGGCCTGAGTATGCGGCAGCTCCGTGGCAAGCAGCGCGTCGAACATGACTCGGCTGTGTACATGTATCACGCAGTTGACGGCGGGGTTGGCCTGGTAGATCGCACCGTGGGTCATGGATTCCGAAGAGGCGTCCATGGCACCGCGGCAAACCACAAGATTGAGTTCGAGCGCAAAGGATTCAACCAGACAGTACTGCTGGTGGCGCAGGCAGCGGTCGGCGCCGGTGGCGCTGGCGGTGATGATGAACTGGTCGCCCGACTCGCGAATGCTCAGGTTGCCGTAGCCGACGCCGTTGGCGTAGACGCCGATGAGGCCCAGATCGTGCAATACGGTGCGGGCGCGGTTGAGCGCGTCCAGCCGTGCTGAGTGTGGCACCTCGCCGTCTCGACGCACACTGGTGTACTTGATGCTGCCTTCGTCCAAGCCCGTGCTCATGTCAGCGTTGCTCCGGGAATAGCGCCAGGATGGCCGCCTCATTGGCGTCGCACAGGCCGCGTTCGCAGATCAGTTTGCTCACCAGCCGGGCCGGCGTGACATCAAATCCCCAGTTGCGCGCCCCGGTGCTGTCCGGGCAGATCTGAACTGACTCCATCGCACCGCCGGTGGTCTTGCCGGAGACAAAGCGAACTTCCGCGGCATCACGCTCCTCGATCGGGATATTGGTCACACCATCGCGCAGGGAGAAGTCAAATGTGGACGAGGGCAACGCCACATAGAAGGGTATGCCGTTGTCACGCGCCGCCAGGGCTTTGAGGTAGGTGCCGATCTTGTTGGCGACATCGCCATTGCGGGTCACCCGGTCGCTGCCGGTGATCACCATGTCCACCAGGCCATGTTGCATCAAGTGGCCACCCGCGTTGTCGGAAATCAGGGTATGGGGAACGCCGTGTTGACCGAGTTCCCAGGCGGTCAGGCTGGCACCCTGGTTGCGAGGTCGTGTTTCGTCCACCCAGACATGGACCGGGATGCCGACATCGTGGGCGGCGTAAATTGGCGCGGTGGCCGAGCCAATGTCCACGAACGCCAGCCAGCCCGCGTTGCAGTGGGTCAGGATGTTGACCGGTGCGTCGCGCTTCGATCGGGCCAGTTCGGCAATGACCGTCAGGCCATGTTCGCCGATGCGACGACAGTGTTGGACATCTTCGTCGGCGATGCGCAGCGCTGCCGCCTTGGCCAACACGCGTTGCTGCGCGGGCGAAAGCCCGACGGCGATGGCTTTCAACATGCGGTCCACTGCCCAGGCCAGGTTGGAGGCGGTCGGGCGGGTCGCCCTGAGCGCCGCGCCGGCTTTCTCCATGGCCAGATCGAACGACGCATCAGGGGCTTCCAACGCGGCCAGGTACATGCCAAAGCCGGCGCAAGCACCAATCAGACCGGCGCCGCGCACGGTCATGTCCCGGATGGCCCGGCACATGTCCTCGACGCAGCGTACATCCTGCGTCTCGAATACGTGGGGCAATTTGATCTGGTTGATAACCTGGACCACGCGTTCGTCGCCAGCTTTGAGCCAGACCGTGCGGTAGGGTTTGCCGTCGACCTTCAAGCCAATGCTCCGTTCAGGGCGTTGCCTACTTCAGCCAGCCGCGCTTGCGGAAGTACCACATGGGCACCAGCGCGCTGGCCACCATGACGGCCAGGGCGTAGGGGTAGCCCATGGACCAGTCCAGCTCAGGCATGAACTTGAAGTTCATGCCGTAGATGCTGGCAATCAGCGTGGGCGGCAGCAGGGCCACGCTGGCCACTGAAAAGATCTTGATGATCTTGTTCTGATTGATGTTGATGAAACCGACCGTGGCGTCCATCAAAAAGTTGATCTTGTCGAACAGAAAAGCGGTGTGGGAGTCCAGCGAATCAATGTCGCGCAGGATCTGGCGTGCCTCCTCGAACTGCTCGCCGTTGAGCATCTTGCTGCGCATCATGAAACTCACCGCGCGCCGGGTATCCATCACGTTGCGCCGAATGCGGCCGTTCATGTCTTCGTGACGTGCAATCGCGCCCAACACTTCACCGGCCAGCGCGTCGGTCACATCGCCGGACAGCACCTTGGTGCTGACTTTCTCCAGCTCATCGTAGATGCCTTCGAGTGTGTCGGCGGAGTACTCGGCATCCGCGTCAAACAGTTTGAGCAGCACTTCCTTGGCATCTTCGATCAGGCCGGGGGCGCGCCGCGCCCGCATGCGCAGCAGGCGGAACACCGGAACGTCTTCATCGTGGATGGAGAACAGCACGCCCTTGCTCTTGAGCTCATCGTTGACCAGGTTGAGGATGAAGGCGACCCGCACAGTGCGGGGCTCGTCGTCGTCGGCGATCAGGAAGTCGCTGCGGATGTGCAGTTCACCGTTGTCCTCGGCGTAGAAGCGGGCGGACTCCTCGATGTCCTCGTCCATCGCGTCTTCCGGGATGGACAGGCCGTAATACTGCTTGACCCAGCGTTTCTCTTCCGGCGTGGGGGATTCCAGGTCAACCCAGATCGGTTGAAACTGCGACAGTTCTTCCAGGGATTCGATCTCTTCCTGGAACAGTCGCCCGTTGGCGAGCGTGAAGATGTTGAGCATGGCAATTTAATTGGGGTCAGATTCCAATTATTCGGTGCAGGTAGCGGTTGTACTGAGCAGCTTTCGAACAATTGGCGACAGGTCCAATCAAATCCGAAAGCTACCGACTAGGGTAGGTTTCCAAGGAATTCGCTCCGAAGTTTGAATGCTGAAATTATCGCATCGCGCGGCCAACTGTGAGCGGACAAAGCCAACTTCGGGGAATCCGTGGTGATCGCATCGCAATTCGAGCGCATAGGACCACGAGGCAGGCGCCGCCGTTGATTCCTGGGTGCATCAACAGCCCAGATTTGGCCACCGGCGCGCAGGCCGCGGTGAGCGCCAGAACTGGCGCCGCCGCCGGGCGATTTTCCGCAGCGCCTCTCGCATTATGGGCGCAATTGGCGATGAAGTGGGCTCATGTCCTTGCTTGCCGCAGCGCATTGAAAAAAGCGTTTGCATTTCCAGGTTGAGCTAGGCATAGTGAACCCGACAGTCCCATTTCGCGATGTTTTGGTTCTGTCGGTCGATCGGTAAGGCCGGTCGGCCTTTTCAACCCGAGAGCAACCGGAGGTTATTTATGAACTTGACGATCAGCGGTCATCACCTTGAAGTTACACCCGCCCTGCGCAATTACGTTACGACCAAGCTGGATCGAATCACGCGTCACTTTGATCAGGTTGTGGACGTCAAGGTACTGTTGACTGTTGAGAAGCAAAAGGAAAAGGAACGACGGCAAAGGGCCGAGTGCAATATCCACGTGAAGGGCAACGACCTGTTCGCCGAGAGTTCACATGCCGATTTGTACGCCGCGGTCGATGAGCTGGTTGACAAGCTCGATCGGCAGGTCGGTCGCCACAAGGATCGAATTCAGGACCACCACCATGACGCGCCCAAGCGCCTGATGTAGGCCCGGGTTCGCCCGACACCAGCCGCGCCGGCAACCGCGCGGTTTTTTTGTGCATAATCAGCCCAAATCATGAACCGACTCTCGTCTATTTTGCCCGCCTCGCACGTGCTTGTGAGTGTCGATTCCACGAGCAAGAAGCGCGCTTTTGAAGAGGCCGGTCTGCTGTTTGAGAACCTCCATGGCCTCAGCCGGGCCTTGGTCACCGATAGCCTGTTCTCACGCGAGCGGCTCGGCTCGACCGGTTTGGGCCACGGCGTGGCCATTCCCCACGGGCGAATCAAGGGCCTGAAAGCGCCGATGGCGGCGGTCTTCCTGCTGTCGCAGCCTATCGGTTTTGACGCACCGGATGAGCAGCCAGTGCGCCTCATGATCTTTCTGCTGGTGCCCGAGGCGGCGACCCAGAAGCACCTTGAAATCCTCTCCGAGATCGCAGAGTTGCTGAGTGATGCGTCGCTGCGCGACCGGCTGACCTTGTGTGCCAGCTCTGACGAGTTGCATGGGCTGATCGCCAATTGGCAGTCGGCGCAGGTCGTCTAGAGCCATTCGGGGACCGCCGCGTGGGCCCCCGCGAATGACGTGAAGCCTACCGTTGTCAGTGCCGATGTCCTGTTTGAGGCGTTTCGAGGCGCTCTGAAATGGGAGTGGGTGGCCGGCTTGGGCGCCTCGGAGCGGCGTTTTGACGAAGTCGCCGTGCAGGCCGCGCGATCCGGCGCCGATCTGGTGGGTTACCTCAACTACATCCATCCTTATCGCGTGCAGATTCTGGGTGAACGCGAGATCGCCTACCTGACCAGTGCCACCTCCGAGGACTGCGCCCGGCGCATTGCCCGGATTGTCACGCTTGAGCCCCCGGTGCTGGTGCTGGCCGATGGGCAGGTGGCGCCTGATGCCTTGCTGTCGATGTGCGAGCGCGCCCAGATTCCGATGTTTGCCACGCCGGATTCGTCGGCCTTCGTGATCGACGTGCTGCGGGCTTACCTGTCCAAGCACTTCGCCGATCGGGAGTCGATGCACGGCGTGTTTATGGACATCCTGGGCCTGGGCGTGCTGATCACCGGCGAGTCGGGGCTGGGCAAGAGTGAGCTGGGACTGGAGCTGATTTCGCGCGGCAATGGGCTGGTGGCCGACGATGCAGTTGATTTGTTTCGCATCAATCAGACCACCATTGAGGGCAGTTGCCCGGAGCTGCTGCGCAATCTGCTGGAAGTGCGCGGCATTGGTTTGCTCGATATTCGCGCCATCTTCGGCGAGACCGCCGTGCGGCGCAAGATGCGCCTCAAGCTGATTGTTCACCTGGTGCGCCGCGAGACGCTGGAGCGCGAGTACGAACGCATTCCCTATGAGCCGCTGACGCAGGATATCCTGGGTATTCCGGTGCGCAAGGTGGTGATTCAGGTGGTGGCGGGACGCAACATCGCGGTGTTGGTCGAGGCCGCCGTGCGCAACACGATTTTGCAGTTGCGCGGCATCGACACCTATCAGGAGTTTGTCGAGCGGCACCGCAAAGCCATGGGTCAGGGCCATTGACCCTTGGATGCTCAGCGCCGCGTGTTGATCGGGCGGTTGGGGCACTGGTCCTTGGTGCAATGAGCGTACAAGCTCAGCGCATGGTCGGCGATGGTAAACCCTTTGGTTTTGGCCACGGCGTGCTGGCGTTTCTCGATCTCGGCATCATAGAACTCCTCGACGCGACCGCAGTCCAGGCACACCAGGTGATCGTGGTGCTGGCCCTCGTTGAGCTCGTAAACAGCTTTGCCGCTCTCAAAGTGACTGCGACTGAGAATGCTGGCCTGTTCGAACTGGGTCAGCACGCGGTACACCGTAGCCAGTCCCACATCCGAACGATCCTCCAGCAGCACCCGAAAGACGTCTTCCGCCGTCATGTGGCGCTGCGTGCCCTTCTGGAAGATCTCCAGTATCTTCAATCGGGGCAGCGTGGCCTTCAGCCCAGTGCTCTTGAGTTCATCGATATTGGTCATGCACATCATTCCTGATACTTTGCGGGACAGACCTTCAGCTCTGTCCTCAACTGATTGTCGGATGTTGGCTGTTCCGGGCAGCGCAGGCTCTTGACAGGGCTCAGCCGCTACAATGTCGCGATCATATCGCCAGACTCATCCCATGCCTGATTTGCCCCTACGCCGCCCCTTCTTGATCCTCTGCCTGGCTGCGTCCACCGTGCTGGTGGCGTGTGGAAGTTTCGACAACGCCAGCAACCGCATCGCTGGCGTTGTTACGCCCTATCGCATGGACGTGGTGCAAGGCAATTTTGTCGCCAAGGAGCAGGCGGATGTGGTCAAGCCAGGCATGACCCGCAATCAGGTTCGGGAAATACTGGGGACGCCCTTGCTGACCAGTGTGTTTCATGCCGACCGCTGGGACTATGTGTTCACCTTCAGGCGTCAGGGCATGCCGCCGCAACAGCGCAAACTGACCGCATTCTTCAAGGGTGACACACTGGAGCGGCTTGACTCGGATCCACTTCCCACCGAGGCCGAATTCGTGGCCGGCTTGGATTCCGGTCGGCGCGCCCGCCCGGTGCCCATGCTGCAAATGACCGAGGCCCAACTCAAGGCATCCCCGGTTCCCGCCAAGCCGAGCGCACCCTTGGCGCAGCCCGCGCTCCCGGTCAGTTATCCGCCACTGGAGCCGGTCAGTCGCTAGCAGCAGGCTTGCGGGCTTATGACAGCACAACGGCTTCACCACATCGCAGTTGCCGGTGCCACCGGTCGCATGGGACACATGCTGATCGAAGCGATCCTGGCCGCCGACGATTGCGCCCTGGCGGGCGCCCTCGACATGCCCGGCCATCCTGCCATCGGCAGCGACGCAACGGCTTTCCTGGGACGAACCAGTACCGTCGTCATCACCGCAGACTTGTTGGCGGGCTTGAAGCCGGCCGATGTCCTGATTGATTTCACCCGGCCCGAAGGCACGCTGGCACACCTGGATGCCTGCCGCGCCCTGGGTGTCAAGGCCGTCATTGGCACTACCGGTTTCAGCGACGCCCAAAAGGCGCGCATTGCCGAGCTGGCCCAGGACATTGCCATCATGATGGCCCCCAACATGAGTGTCGGGGTGAACGTTACCCTCAAACTGCTGGAGATGGCGGCCAAGGCGCTGCCGAATGGGTACGACATCGAGATCATCGAGGCGCACCATCGGAACAAGATTGATGCGCCTTCTGGCACTGCCTTGCAGATGGGCGAAGTCGTGGCCAGTGCCCTGGGGCGCAATCTCAAGGACTGTGCGGTCTATACACGTGAAGGCGTGACGGGAGCGCGCGATCCGTCATCCATCGGTTTTGCCACCATCCGCGGTGGCGATATCGTTGGCGATCACACGGTGCTGTTTGCCGGCATTGGCGAACGCATTGAAATCACCCACAAATCCTCCAGCCGCTCCACCTACGCGCAGGGCAGTCTGCGCGCGGCCCGGTTCCTGGCTGACCACAAGACGGGTTTGTTCGACATGGCCGATGTGCTCGGGCTGAAATGAATTTTTGGGAGCTCCTTGAGCAAGGTGACGCGGTCACCCGTGTGGTGGCCCTGACCCTGCTGCTGATGTCGGTCGGAAGTTGGGTCGTCATACTCTGGAAAGGCTGGCTGCTGCAGCGCAGTCGTGCCGATGTGGCCCGAAGCACGGCTGCCTTCTGGCAGTCCGCGACCGTGGACGAGGCGCTGCTGAAGCTTGACCGTTTTGACCGCCAGGAGCTGCTGCGGCCCTTGATCGTTGCCACGCGCACGCAGGCAAGCGGCACTTTGGCCGGGGCAGGAGACCGCTCGCAGCAACTCACCCGGGTATTGCGCGACGCGCTGCATGGTGTCTTGCGCAAACTGCAGTTCGGGCAGGTACTGCTGGCCACGGTCGGCTCCACCGCCCCCTTTGTCGGCTTGCTGGGGACGGTCTGGGGTATCTACCATGCGCTGATCAGCATTTCGAGTGCGGGGCAAGTCACGATTGACAAAATCGCCGGCCCGGTGGGCGAAGCACTGATCATGACCGCCGCCGGGCTGGCGGTGGCGATCCCGGCGGTGTTGGCTTACAACGTGCTGGGCCGCTACATTGGCAGCATCGAGGCCGACTTGGAAGGCTTCGCACGCGATCTGCGTGAACTGATGGCGCATTCGACGGCTCAGGGCGCGCCCGGGGTCGCCGCTCCCTGAGCGCGGTGCGCCCCACGCCAAGGACTCAAATGGCTTTTGGTCGTCTCGAACGTACGCCGGGGCCACAGCCCATGAGCGAGATCAACATGACGCCGCTGGTGGACGTGATGCTGGTGCTGGTGGTGATTTTCATCATCACCGCGCCGCTGATGGCGAGTTCGATCAAGCTGGATTTGCCCAAGACCGATGCCGGCAAGCCGAGTGCCGCGCCGGCGTTTGTGTCGTTGGTGGTTGATCGGGGCGGTCAGGTCTACTTGCAGGACGCGGCCATCGCGCTGGACGAATTGGCCCGCCGACTGGGGCAGACCGCACGCCAGAACCCCGATACCGAGGTGCAGTTGCGCGCCGACGCGTCGGTCCCCTACGGCCGAATTGTCGAGGTCATGGGCGTGGCCCAGACTGCCGGACTGAACCGCATTGGCTTCGTGGCGGACACGCAGGCCGCTGTCAAACCCTAGAATCAACCGTGGGCGGCCATTTTCAGGCCACCCTGGAACCCCATGCAAGACAAATACAAGCACCTCGACGTTGAGCAATCCGCGCAACAGCACTGGAGCGCGCGCGACGCCTACCGCGTGACCGAAGACGTGTCGCGCAAGAAGTTCTATGCCTGCTCGATGTTGCCCTACCCCAGTGGCAAGCTGCACATGGGCCATGTGCGCAACTACACCATCAACGACATGTTGACGCGCTACCTGCGCATGAACGGCTACAACGTGCTGATGCCCATGGGCTGGGACGCCTTTGGTTTGCCTGCCGAAAACGCGGCGCTCAAGAACGGCGTGCCACCCGCCAAGTGGACCTATGACAACATCGCCCATATGAAGGGGCAGATGCAGGCCATGGGCTTGGCCATCGACTGGTCGCGCGAAATCGCGACCTGCGACCCGAGTTATTACAAGTGGAACCAGTGGCTGTTCCTGAAGATGCTGGAACGTGGCATCGCCTACCGCAAGACCCAGGTCGTCAACTGGGACCCGGTGGACCAGACCGTGCTGGCCAATGAGCAGGTGATCGACGGCAAGGGCTGGCGCACCGGCGCGGCGGTCGAAAAGCGCGAGATCCCAGGCTACTACCTCAAGATTACCGACTACGCACAAGAGCTGCTGGAGCATGTTCAGACCGGTCTGCCCGGCTGGCCCGAGCGGGTCAAGCTGATGCAGGAGAACTGGATTGGCAAGAGCGCGGGCGTGCGCTTCGCCTTCACGCACGATATCCGCGATGCAGCAGGCCGATTGATTGACGGTGGCCGCATGTACGTCTTCACGACGCGGGCCGACACCATCATGGGGGTCACCTTCTGTGCAGTGGCGCCGGAGCATCCGCTGGCCACCCATGCGGCGGGCAGCAACCCAGCCCTGGCGGCCTTCATCGAGGACTGCAAAAAGGGCGGCACCACCGAGGCCGAACTGGCCTTGCGCGAAAAGGTCGGCATGCCCACCGGCCTGACGGTCACGCACCCGCTCAACGGCCACGCCATCGAGCTCTGGGTCGGCAACTACGTACTGATGAGCTATGGGGATGGCGCCGTGATGGGCGTGCCCGCGCACGATGAGCGGGACTTTGCCTTCGCCAAGAAGTACGGCATCGATATCCTCGAAGTGGTGTTGATTGACGGGCTGGAATATGACTACGATCAGTGGCAGGAGTGGTACGGTGACAAGCAGCGCGGCGTGACCATCAACTCCGACAGTTTCAGCGGATTGACCTACAAGGAGGCGGTCAATGCCGTGGCGCACGCGCTGCAGATCAAGGGGCTGGGCGAGAAGAAAACCACCTGGCGCCTGCGTGACTGGGGCGTGAGCCGCCAGCGCTACTGGGGCACGCCGATCCCCATCATCCATTGCCCGCAACATGGCGCTGTGCCGGTGCCCGAAAAGGATTTGCCGGTGGTGCTGCCGCTGGACTGCGTGCCCGATGGCTCTGGCAACCCGTTGAACAAGCACGAAGGATTCCACGCCGGCGTGGTCTGCCCGGTCTGTGGGGTCGCGGCGCGGCGCGAGACCGACACCATGGATACCTTTGTCGACAGCTCGTGGTATTTCATGCGCTACTGCGACCCGACCCATGCCGACAAAATGGTGGCCGAAGGTGCACGGTACTGGATGCCGATGGACCAGTACATCGGCGGCATCGAGCATGCCATTCTTCACCTCTTGTACGCGCGTTTCTGGACCAAGGTCATGCGCGACCTTGGCCTGGTCAAGGTCGATGAGCCCTTTACCAAGTTGCTGACCCAGGGCATGGTGCTCAACCACATCTACTCGCGCAAATCGGACAAGGGCGGCATTGAATACTTCTGGCCGCAGGAGGTGGAAGACATCCATGACGCCTCAGGCAAGGTCACCGGTGCCAAGCTGAAGGAGGCCAAAGGCAAATTGCCTGCGGGCACCCTGATCACCTACGAAGGTCTGGGCACCATGTCCAAGTCCAAGAACAACGGTGTTGATCCACAGGCGCTGATTGAAAAGTATGGTGCCGATACCGCCCGCATCTACACCATGTTCACGGCGCCGCCCGAGGCCACGCTGGAGTGGAATGATGCCGCCGTGGAGGGGTCCTACCGCTTCATGCGCCGCGTTTGGAATTTTGGTGTCAAGCTGTCCGCCATGGACTTCGAGGCCGCCAAGGCCAGCGTGGCGTCGGTCAAGGTGCTCAATGACGTGGCGTTCGGCTCGCAAGCCCGGGCGCTGCGGCTGGAGATCCACAGCGTGCTCAAACAGGTCGACTACGACTACCAGCGCATGCAATACAACACGGTGGTCTCCGGCGCGATGAAGATGATCAACGCGTTGGAAGTCTTCGCCGCGGCGCTTGGCACCGATGCGAGCGCTGGCGATCGCGCTGGCGGCCAGGTAGCAGTGGTGGAAGGCTTCGGTATCTTGCTGCGCTGCCTCTACCCGGCCACGCCGCACATCGCGCACAGCCTGTGGAGCGGCTTGGGCTATGCGTCGGTGCTGGGAGATCTGCTGGATGCGCCGTGGCCCAAGCCGGACCCCGCCGCGCTGAAGCAGGATGAAATTGAACTCATGCTGCAGATCAACGGCAAGCTGCGCGGCGCGATCGTCGTCAGTGCGACCGCCGGCAAAGCCGAAATCGAGCAAGCTGCGTTGCGTCACGAGATGTTCCTGAAGCTCGCCAAGGGTGCCGTGCCAAAAAAGGTCATCGTGGTCCCTGGCCGTTTGGTCAACGTGGTGGTCTGAGTGGGCAGGCTCAATCGCCGCGTCTGGCTAGGCAAGGGCTTGGGGCTGCTGGGCACTGGCGGCCTGCTAAGCGCCTGCGGCTTCAAGCTGCGAGGGGCCGAACGCTTCGCATTTCAAACCATCAGCATCACGCCACAGCCCGGTGGTGCCTTGGCGTCAGAGTTGCGAAGTACTTTTGCGCGTGCCTTGCCGGCGCCACAGGCCGGTGTTGCCTCGACCGGCGTGGTGCTGGACCTGTTGGAGGAACAGCGTGAGAAAGTCGTGGTGGGACGCGGCTCGGCCGGGCAGGTGCGCGAGTACCAGCTTCGGATCAAGGCCGTGTTCCGGGTTCGAACCATGGATGGCAGAGACTTGATTGCCGCGACTGAAATTGCTCAGCACCGGGACATCAGTTTCAGCGAGTCAGCGGTACTGGCCAAGGAGGCGGAGGAGACCATTCTGTACCGCGACATGCAGCGCGACATCGTGCGACAAATCCTGCGTCGCGTGGCGGCCATCCAGAGTCTGTGAACGCTGGCAAGCGAGCCTGAATGTGCGTCATCAGGTACGGGACCGTCTGGTCATGAGCTCTTCGATTCAACTGCAAGCCGCGGGTATCCACAAGCGATTCGGCAGCAACGAAGTGCTCAAGGGCGTCAGCGTGACGGCGCACAAGGGCGACGTGATCGCCATGATCGGCTCCAGCGGGTCCGGCAAGAGCACGTTTCTGCGCTGCCTCAATCTGCTGGAACATCCCAACGCCGGGCGAATCGTGCTCGACGGCGAAGAGCTGGCCTTGGTGGCCGACCGGAACGGAACCCTTCAAGCCCAAAGCGCCGAACAGCTCAAGCTGCTGCGCAGCCAGGTGGCCATGGTGTTTCAGCACTTCAACTTGTGGGCGCACATGACGGCGCTGGAGAACGTGATCGAGGCACCGGTACATGTTCTCAAGCTGAGCAAGGCTGAAGCGCTGGAGCGGGCGCAGGCCTATTTGCAGCGGGTCGGCGTTTACCATCGCAAGGACGCCTATCCGGCGCACCTCTCCGGTGGTGAGCAGCAACGCGTGGCGATTGCCCGGGCGCTGGCAATGGAGCCCAAGGTGATGCTGTTTGATGAGCCTACCTCGGCACTGGACCCCGAACTGGTGGGCGAGGTGCTCAAGGTGATGCGCTCAGTGGCGGAAGAAGGGCGCACCATGATCGTCGTGACGCATGAGATGGGCTTTGCGCGCGAGGTGAGCAAGCAGGTGGTCTTTTTGCACCAAGGTCAGATTGAAGAGCAGGGCGAACCTGCCGAGGTGTTGCAGCGCCCACGCAGCGAGCGACTGCGGGCGTTCCTGTCGAGCAGCTTGAAATAGCGAAGACTACCCCTGATCAGTTGAGGACAGAGCGTCGCGCAGCAAAGGTCTGTCCCGCAAGGTGGACAACCGACATCCGACGATCAGTTGAGGACAGAGCGTCGCTTTGCTCCGGTCTGTCCCGCAAGGTTTTACACTTCGCCCATGCAACTAGCGCCCGCCCAACTCCCCAAACACCTGCAAAAAGAGCTCAGGAGCCTGTACGTTCTGCATGGCGATGAGCCCCTGCTGGTGCAGGAGGCGGCCGATGCCATCCGCGCCACCGCCCGCTCGCAGGGCTATACCGAGCGAAGCTCCCACACCGTTTCAGGCGCCAACTTTGACTGGAGCGAAGTGTTGGCTGCGGGCGGCTCACTCAGTCTGTTTGCCGACAAACAAATCGTCGAGATTCGAATTCCATCCGGCAAACCCGGCAAGGAAGGTGGACCGGCCTTGGAGCAATTGGCCGGACAAGCGCGGGGCAACGACTCCACGCTGACGCTGGTCATGCTGCCGCGCCTGGACAAGGCCGCCAAAACCAGTGCCTGGTTTGCCGCGCTGGAGCGCGAAGGCGCCTCGGTGCAGCTCGATCCGGTGGAACGAGCCGCGCTGCCGCAGTGGATTGCGCAGCGACTGGCGGTGCAGGGGCAACGCGTGGCCGCCGGCGACAACGGGTTGCGCACGCTGCAATTCTTTGCCGATCGGGTGGAGGGCAACTTGTTGGCGGCGCACCAGGAGATTCAGAAGCTGGCACTGCTGTTTGGCACGGCCACGCCTGACGACGCGGATGCGGGTGTGCTGAGTCTGGAACAAGTGCAGAGTGCCGTGTTCAACGTCGCGCGTTACGACGTGTTCAAACTCTCCGAAGCGGTGTTGGCCGGTCAGCACCTGCGCGTGCAGCGCATGCTCGACGGCTTGCAGGCCGAGGGCGAGGCCGAGGTGCTGGTGCACTACACCTTGAGCGAGGACATTCGCGCGCTCAAACGCGTCAAGGATGCGATGGCCGCAGGCACACCGCTGCCCATGGCCTTGCGGGAACAACGCGTCTGGGGTGTCAAGGAACGCCTGTACGAGCGGGTCTTGCCGCGTCTGTCGGTCGCCGCGTTGAACCGCCTGCTCGCTGCGGCGCACCAGGTTGACGGCATCGTCAAGGGTCTCAAGCAACCGGACTGGCCCAACAACCCCTGGCAGGCGCTGCACCGGCTGGCCATGATGGTGTGCCGCCAGGTCGCGACCCAGCCGGCTGCCCAGCGCACCGTGCGAGACCTCGCGTGAGAAAATGCCGCCATGAATGCGATCAACCTGGCTGACTACAGCCACACTCTCGGAAGGCAGGCAAAAGCGGCTTCCGCCCTGATGGCGCGGGCTAATACTGCTACTAAAAACAGAGCGCTTCGCGCGCTCGCCACCTTGTTGCGAGCCAATGTGGACGCGCTACGAGTCGACAATGCCAAGGACCTGGAGCGCGCCCGGGCCACCGGCCTGGCCGCGCCGATGGTCGACCGTCTCGAACTGACGCCCAAGGTGATCGAGACTTGCGCACAAGGCTGCGAGCAACTCGCCGCGATGCCCGATGTGATTGGTGAGATCCTGGGCATGAAGCAGCAGCCCAGCGGCATCCGGGTTGGGCAAATGCGGGTGCCGATTGGTGTCTTTGGCATGATCTTCGAGAGCCGCCCCAACGTGACCATCGAGGCCGCCAGCCTGTCGATCAAGAGTGGCAATGCCTGCATTCTGCGCGGCGGCTCCGAGGCGATCGAGTCCAACAAGGCACTGGCCCGCCTGGTGCAACAAGCCTTGACCGACAGCGGCCTGCCCGCGGATGCGGTGCAACTGGTGCAAACCACTGACCGCGAGGTGGTGGGCCAGCTCATCACCATGCCGCAGTATGTCGATGTGATCATTCCGCGCGGTGGCAAGGGCCTGATCGAACGCGTCAGCCGCGACGCCAAGGTGCCGGTCATCAAACACCTGGATGGCAACTGCCATGTCTACGTGGATGATCCCTGCGACCTGGCCATGGCCGTGACCGTGGCCGACAACGCCAAGACCAGCAAATACAGCCCCTGCAACGCGGCCGAGAGTCTGCTGGTGGCGCGCGGCGTGGCGGCCGCCTTCCTGCCCCTGATCGGCAAGGTCTACGCCGACAAGGGCGTGGAAATGCGCGTCTGCCCAGAGAGCCGGGCGTATCTGAAAGGCGTGGTCGGGGTCAAGCTGGTGGACGCGACCGAGCAGGACTGGTTCGAGGAATACCTGGCGCCCATCATCAGCATCAAGGTGGTGGCGGGTGTCGAGGAGTCCATTGCCCACATCAACCACTATTCATCGCACCACACCGATGCCATCGTCACGCGCGACCACCTGCACGCGCAAGCCTTCCTGCAAGAGGTCGATTCGGCCAGCGTGATGGTCAACACCAGCACGCGTTTCGCCGATGGTTTCGAGTTCGGTCTTGGCGCCGAGATTGGCATCAGCACCGACAAATTCCATGCGCGCGGGCCAGTCGGGATCGAAGGGCTGACCTCGCTCAAGTATGTCGTGCTTGGCAATGGCGAGGTGCGGGATTGATTGCCACATGCGCGAGTGGCGGGACCAATTCGCTTGCGCGGTGGGGCGACTTTGACCTGCCGGGCGGCTAGCCGCGGCAGGCGCACGCCCTACATCTGGCGAAACACATGCAGGTAGCTGCGGCTCACCGGCAACTGCTCGGGGCGGTCCTTGAGCTGCAGCTCGGCGGTTTCGTTGCCCCCGTGGCGCACATGGCTGACCTGGCGCAGGTTGACGATCACCGAGCGATGCACCTGGGTGAAGTGCTCGGGGTCGAGTTCATCGGCCAGCTCCCGGATGGTCTTGCGAATCAGTGCCTCACCGCCTTGCCACACCACCAGCGTGTACTTGGTGTCGGAGCGGAAGTACAACACTTCATCAACCGGGATCATTCGCACCGTGCTGCCAACGGATGCCTTGATGAAACCAAGCCGGCGTTGCGGACCGAGTCGCTCGCGCAAGTCAGTCGCGAGCCGCTCCAGAATGGTGTCCAGGTTCGCATCCCGCGCCCCCAGAGCGGGGTGCGCCAAGCGGGTTTGCAGCCGTTGCACGGTATCACCCAGGCGCTCCTCGTCGAAGGGTTTGACCACGTAGTCGATCGCCCCTTGGCGAAAGGCTTCGACCGCGTAGTTCTCAAACGCCGTCACAAACACCAGCTCGGCGCGCCGACCAATGCAGCGCGCCGCCTCCACGCCGTTCATGCCCGGCATGTGTACATCCATGAAGGAGCTGTAAATAAATAACTTGTACATTGTGTCCTGATCGAGTACTCTCCGATGCATGCAAACTGATTCGCCGGTTGGTCAACGCTGGGAGGTCATGGCTGATGCGCTTGATGAGCGCCAAAGGCGGCTATTGGCGGGC
>JAUXWC010000209.1 GCA_030685025.1 Rhodoferax sp.
TCCTCAGTCGGCTTAACCTCGTCAGGCTTCTTGTCCGCCGCCGCATTCACAGCCAACGCGACGCCTCCTACAACTACCGCGCCGACTAGGCATGGGCCTGACGCGGCACACGCGGCGATGGCTCCGCCCATGATAAAGCGACCAATCCCCACAATAACTACCCGCCCGAGCGTCGGGGTCGCAGCCGTGCCCGCAATAGTAACCGTAGCCAGCACAACTTCCTTCGGCGCTGTGATCACAACTGGTTGCAGTGTTGCCGTCGCCGGCGGTGCATCTGAGTCGCCTGCGCCACCTCCATCGCTCGGCCCCGAATCGCCGAACAGATCTGCGGGCGACACCGCGTCATCAATGGGATGGTTGATGAAGCTACCCGTCACCGTATCCCGCGCATTGAACCCCTCCGGGTCATAGTGCTTCAACGGATTATTCCAAACATACGAGTACCGATTAAAGGTCTTGAGGTTGGTCGGCGCCTGCACATACGGGTCCGCACTCATGAAGCGCCCGATCAGCGGGTCATAGATGCGCCCATTCATGTGGATGATGCCCACCTCGTCCAGGTGCTCGTGCATCGTGTAGCCCCGGTCTGTCCTGACTCCCACCAAGGCATCGAGCTTGTCCGGGTTGCCATCAATCTTCCTGCGCTTGCCCCACGGGTCATAAGCCAGCCGCTCCACCACCGCCCCGCTCTCATCGGTGATCACCGCCACCGAACTCAGGTGGTCCTGGTGCATGTAACTGGTGCTGCTGGCGCTCAATCCGTTCAAGGCTCCGCCGCGGCTGACAAACAGCGCAAACACCTGCCCCCCAGCGCTGACGTAATGCTTCTGCTCGATCGTGCCGTTGCTGCGGATTTCCTTCTCGTAGGACAGGCCCAGGCTGTCTTCGCCGTTCAAGTACCAGGTGGCCCCCGCAAAGTAGCTGCTGGTGCCGCTGCCCGATAGGGTCACTTGCTGCTTGATGCGCTGGTGCTCCGGGCCGTAGACAAACGCCAGGGTCCGATCCGCCGTGCTGGTGGTGCTGGTGATGAAGTTGCCGTACTGGATTTGTGCCGGCAGGTTGAAGCTGGTGTAGCTCTCGCTTCGGAGCGTGTGCAGGTTGTTCGCGCTGTCATGGCTGACGGTGTACTCCAGGTTGCCGTTGCCGACCATCACGCCGTTGACGTTTCGCGCGCCCGGCTTCAAGTCGTCAAAGGCGTAGCTCAAGGCTCGGCTGCCGCTGAGTGCGATCTGCGCACCGGGCGCGCTCTCCAGCGTGACGTTGGTCATGCGGTTGGGGCGCTGCGCGTCATACCAGTAACGACCGACATCGCTCTTGTAGCTGATGTTGCCCCTGGCGCCGTACATCACTTCGGTCGTCGTGGGTGGGCTCACCGCGCCGCCCAGGAGGGTGCTCAAGCTCAGGCGGTTCAGGCTGTCGTAGCTGAAGCTCTCTTGCGTGCCCAGGTTGGCGTCGACCCGGCTGGTGAGGTTGTCCAGGCTGTCGTAGGTGTAGCTGTGGTTGAGCACGTTGCCGGCTGCCTGGCCGTCCTTGGTGGCGCTCTGGCTGGTCA
>JAUXWC010000211.1 GCA_030685025.1 Rhodoferax sp.
GGCTTACTATGTCATCTGCAAGGGAGCCGCGCAGGGTGACGGCAAGGCCTTCGATGTCATGCACGACGTGCAGAGCCGCTACGGTGTCACCCGGGCGACGCCGAAGTGGCCCGCGCCCGGGTCGCCCGAGGACAAGAAGGACATCCTGGAGCACGTCGACAAGCTGAAGAGGTACCAGAAGCGGCACGGCGGGTTTTAGTCCTTACCGGTAAGACGGCAGCCAGGCAGGTGGGCAAAGGTTTGCGTGCCTGCTCTGGCGGCCTCTTGGAGACCCCTACAACAGCCTACGAATGCCCTCAACGCGATTTGATGAGATGACGCGCTACCCCCCATGCTGTCGAAGCCATAAAATCGTACAATCGTCCGAAATCGCCTAAGTCTGGGTTTGGCTGATAGCCGTTCGTCGTGGCTATATTGGGCAATCGAGGTCTCGGCGAACCCAAGTGCCAAGCCGGACGCAATGATCAGGACATGCCGACAAGATACCGATAGCCCGCTCTGTCGACGAACGTTCAGCGACGATAGGCGACGATCTACGTTTGCGCACTGCATCTTTTCGAGGAATTCGAACGGGTTGCTCCAATGGCTATCGCGCGGCAGTCGCACCGCCTGCTGGCTTATGGAACCGGCCGCTTCGCCATGGCAGAAGCCCAGTGAAATTCTGGCGAATCTCAGTCCGTTTGGCATGAATTGTGCGATTAGATGGTGATGTTTGATTTTGAGGCAGCGAGATGGATTTGATCGAGATGCCGTCGAGGCAGGTGCCCGCCGAGAACTATTCCCACTAGTGGGATGAATGCCAGAAAAGCGGGGGTCCGGTCGCCCTCAAGGGTGGAGAACTGAATGACTAAGAGTAGGATCGAGTTGATTAAAATCGATTCATCGGCCGTCAGAACGCCCAAAATTGCGGCAACTGGAATTCGACGTGTTGCTGCAAATCAAATTCCCAGTTCAAGCTTGAAGATTACTCTGGCCGATTTCCAATGCCTAGGGATCGCGCAGCGGTGTGGATGAAGCAAGCCGATAGTACGTGCAAAGCTGACAGAGGAGAATGAAGTCATGGGGATACGTAAGTACTTGGCGCTTGCATTCGCCGCCATCGCCTTGACGGCGTGTGGACCAATGTCATCGGGCACGGTGAAAGATCTCAACATCCGCGACTGGATTGGGCACAGTTCGGCGCATCTCATTCAATCTTGGGGAAAGCCACATCACGATTATCCGACAGCGGATGGGGGCCAAGCTATTGGGTATTTCATCGTCAACCAGGCCGTAACGGGACCAAAGTCACAGGTCTTTTTTCAGGCCACTAATTGCATGATCAATTTCACGGTCGGTCGCGACGGCATTATCGACGATGCCACGACGACTGGGACAAAGTGCAGGATCGGTCCTCATGGTAGCATGCATCCGCCGGCCAACCGCACTTAAGCTGCAATGGCTGCTACGGAATGGGCGGCCGTTGGTGAATTGGGCGGATCATCATCGTGATGGTCTTTGACGCCCACCAGCCAACGGCGCCGCGAGATTTGGTGAATGTGCGCCGGGGACGATGACGGGTCTTGCCGAATTGGATGACGGTGCTTCCGGAGGTTATGTCGACATGAACGGGTAGCCTCATGGGCTCGCACCACGAGGCCTTCGTTAGGGACGCAGCGTCACGCAGTTCGCACCGCCTGCTCGCCGAGTTGTGACATTAGATTCCGGTGGACTGAGTTCGCGTGACGTCTGTCGTGGTCGTGTGGCCAGGGTTCTCAATCCGATTGGCCTAAAGTCTCCAAGAGGGGACATGTAGGCATCGTACCCTGCGCACATGTTTTCACCATGATGCGGATTCCGCTGAAGTCGGCCACCCATTCCGAATGATGTCGGCCACCTGATTCCACTCGAAGCCGGCCGGGGATTCCGATTGATGTCGGCCGGGTGGCGAGCGCTCGTCTGGTCGGTTGTCGTTTGGCATCACAGAGG
>JAUXWC010000217.1 GCA_030685025.1 Rhodoferax sp.
CACGTACATCAGGCGGCGTTCTTCCTCCAGCCCATCGCGGTCGCTCATGGAATTCTCGTGCGGGAACAGCCCCTCCTCCATGCCGGTGATGAAGACACAGTCAAACTCCAGCCCCTTGCTGGCATGCACGGTCATGAGCTGGATGGCATCCTGCCCGGCCTGCGCCTGGTTGTCGCCGGACTCCAGCGCGGCGTGGGTCAGGAAGGCGGCCAGCGGCGAGAGCGTCTCCCCGGTCTCGAAATCCGGTGCCATTTCTGGCGCGGCCTCCGGAGAATCGGGCCGGAAACCTTGGCTCACCGGTGACTGGGTCAACGCATGGCCCAGTTCGTCAACCGGCAAGGCCACGGCGTCACGGCCAAAACCCTCCAGCGTCACAAAACTCTCGGCGGCGTTAACCAGTTCCTCCAGGTTCTCGACGCGGTCGGCGCCCTCCCGGTCGGCGCGGTAGTGCTCGATCAGACCGCTGTGGTTCAGCACCAAAAGTGTGATCTCTCGCAGATTCTCGCCCTTGATGCGCTCGCGCAAACCGTCCAGACCCGCCACAAAGGCGCGCAGGTTGGCACCGGCCTTGCCGCCCAAGCCCTGCACCGCATCGTGCAAGGAGCAGCCAGCGGCCCGTGCAGCATCCTGCAGCAACTCGATGGAGCGCGCGCCAATGCCGCGCGGCGGAAAGTTGACCACCCGCGAAAAACTGGTGTCGTCGTTGGCGTTCTCCAGTAGGCGCAAATAGGCCAAGGCGTGTTTGATCTCGGCGCGCTCGAAAAAGCGCAAACCACCATAGACCTTGTACGGCATGGCCACGTTGAACAGCGCCGTCTCAATCACCCGGCTTTGCGCATTGCTGCGGTAGAGCACGGCGATCTCGCTGCGCGCCACGCCCTCACGCACCAGTTGGCGCATCTCGTCGACCATCCAGTTCGCTTCGGCAAAGTCGCTGGTCGCCTCAAACACCCGCACCGGCTCACCCGGCCCCTGCGCGGTGCGCAGGTTCTTGCCAAGCCGGCGGCTGTTGTGGCTGATCAGCGCGTTGGCGCTGTCCAGGATGTTGCTGCCGCTGCGGTAGTTTTCTTCCAACTTGATCTGGTGCTGCACCTTGAACTCGCGCACGAAGTCGGCCATGTTGCCAACCCGCGCACCGCGAAAGGCGTAGATACTCTGATCGTCGTCACCCACCGCCAATACACAACCGCTGGGCTGGAAGCAAGCCTCGTCCAGCGCCGAGCCACCGTGGCCCGAGCCGGCCAGCATCTTGATCCAGGCATATTGCAGCTTGTTGGTGTCCTGGAACTCGTCAATCAGGATGTGGCGAAAACGCCGCTGGTAGTGTTCGCGGATAGGGTCGTTGTCGCGCAGCACCTCAAAGCTGCGCAACATCAGCTCGCCAAAGTCCACCACCCCTTCGCGCTGACATTGTTCTTCGTAGAGCTGGTAGATTTCGATCTTTTCTTGCGTGGCCAGATCACGTGTTTCCACCATGTTGGGGCGCAGGCCGTCCTCCTTGCAGCCGGCGATGAACCATTGCGTTTCTTTTGGCGGGTACCGCTCATCGTCAATGGCGAATTGTTTGTACAAACGCTTGATGGCCGAGAGCTGATCCTGCGTGTCCAGAATCTGAAAGCTCTGCGGCAAATTGGCCAGCCTGAAGTGCGAGCGCAGAAAGCGGTTGCACAGTCCGTGAAAGGTGCCGATCCACATGCCGCGCACGTTGATCGGCAGCATGCTTGAGAGGCGCGTCAGCATCTCCTTGGCGGCCTTGTTGGTAAAGGTCACCGCCAGCACGCCACCCGGCGAGACCTGGCCAGTCTGCAGCAACCAGGCGATGCGCGTGGTCAGCACCCGGGTTTTGCCCGAGCCAGCGCCAGCCAGAATTAGGGCATGCTCGCTCGGCAGGGTCACTGCGGCAAGTTGCTCTGGGTTGAGGTGTTGTAAGAGTGGGGAGCGTGAAGCGACTTCTGAGAACATATGCCGATTGTAGAAAGCCCCCCATGAAGAAAACCATGCTCCTGTTACTTGGTGTTGGTCTGTCCGCAACGGTGTGGTCCCAATCCTCCTGCAACAGCGACGGACAGCCCCTGGCGCTGGCTCTGGTCGAGCGCTTTGTCAGCGCCGACTGCGTGGAGTGCTGGAGCGAGGCACAACCGGAACTCAGCCAATCCGGCACGCTGGTGCTGGACTGGATCGTCCCCAGCGCACGCGGCGACGACGCACCGCTGTCGGCAGCGGCCAGCCGCGACGCGCTGGTGCGGCTGCAGGCGCTGGGCAAGACCGCGCCCACCGAAACCCTGGTCACACGGCACACCATCGCGGCGCGTGGGCGCCCCCAGTTGCGGGTGGCCCAGGGCTTGGCCATTGCCGACTACCTGGGCGCCTCGATTGAAGTCACGCGCGTCAAGCAACGCCGGGCCGGGCAAGCCTGGTCGATCTGGCTGGCGCTGGTGGAGACCATCCCGGCCGGCGTCGAAGGCACTCCGGTCACCCGAAACCTGGTCAGAAACCTGTTCCAACCCGCTTGGGGACTTGGTAGTCAGCTATCAAAACGGAAGCAAAGCAAATTCTACGAACTGCGCCCGATGCGCTTTGCCGAAGGCGCCTCGCCGCAGCGCCTGCGCCTGGTGGGCTGGGTGCAGGACGCCAAGGGACGTGTGCTGGCGGCGGCGCAGACGGTCTGCCCGCCAAGCGAATGAGCCTTGGCACGCCCGGGCCATGCCACGGCAAGTCCGACGCCCAAAGCGCACATTGCGGTTTACACTGAAACGCCGATAGCGAGGAACAACCGGGTCACCAATGAAGCCAACCGCCAGTGCTGCCGCCAGCACCCCCACCGTCCCCTGGTTGCGCCCGACGCTGTGGGCGGTTCTGGTATTTCTGCTTGGCATCAGCCTGACTGTCTGGGCGGTGCTGGAGACACGGTCCATCAACCGCGCCACCGTTGAGCAAAAGTTCGACCAGCAGGTCACTCAGCTCGAGCGCGACCTCCAGACACAGTTTGAACGTGCATTGTTCGCACTGCGGGGTGCCCGAGGCCTGTACAAGGCCAGCCAGAACGTCACCCGATCCGAGTTTCGGGACTTCATTGCGTCGCGCGACCTCGCCACCGAGTTTCCCGGTATCCGGGGCTTTGGTTACATCCAACGGGTACCACGCGACCAGCTTGACCAGTTCATTCTCGCCGAACGACTTGATGGCTCGCCCGACTTTGAGGTCAAAACCAGCGGCGAAGCGCCGGAGTTGTTTGTCATCAAGTTTATTGAGCCCCTGCAAAACAATCTGGCCGCGCGTGGGCTAGATATTGGCGCCGAACCAGTGCGCCGTGCCACGCTGGAACTGGCGGCCAACAGCGGCCAGGCTACGCTTTCCGCCGCGATCACGCTGGTGCAGGATGGGCAAAAACGTCCTGGGTTTCTCTACCTGCTCCCGCTTTACAAGCACGGAGAGCTAGTCGAGACCCCGCGCCAGCGGCGCTCCGCCATTCAAGGTTTTCTGTACGCCCCAATCGTGCTGGAGGAACTGATCACGAACATCACCAGCACGCACGGTCAACTGATTGATTTCGAGATTTTTGAGGGCGCTGATCCTAGCCGCCAGACCTTGTTGTATGACGCTGATCGAGGCGCCGAGCCGATAACCGGCACGATTGCGGCCGCGCATTACGCCGGACGCGCATTCCAGAGCCGACGCGGATTCACGGTTGGCACGCAGGCGCTCAGCGTGCACGCCAGCAGCACACCCGCCTTGGACGCCGCGCTGGACCGGCACACGCCCGCGCTGCTCGGCGTGGGCGGCTTGCTGCTTAGCCTGACCCTGGCCAGCACGATCTGGCTGGCTTTCATGGGCCGCAGCCGCGCGCTGGCGCTGGCCCGCGGCATGACCGCGGAGCTGGACCGCATGGCCAAAGTCGCCACCCACACTTCCAACTCGGTACTGGTAACCGACGAACACTTGCGCATCGCCTGGATCAACGACTCGTTCGAACGCCTCACCGGCCACACGCGGGAGGAGTCGCTGGGCAGGACCCCTGGTGAGTTGTTGAACAGCGAGGCCACCGACATGGTCGCGGTGCAGCGCATGAACGAGGCCCTTCGCCGAGGCGAAAGCGTGCGCATGCAATTGCAGAACAAATCCAAAACGGGTCGTCACTACTGGGTCGAAACCGAGATGCAGCCCTTGCACGATGAACAAGGGAACTTCGCGGGCTACGTGTCGATCGAGACCGACATCACCGCCAAACGTGACGCCGACGAGCAACTGAAAGCGGCCCTGCG
>JAUXWC010000221.1 GCA_030685025.1 Rhodoferax sp.
CCCTGCTGCTTGCCATACATTTCGGCCATGATGGCGTCCATGCTCAGGCCACGCAGCAAGGCGTGGGCGTGCTCGCGGTAGGTGGCGACCACGTTGTCCTGTGGCGCCAGCGCGCGCAGCGCGCCCGTGGCAACCGCCTCCGCCCCGATGTACAGGTTCAGGAAACCGCGGATCTTCTGCTCGCCATTCAGCTCGGCCGCCTTTTCCTCCCGGCGCCGGATGCGCAGCATGTCGGCCAGCACCGCCAGCGCAAGGGGCTTGTCCCAGGGCACCGGGCCGACCGGGGGTGCCGGCACTTCTGGATCTCTCATGCCCCAGCCTCCAGGGTTGAGGTGTCGCCCTCGGGCAGGCCAAGTTCACGCGCTTTGAGCAAGCGGCGCATGATCTTGCCGCTGCGCGTGCGCGGCAACACCGGCAGGAAGGCAATCTCCTTGGGTGCCACCGCCGCGCCCAGGCGCTTGCGGGCGTGCGCCAGGATGTCCTGGCGCAGCGCCGCCTCGGGCACGTAGCCGTCCTTGAGCGAGACAAAGGCCTTGACCACTTCGCCGACGATCGGATCGGGCTTGCCGATCACGCCGGCCTCGGCCACCGCCGGGTGTTCCATCAGCACACTCTCCACCTCGAACGGGCCGATCAGGTGGCCGGCCGATTTGATGACATCATCGCTGCGACCGACAAACCAGTAGTAGCCGTCGGCATCACGACGCGCCAGATCGCCAGTCAGGTACAGCTCGCCAGCGAAGCACTGGCGGTAGCGCGCCTCGTTGTGCAGGTAGCCGCGAAACATCGACGGCCAGCCGGCCTTGAGGGCCAGTTCACCCTCCACATCGGGCTGGTCGATGACCCGCACGCGCGGCGCCTCCCCCACGGCTTCCAGGTGTTCGACGATGAAGGCCTCCACGCCCGGCAGTGGCCGCCCCATTGAGCCGGGCTTGATGTCGAATGCCGCGGTGTTGGCGATCATGATGCCGCCGGTCTCGGTTTGCCACCAGTTGTCATGGATCGGCAGCCCCAGTGTCTCCAGGCCCCACCACACCGCCTGCGGGTTGAGCGGCTCGCCCACGCTGGCGACAAAACGCAGGTCTGGAAAATGGTGTTGGCGGGCCAGCTCGGTGCCGGCTTTCATCAACATGCGGATCGCCGTTGGCGCGGTGTACCAGACCGTGATGCGTTCTGCTTCCAGCAGGCTGTACCAGCGCTCGGCGTCGAACTCCTCGCGGTCCACCAGCGAGGTCACACCCTGCAACAGGGGGGCAAGGATGCCGTAGGACATGCCGGTGACCCAGCCCGGATCGGCAGTGCACCAGTAGCGGTCGTGCTCCTGCAGGTCAAGCGCGTAACGCCCGGTGGCGTGGTGCGCAACCACTGCGCCATGCACGTGCAGCGCACCCTTGGGCGTGCCGGTGGTGCCACTGGTGAAGTGCAGAAGCGCCGGGTCCTCGGGCTGCGTGGCGACGCTGGTGAATTTATCGCTGGCGCCGCGCATCAGCGTGGCCAGGTCCAGCGTGTCGGGCTCATAAATGCTGGCGCCTTCCTCGGCCACCAGCAGCACGTGGCGCAGGGTGGGCATTTGCGCGCGCATCGCCTTGATTTTGCGTTGGTACAGCACATCGGTGGTCACCAGCACCTGGCCCTCGCCCAGGTTGATGCGCGCGGCGATTGGCTCGGGCCCGAAGGCCGAGAACAGCGGCGTCACCACGGTGCCGTTCTTCAAGGCCCCCAGCACCGCGACATACAGCTCGGGCATACGCCCGGACAGCACGAACAGCCGATCACCCCGGCCCACGCCCAGACCCTGCAGCACGTTGGCAAAGCGATTGGTTTGGCGCGCCAGCTCCGCGTAGCTCACATCCAGGGCCGGGGCGTTGCGTGAGACGAAGCGCAGCGCCGTCTTGTCGGCGCGGGGCGTCGCCGCATGGCGGTCAACCGCCTCGAAGCCCATGTTGAGGCCGCCACCGGGCAGGCCCTGCAAGGCCTGGCGGGCCGCCTCCCAGGTGAAGGATTGGCGTTCCTGCTCGTAGCGTGTCCAGTTCGGCGCTACCGGCAGTGTGGCGGCTGCCTTGCTGATGAGGGTGGGTCGTTCCATGTGGCGTGGTCGCTGGCGCAGCGTGCGCGCTGCAAGGGGCAGCGTGATCCGCTCTCATCCGCGTCGGCAACCCCCGTGTCCGTTGGCGCGGCCGCCGTCCGCGGCCGGGCTGATCAATTCAAACGCCAGGCGCTCCAACACCTCTTCCATGACGGCCACGCCCAGCAGCCGGTCGGTCGAATCGGCGATCAGCAATTGCTGCAGTTGCAGCGAGCGCATTAACTGAACCGCCTCCAGGGCGTCCATAGACGGGCTGGCAAACACCGGATTGGCCACCATCACGTCGCCCGCCGTGAACAGCGCCGGGTCCATATCCTCGGCCATCAGTTCGCGCACCAGATCGCGATCAGTGACGATGCCCACCGGTCGAGCATGTTGGTCGGCCTCCACCACTACCACCGCGCTGACGTGGCGCTGGCGCATCAGTTTGGCGACGTTCTGGGCCGTCGTCTCGGGCTCGACCACCGCGATCACGGAGACCGCGAAATCCTGGAGTGTCGTCGCCATCCAAAGCCTTCCTGGCGGCGCTGGCGGCCGCCCACGTTAAGGATCATTCGATCGGGCACGCGTCGAACCTCAACCGTCAGGCGCAGCTTAGTGAGCCGCCGGCCTGGCAAGTTGCGAAATGTCAAGGCCACACGGGCTGGCCCCCAATTGCCAGACCCCCGAATACCCAATTGCCTGAACTCACCCCCATTCCCCCCAGCCCCCTTTCCACCCTCGCCAGGGCGGAAAGGGGGAGCCTCATTTGACCGCGCAATTCGACACCGGGTAGACCGGGGGCTGTTGAAATCGGGGTTGGCTCGGCAAGAACTCAGAGGGTGAGTTCCGAGCGCCGGAGGTCGAGTTGCTGGTTCGAGGTGAAGCTGGTACTTTGCCGGCTTTTATTCTTTGACTCGTCGCTGGCGCGCAGCCGCCAGCCGGTGGCGCAACTCAAGGCTCGGAGCCGGTTACGACCGTTGGCAACCACTCGTGCCGAGCGGTCGCAGTCGCGACGCTTGCGCCGTGAACGCGTTGGTCGAGACCAGAAGCCAAATGAGGCTCCCCTCTTCCGCCCGGCGGGGCGGGAGAGGGGCTGGGGGAGTGAGCGGGGGAAACAAACCTCCCTCGGCAAGGCAAACCGGCTGGCCACCGGCACCACCCTAGGCCACATCAGGCTACATCAGGCCTCAGAGCATTGGGCCGGCGTCATCCAGGTTCGCGCCGCGGCTCGCGGGCGAGCGTGGTGCCGTGGCGATCATGCAGTCGGTGGTCAGGATCAGGCTGGCGATCGAGCCGGCATTCTGCAACGCCAGCCGTGTCACCTTGGCCGGATCGATGATGCCCATGGCCAGCATGTCGCCATACTCGCGCGTGGCGGCGTTGTAGCCGAAGCTGCGCTCGCTGGACTCGCCGACCCGGTGCAGCACGATCGAGGGCTCGTCGGCTGCGTTGATGACGATGCGCCGCAGAGGCTCCTGCAGCGCGCGCGCCACGATCGAGACGCCGGCGTTCTGGTCCAGCGTTGCCAGGCGCAGATCCTGCAGCGCCTGGCGCGCGCGCAGCAGCGCCACACCGCCGCCCGGAACAATGCCCTCCTCCACGGCCGCGCGGGTGGCGTGCAGGGCGTCCTCCACCCGCAGCTTGCGCTCCTTGAGTTCGGTCTCAGTGGCGGCACCGACCTTGACCAGCGCCACACCACCGGCCAGCTTGGACAGTCGCTCGTCGAGCTGCTTACGGTCGTACTCGCTGGTGGCGGCTTCACGCTCCTGGCGAATCAGGGCGACCCGCTTCTGGATGGCGCCCGGCAATCCGGCGCCACCGATGATGGTGGTGCTGTCCTTGTCCACCTCCACCCGGGTCGCGTGGCCCAGTTCCTCGGGCTTGATCTTGGCCAAACTGACGCCCAGCTCATCGGTCACCACCGCGGCGCCAATCACCGCGGCGATGTCCTGCAGCATGGCCTTGCGGCGGTCGCCGAAGCCTGGCGCCTTGACGGCACAGGCTTTGATGACACCGCGCACGCTGTTGACCACCAGCGTGGCCAGCGCATCGCTGTCGATGTCCTCGGCAATCACCAGCAAGGGGCTGCCCGACTTGGCCACGCATTCGAGCACCGGCACCAGGTCGGCCAGGGACGACAGGCGCCGATCGCACAGCAGAATGCACACGTTCTCCAGCACGGCCGAGCCGCGCTCGGGGTTGTTGACGAAGTAGGGCGACAGGTAGCCCCGGTCAAACTGCAGGCCCTCCACCACTTCGAGCTCGCTGACCATGCCGGAGCCGTCCTCGATGGATATCGCGCCGTCGCGGCCAACTTTTTCCATCGCCTGGGCGATCAGCTCGCCAATGGAGGCGTCGTTGTTGGCCGAGATCGAGGCCACATGGGCGATTTCCTGTGGCGTGGCGCAGGGCTGGGCCTGTTGTTTCAAGGACTGCACGACCCGCTCGATCGCCTGCTCGATGCCGCGCTTGAGGTCCATCGGGTTCATGCCGGCGGCCACGTACTTCAGGCCTTCATGGATCATGCTGTGGGCCAGCACCGTGGCGGTGGTGGTGCCATCGCCGGCCATCTCGCTGGTGCGCGCCGCTACCTCGCGCAACATCTGCGCGCCCATGTTCTCGAAGTGGTCCTCCAGCTCGATCGAACGGGCCACCACCACGCCAGAGTTGACGACCTGCGGCGTGCCGAACTCACGCTCGATGATCACCGTGCGGCCGCGCGGCCCCAGTGTCACCTTGACGGCGTCCGCCAGGGCATCAACCCCCCGGCGAATCCGGTTGCGCGCCTCGTCCCGGTAGATGATTTTTTTGGCTGCCATGGGCCGCTCCAGATGGTTCTTCCGTGGAGCGACTCTAGGCGCGCCGTTCGCGCGAGGATTGACAATTCTCAACGCCACGTGGCGAGCATCTCTTCATGCTGGCAACTGGGCCGTGCATCGTGCAGGCGCGCGGCCCATGCGCTGACAGCGGACAAGCGCGAGCAGCCTTGAAGCACAACCCAAGGACCGCCCGATGTTTCATGATCGTGACGACGCCGCCAGGCAACTGGCCGACAAGCTGATTGAATACCGTGGCAAGAACGCACTGGTGCTGGCGATCCCACGCGGCGCGGTGCCGATGGCCAAGCTGATCGCGCAGCGGCTGGAGGGTGAGCTCGACGTGGTGCTGGTGCGCAAGCTGCGCGCGCCGGATCAACCCGAACTGGCAATCGGCTCGGTCGACGAAAGCGGCTGGACCTACATCGCCGATTTTGCCGCCGTCTACGGCGCCGACAGCCGCTACATCGAGTCCGAAAAACAGGCCCAGTTGCAGACCATTCGCCAGCGCCGCGCGCAGTACACGCCGGTGCGCGCGCCGATTGATCCGGCCGGGCGCATCGTGATCGTCATCGACGACGGGCTGGCCACCGGCGCGACCATGATCTCTGCGCTGCACGGGCTGCGCGCAAAACGACCGGCCAAGCTGGTTTGCGCGGTGCCGGTGTCGCCACCCGAGACCTTGCGCAAGGTGCGCGACCTGGCTGACGAGGTGGTCTGCCTGGAGGCACCGCCCTACTTCCAGGCAGTCGGGCAGTTCTACGCGCACTTCTATCAAGTGAGCGACGAAGAGGTGATGGACATGCTGAAAAGCTGAGTGCGGTGAGGTGCGGGTCGACCCGCCTATCCCGGCGCGCTGGCCGGCAGGAGGTAACGGTCAAACCAGGCCGCCGCCTGGCGCGCCACTTGCTCCAGCGTTCCGGGCTCCTCGAACAGATGGGTGGCACCGGCGATGATGGACAGGACTTTCTCGCAGCGCAGCAAGGCCAGGGCCTGCCGGTTGAGTTCGATCACCACATCGTCGTCGCCACCCACCAGCAACAGGGTCGGGCATTGCACCTCGCTCAGTTCTTGTCGGCCGGCCAGGTCCGGCCGCCCGCCGCGCGAAACCACCGCGCCGATGGCCGGACCGAGCCGGGCTGCGGCCTGCAGCGCGGCGGCCGCACCGGTGCTGGCGCCGAAGTAGCCCAAAGGCAACGGGCTGCAGATCGGGTCGGCTTGCAGCCAACGCGTGGCCGACATCAGGCGACGCGCCAGCAGGACGATGTCGAAGCGTGTCTGGTAGACCGCCTCTTCGGCGGGTGTCAGCAGGTCCATCAGAAACGTGCCAAAGCCACTCTCGCGCAGCACCTGCGCGACGAAGTTGTTACGCGGGCTATGCCGGCTGCTGCCGCTACCGTGGGCAAACAGCACCACGCCCCGCGTCGGCTGCGGCAGAGCGAGCATGCCCTCAATGTGCGCCAGCCCCACCGGAATGCGGACGACCTCGCCAAGTTGCGTGCTCATGGATGCGTGCTCACGGTGGGCCTTGCCGGGGCTGCGGTCAAGCGGCGGCGATGGCCACCGGGATGCGGTGGCGCCCGAAGTGCCCGGCCTGGCTGTCGAACCGCCCGGCGATCGCCGTGGCGCAGTCCGGGCAGTGCCCGTCGGGCGTCAGCCGGTACTCCTTGATGTCGTACCAGTCGCGCACGATCAGCTTGGCGTGGCAGGACGGGCAGAAGGTGGTGTCGCCCTCCACGTGGTGCACATTGCCGGTGTAGACATAGTGCAAGCCCTGCTTGAGCGCGATATCGCGCGCGCGCACCAGCGTGGCCAGCGGCGTGGCCGGCACGTCCTGCATCTTGTAGTCGGGATGAAAGGCCGAGAAGTGCAGCGGCACATCGGGTCCGAGCTCCTTCACCAGCCATTGGCTCATGGCGATGAGTTCGGTGTCCGAGTCGTTTTGACCCGGGATCAGCAGCGTAGTGATCTCCAGCCACACCTGAGTCTCGCGCGCCAGGTAGGCCAGGGTATCGAGCACCGGCTGCAGGTGGGCGCCGGTGAGCTTGAAGTAGAAATCCTCCGTGAAGGCCTTCAGGTCCACGTTGGCGGCGTCGATCTTGGCGTAGAAGTCGCGCCGGGGCTGGTCATGCATGTAGCCGGCGGTTACCGCCACGGTCTGGATGCCCAGCGCATGGCAGGCGTCGGCCGTGTCCATGGCGTACTCGGCAAAGATCACCGGGTCGTTGTAGGTGAAGGCCACACTCTTGCAGCCGTGCTGACGCGCCGCTTGCGCAATCGCCTGCGGCGAGGCCTGGTCCATCAGGCGATGCATGTCGCGCGACTTGCTGATGTCCCAGTTCTGGCAGAACTTGCAGGCCAGGTTGCAGCCGGCGGTGCCGAACGAAAACACGCTGCTGCCGGGATAGAAATGGTTGAGCGGCTTCTTCTCGATCGGGTCGATGCAGAAGCCCGACGAGCGGCCGTAGGTGGTGAGAATCATCTGCTGGCCCTGGCGCATGCGCACAAAGCAGGCGCCACGCTGGCCCTCGTGCAGCCGGCAATCACGCGGGCACAGGTCGCACTGCATGCGACCGTCTTCCATCAGGTGCCAGTAACGACCCGAATAGTTGGCGTCTTCCATGGTGGCTCCTCAGTGTGACGAATTGAGCGGCGCCGGGCGCACACCGAGCATGGCGCGCAGGTCGCTGGTCAAGGCTTGCGCTTGGCCGGGATGAAACGCACCAGCCACTGCGGGTTGACGGACGAGGGACATCGGGACCTCCGCTAAAGCAGTCAGTTCACTCTAGACCATCCAGGTGCGCGCAACTTGCGCGTTATCAAGTCGCAGCCGGGTTGATCTGGGCAGCATGCGCCCATGCAGATCCGACAAGAATCCCGCGCCGTGCTCTACGATACGGCCGCCCTGCAAGTTGTGCTGGACCGCATGGCGTTTGACCTCGCGGCACGGCTGCATGGCCAGGAACGTGTCACGCTGGTGGGCATCCGGCGGCGCGGCGCGCCGCTGGCCGAGCGCCTGCACGTACGCTTGCGCGAACACCTGGCGCAAGCGCACATTGAGCGCCTGGACCTGGCCATCAAGCGCTACGCCGATGACTTGACGCTGCTGCACCCGCAGACCCAGTTGACGGAGCAGGCGGGGCACGCCCGCATCGACCTGTCGGGCCGCGCCACGGTGGTGGTGGACGATGTGCTCTATTTTGGCTTCTCCCTGATGAAGGCGGTTCAATACCTGCTCACCAAAGGCGCCAGAACCCTGCACACCGTGGTTCTGGTGGATCGCCGTTGCGCCACGCTGCCGATTCATGCGGACGTGGCGGGCCTGGTGCTGCAGGTCGCGCCGGGCCAAGTCGTGGAGTGTCATGTGCCACCGTTCGAGCCGACGCTGCAGATCGAGCTGGTCGCCGGCGCCATGGCATCGTGATGAGCCAGGCGCGCGCCTATTGTGCCCGCGCCTTGCGCTTTCTCAACAGCCTGCATACGCCGCTTGCCTAGGATACGAAGAACTTGGGAATCGGGGGGCGGCGCCCTCGATCCTGCAGGTCCGTGGCGGCCCGACAATCCTTGACCGCCGCACGAAAGGTTCATCATGAAGACCGATGCACAGTTGAAGAAAGACGTGAATGCCGAGCTGGAGTGGGAGCCCTCCATCAACGCCAGCCAGGTCGGGGTTGCGGTGAAAGACGGCGTGGTCACCCTGACCGGCCACCTCGACACCTACATCGAGAAGTATGCGATCGAGAAGGCGGTTCAGCGGGTCGAGGACGTGAGGGCGATTGCGGTGGAAATCGATGTCAAGCTCGATCCCGGCCACAAGCGCAGCGACTCCGAAATCGCCCTGGGTGCCGAGGCCGCCCTCAAGTGGCATGCGCTGGTTCCCGAGGAGCGCATCAAGGTACGCGCGGAAAAGGGCTGGGTCACGCTCAAGGGCGAGCTCGACTGGGACTACCAGCGGCAAAACGCCGAGAAGGCGGTGCGCCCGTTGACCGGGGTACAGGGCGTGGCCAACGCCATCACGCTGAAGTCGTCCACCACGCCCTCGAATGTGGCGGCCCGCATCCGCGACGCCTTCACGCGGCACGCGCAACGCGAGGCCAAACGTATCGAAGTGATCGTCAACGGCTCGGTGGTGACCTTGCAGGGCGCGGTGGATGCGTGGCCGGAACGCGCCGCCGCCTATGGCGCGGCCTGGTCGGCGCCCGGCATCACCACCGTGATCAACGAAATCGAGGTGCGAACCTGACACTTAGGGCAGCGCGTAGGGGCTGACTTTGGGCTGCCCCTCGACCTCGTGCTTGACCCGGTCGCTGGTGTCAAAGTACAGCAACATCTGGCGCAGGCTGCCCTTTTGCACGGTGGTGGAGCGGCGCAGCGTTTGCTCCTTGCTGTCGGCAAACTCGCGGTAGGTGGCCTCCACGCGGTAGCGCCCAGACGGCAGGTTGGCAAACAGCCAGGGTCCGTCCAGGGTGTGCTCCAGCACCACCTGGCGTGTACGCTCATCGACAATGCGCACCCGCACATCGGCCAGGAAGGCCCCGGACCCCTTGGAGGCGGTGGTCAGCCAGAAACTGAAGTTCTTGCGCTGGGCCACCAGGTCCTCTTCCTCGACTTCGGCAACGCCGCCCGACACATAAGCGATGCCGCCCGGCGTGACGCCGCGCTCGGCCGCCTGCAGCGCCGCCGAGCAAGCAGCCAGGCTCAGCACGCCGCCCAGTATCCAGATCAAGTCTTTGTTTGTCTTCACCGCCATCTCCTTCACGAACACGTGCCCGCGGGCGCGCTCAACGTATCACCTGATCACCCTGAGCCGTGGCGCCCGGCACCTGCACGTACTCAAAGAAGGCCTCACTCACGCGCTGGGACAGCGATGGGCTGGTGTTGCCACGGTAGACGGTGGCGCGCATCAGTTCCGCCAGATCCAGCGACACGCCATAGTAGGCATGCCGAGTCGGGGCGAGCAGACCGGCCGACTCGGTCTCGAAGTTGCGCGCGCCGTAGCCGAGGTTGAATTCCAGGTAGCGCAGGATTGGCTGCTGTCTGAGCACCGGCACGCCGCTGGCCTTGAACACCACCAGGTAGCGCTGGCCCGAATAGTCGCCAAACGGACTAAAGCTGCGCCGCCCCTGTGGCCCGGTCGAGCGGCTGTACTGCAGCCGGAAGTCGATCAGGGCATCGGCGCCGCGATGGGTCTCCAGCCAGTAGGCGAGCGCGCCGCCGGCCAGGTTGAGGATCGCGTCCTCCTTCGAGAAACGCCATTGCTTGGAATAGCCGTCGAGCAGTTCGACCCCCATCAGGGTGCCCACCGACGTCAACAGCCCCAGCTTCAGCGCGTTGCCCGGGTCGTGACCGGCCCACTCGAAGGCGCGCGTCAGCAGGCGCGTGCCGGTGTAGGAGAACATGGCGTGACCGAGCTTGTCGGCGCCGCCATTGGCAGTACCCGGCCCGAACCAGCCTTCGTTGACAGTCTTGAACTGCCCCGAGAATCCGTCCTGCCACCAGTGGGCCTTGCCATAGGCGGCGGTCAGGCCGACGCTGGCGGCGACCAGGACGGCTGTGCGAAACGGGTCACGCGCCTTCAACGCCAGCGATGGCGCGTCCGACACACCGTCGGTCGCACCCAGAGCGAAGCGCGAAACGACGCCCGATGGCTGCGTCGGGGCGACCCACTCAAGGGCTTCGGCCGAGGCGCTGGCGTTGCTCCGCTGCGCCAGCGCCAGCGGCGCAATCAACAGGCACAGCGCCAAGCAGAGGCGCGGCACACCAAGGCTAACTACTCGCGGAGGCAGGTTGTGGTCCACATTGATCATCTTGACCATGGCGCACCCGACGCCATTGAGTTTTCGCAAGCCCAGGACGAATGCGGCCGCAGCGGCGCAGGCATGCTCACGCGCTGGCCCGATGCCGCACTGGCAGCACTAAAAGGTTTCCTTGTTCGACATGCCATAGTCAGTGGCAAGGACGTTCACGCTTGCCGCTACGTCAGTGCCTTCCCGTCAATGCCGACCGGCTTGCCGTCGGTACAAGCCGATCAGTTCGGCCCGCGCCAGCACGTGGCCCTGCATGGCCAGCTTCAGCGCGGCCTTGGTGGGGGTCTTCAGGTCCGCCAGACGGCAGTCCAGTGCGAACAGCTTGTGCACATAGCGGTGCGTGCCCACCGGCGGGCACGGCCCGCCGTAGCCAGTGCGAAGCCAGTCATTGACGCCTTGCAAGCCGCCTGTGGACAGGCCCTGGCCGGCGGCGCCCTCGGGCAGACTGGACGTCCACGGCGGCACGTTGTAGACCACCCAGTGCACCCAGGTGCGGGTTGGCGCCGCCGGATCGGGTGCGTCGGGGTCGTCCATGATCAGGGCCAGGCTCTGCGCCGCTGCGGGCACACCATCCCAGGTCAGCGGTGGCGACAGGTCGTCGCCGTCACAGGTGTGGCGGCGCGCCATCATGCCGTGATGGCTGAATGCGGGGGAGCTGAGTGTCATGGTCATGGCACCGCCTCGTCTCAAGTCACCGGAATCGAGCGGGCCGAGTCGGACCCCTCCTTGGGCAGACGGATGGTCAGCGCGCCGCCTTCTTGGCGACCCTGTTCCTTGTGGCGACCGAAATGGGTCAACGCATCGCTGCTTCGACTGAGCAGCTCGCGCCATCCCTCCGCGAGGTTTTCCCAGGCGCGACCGATTTCGCGACCAATGTTCTTGCCGCTTTGTTTCAGGGAATCAAGCATGGCGGGCATCCTGGTTACGCGGGTATCACGGCCGCGCTGGCGGGACACACCGGCTGGTGAACGACGTTGTCCAGCCCATGTCAAACGCGGGGCCAAGCCATTGAAACTTTAGGGTCTGGGTCAGCGTTTCGATTGATGATTCGCAAGTACAGCTCACTTTGCCCGGTGGTGCGCCGCGCGCCCGGCCATGCCAGCCGTGTGCAACAGCCGCTTTTGCGATTTATCAAAGAGCCCGGCGCCGCCAAAGCTACAGTTGATTGGTCCGCAAGAAGAGGCTCTGGCCGATGCCGGGGATCGATTCACGGGGACGCAGATGAGGCCTTAGCCGCTTGGGAAAGGTGTTCGGTGCTTATGACTCCGAACGGGATGAAGACATCCTCAGACTGACGCCGTGTTGATTCACGCGGTCAGGGCTCTTCACCAGGCCCGTCAATTCGAGAGAATTGACGGGCTTCTTTTATGGCCTCGGTGATGCCACTGCGGCCCCGTGCGACAACTTTCCTGTGCCATGCGTTATCCGTCCAAGAAACCGTCCCGCTCGTTGGTCTCGACCCTGCCGTCCTACCGCATGGGCCCGTACCAGCTCAGGATCGTGGCCGCGCCGCAGGCGAGCTTCATCGACAAGCGCCGCAAGATCGAGGCTGACTGGAACAGCGGCATCGTTCAACTGCGCGGCGACATCAGTGAGTCGCGCGCGCTCGCCCTGCTGACCCGCCATCTGATCACCGCCATCCACTACCGCAGTGGTCTCAATGACCAGTCGGACGAAGAGAGCTTCGCCCACTCATGCGCCTCTGGATTGGTCGAGCTGGCCTTGGGACAGCGAGAGTTCTTCGCCGAGTTCCTGACGCTGGTGGAGCGACTGATCAAACCCCGCGCCGGTTGGCACAACGCCTACCTGAGCGGCCGCGTGGTGGCCACTCCCAAGCGGATCATCTGCGCCAACCGCGCCTGCCTGATCCGCTTTGTTCCGGCCCAACATTGCAGCAAGCACGCTGCCTACGGCTTCTACACGATCGGTCAGGGCATCATCGAGTTGTCGGACCAGCTCAGCGGCGCCAACCTCGCCCTGATCGCCCTGCACGAGACGATGCACTTCCTGCACGAATGCGCGGGGCTGGGCAACCGCTCGACCGAAGCCATGTTCAAGACGGCGCAGGCCAAGCTGCTGCTCAACAGCCTGCGGGACAATCCTGGCTATTGGCGGTGGTGGCTGTCGCTGGTGTCCCAGCCGGCCCCTTGATTAATGTCGCATGGCACCACCACGGCTTGGCTTATGCGCGCTCGGCAGTTGGTACGATTTTTCATCTGAGCACCAGCACCCGACGCATCAAACATGTGGAGCCCGGTGCGCAGCTACGTCAACGAGCATCGCGGCAGGTTCAAACGGGTCGCCTTCTTTTGCACGTGCGAGGGATCAGGGCAGACCGAGGTTCTGCGCGACCTCGAAACGCTGGCCGGATTGCCTGCAATCGCGACCGTGTCGATGGCGGACAAGGAGATTCGAAACCGACGCCACCAGGATCGAATTCGGGAGTTCGCGGCCGAAATAGAACTTGGCACTTGGAACCGCGACGCGTTGCGCGTCGCGCAGGCCACTTCGAGTCATGCAGCTTCGGTCAATCTGTTGGACAGCATGAAGTGAACAACATTCAAAACCACGAAAGCAAAACGCCCACTTAAAGTGGGCGTTTGCTGTCAGCGAAGACCGCTAGTTTATTGGTTGCGCGAGAAGGATTTGAACCTCCGACCTTTGGGTTATGAGCCCAACGAGCTACCAGACTGCTCCATCGCGCGGTAGTCTGCAATTATACCCTATTACGACGCTGCTGCGTCGGCCGCAGGCGCATCGGCCACGACAGGACGATCCACCAACTCGACCAGGGCCATTGGTGCGTTGTCGCCGACGCGAAAGCCCATCTTCAGGATACGCGTGTAGCCGCCGGGACGCGCCTTGAAACGGGGACCCAGATCATTGAACAGCTTGACGACGCTGTCGCGATCGCGCAGGCGGTCGAATGCCAGGCGACGGTTGGCAACCGTGGCTTCCTTGGCCAGGGTGATCATCGGCTCAATGACGCGACGCAGTTCCTTGGCTTTGGGGACAGTGGTCTTGATGACTTCGTGCTCGATGAGCGAATTCATCATGTTGCGCAACATCGCCAAACGATGTTCGCTGGTGCGATTGAGTTTTCGTAGTCCGTGACCGTGACGCATGGTGCTTCTCCATTTAGTAATTAAACAGGCAGCCGGATCAGGTACTGCCCGTGGCACAGAGCCCGTCCATCGGGCTCAAAAAATCTAGCGCTTTTCCAGTGCAGCAGGCGGCCAGCTCTCGAGCTTCATGCCCAGAGTCAGGCCACGCGACGCGAGCACTTCCTTGATCTCGTTGAGTGACTTGCGACCCAAATTTGGAGTTTTCAATAACTCATTTTCGGTGCGTTGAATCAGGTCACCAATGTAGTAGATGTTCTCGGCCTTGAGGCAGTTGGCGGAACGAACCGTGAGTTCGAGCTCGTCAACCGGACGCAGCAGGATCGGGTCGAACTGGGCGGTCCCACGCGGTGCTGGCTGATCGAAGGCGGCCAATTCGCTGCCTTCGAGCTGGGCGAACACAGCCAACTGCTCCACCAAGATCTTGGCCGAGGCGCGCACCGCGTCTTCAGCGGAAATGGCGCCGTTGGTCTCGATCTCGACCACTAGCTTGTCCAAGTCGGTGCGCTGCTCGACGCGTGCGCTCTCGACGGTGTATGCAACACGCTTCACAGGTGAGAACGATGCGTCCAGCACAATGCGCCCAATCGACTTGGTCGGCTCGTCGCCGTAACGACGCATCGTGCCTGGCACGTATCCGCGCCCCTTTTCGATTTTGATCTGCATGTCGAGCTTGCCACCGTGCGAGAGGTGGGCAATTACGTGGTCGGGATTGATGATCTCGACATCATGCGGCGTCTGGATATCGCTGGCAACAACCAGACCTTCGCCGTCTTTGCGAAGGCTCAGGGTGACCTCGTCGCGGTTATGCAGTTTGAACACGACGCCCTTGAGGTTCAGGAGAATATTGACCACATCCTCCTGCACGCCGTCAATCGACGAGTACTCATGCAGCACGCCGGCAATGGTGACTTCCGTCGCGGCGTAGCCAGGCATGGACGACAACAAAACCCGACGCAAGGCGTTGCCGAGCGTGTGACCGTAGCCACGCTCGAACGGCTCCAGAACAACTTTAGCCCGGTTCAGACCGAGCTGTTCGACATTGATTGCTTTGGGTTTCAACAGACTTGATTGCATTCAAACTTCCTCTCAATACCCCCGGCTCGTTACACCGGTAAGGCTGGTGAAGCGCCTGGAACGCGGTGCCCGCCTTCCAGGAACGATTTTTCGGCGCGACGAATTAACGCGAGTACAACTCGACGATCAGCGATTCGTTGACATCGGCGGCGAACTGGTCGCGGTCCGGCATGCTCTTGAAGATGCCCTCAGCCTTGTCATGGTTCACTTCGACCCAGGCTGGCATGCCAACCTGTTGAGCCAATTGCAGCGCCTCGACAACGCGGTTCTGCTTCTTGGACTTCTCGCGCAGCGCAACAACATCACCGGCCTTGACCATGTAAGACGGAATGTTGACACATTGACCATTGACCGTCAGCGCCTTGTGCGACACCAATTGACGAGCCTCGGCACGTGTGGAGCCAAAGCCCATGCGATAAACCACGTTGTCCAGGCGGGATTCCAGCAGGAACAAGAGGTTGGCACCGGTGTTGCCCTTGCGACGGTCGGCTTCTTCGAAATAGCGGCGAAACTGCTTTTCAAGTACGCCATACATGCGCTTGACCTTCTGCTTCTCGCGCAACTGAAGACCGTAGTCCGATGTGCGGGCACCGGAAGTGCGGCCATGTTGGCCAGGTTTGGAATCAAATTTGGCCTTGTCGCTGATCGAGCGACGCGCGCTCTTCAGAAACAGGTCAGTGCCTTCACGGCGGGATAGTTTGGCCTTGGGGCCGAGGTAGCGTGCCACGTGAACTTCCTTTTTGTCATCTGCCGCAGCGAGCTGCGGGAGCCATCAACTCGGAGTCAATGGCGGTGGGCTTGGTTGAGAAACGAATTAGATACGACGACGCTTTTGCGGGCGGCAGCCGTTGTGCGGCACCGGCGTCACGTCAGCGATCATGTTGATGCGAATGCCCAGTGCCGCCAAGGCGCGCACCGAGGATTCGCGGCCGGGACCAGGGCCTTTGATTTCAACATCAAGATTCTTGATACCCTGCTCAACGGCAGCGCGGCCAGCCACTTCGGACGCGACCTGCGCGGCAAACGGCGTGGACTTGCGCGAGCCTTTGAAACCCTGGCCACCCGACGAGGCCCACGACAAGGCATTGCCTTGCCGATCGGTGATCGTGATGATGGTGTTGTTGAAAGACGCGTGAACGTGTGCGACGCCGTCGGCAACGTTCTTGCGAACTTTCTTGCGCACGCGCTGCGCGGCGTTATTGGCGGGAGCTTTTGCCATAGTAGTCTTTCAGTACCGGTTATTTCTTGAGTGCCTGAGCAGCTTTGCGCGGGCCCTTGCGGGTACGTGCATTGGTGCGGGTGCGCTGACCGCGCACCGGCAGACCGCGACGATGGCGAAAACCGCGGTAACACCCGATGTCCATCAATCGCTTGATGTTCATCGTCGTCTCGCGACGCAAGTCACCTTCGATGGTGAAGGCGGCGATTTGGTCGCGAATCTTCTCCAGGTCTCCATCCGTCAGGTCTTTGACCTTCTTGGAGTAAGCAATGCCACATGCTTCGCAAATCTTGCGAGCGCGGGTGCGACCAATACCGAAGATGGCGGTCAAGCCAATTTCGGAATGCTGATGCGGCGGAATATTGATGCCAGCGATACGTGCCATGTTCGTCCTCTAAAACTCGTGCAATTAACCTTGACGCTGCTTGTGACGGGGATCCGTACAGATCACCCGCACAACACCTTTACGCCGGATTACTTTGCAGTTACGGCAAATTTTTTTGACCGAAGCCGAAACCTTCATTTCATTCTCCTAAAACTGTTACTTCGCCCTAAACACAATCCGTGCTCGACTCAAGTCATAAGGCGTCAACTCAACGGTGACCTTGTCACCCGGAAGGATGCGAATGTAGTGCATCCGCATCTTTCCCGAAATATGTCCCAGCACCACGTGTCCGTTTTCCAGCTTCACGCGAAATGTCGCATTGGGCAGGTTCTCGACCACTTCACCCTGCATCTGAATGACATCGTCTTTTGACATAACGCTCGACCGCTTAAGAAGACTTGAAATTGGCCTTCTTGAGCAGCGACTCGTACTGCTGCGACATCATGTAATTCTGAACCTGTGCCATGAAATCCATGGTCACCACAACGATAATCAAAAGCGAGGTGCCACCGAAGTAGAAGGGCACGTTGTACTTCAAGATCAGGAACTCCGGCAACAAACACACTGCGGTGATGTAGATCGCGCCGGCCAAGGTCAGGCGCAACAGGATCTTGTCAATGTACTTCGCGGTTTGATCGCCCGGCCGAATGCCCGGAACGAAGGCTCCGCTCTTCTTCAGGTTGTCCGCTGTTTCACGGCTGTTGAACACCAGTGCCGTGTAAAAGAAACAGAAGAATATGATCGCCGCCGCATAAAACATGACGTAGATTGGTTGCCCTGGCGACAACGAGCTGGCGATATCCTTCAGCCAACGCATCGACTCACCCGCGCTGAACCAGCCCACCACCGTCGCGGGCAGCAGAATGATCGAGGAAGCAAAAATCGGAGGGATCACACCCGCCATATTCAGCTTCAGCGGCAAATGCGAGGACTGGCCACCATAGACTTTGTTACCAACTTGCCGCCTGGCATAGTTGACCAGGATCTTGCGCTGCCCCCGCTCGACAAACACCACAAACCAGGTGACACCGCACACGGCCACAATGATCACCAACGCCACGAAATAACTCATCGCGCCAGTGCGCACCAACTCCAGCAAACCACCTATGGCGCTGGGCAAGCCGGCCGCAATACCGGCAAAGATCAGTATCGAAATGCCGTTACCAAGACCCCGCTCAGTAATTTGTTCACCCAACCACATCAGAAACATGGTCCCCGCGGTCAAGGTGAACACCGCCGTCATCCGGAATCCGAAACCAGGTGAAATCACCAATCCGGCGGAGCTCTCCAACGCCAGGGCAATGCCCATCGACTGAAACAGCGCAAGGCCCAAGGTGCCGTAGCGGGTGTACTGCGTGATCTTGCGGCGACCTGCCTCACCCTCCTTCTTCAACTGCTCGAACGCTGGCAGAACATAGGTCAACAACTGCATCACGATCGACGCCGAAATGTAGGGCATGATGCCCAAGGCAAAGATCGTGAACCGGGACAATGCGCCGCCAGAGAACATGTTGAACATGCCCAGGATGCCGCCCTGCTGTCCCTTGAAGAACTGCTGCAGTTGCGCCGGGTCAATTCCCGGAACCGGAATGTGCGCGCCAACGCGGTACACAACCAGCGCGAGCAGCAAAAACATCAGCCGACGACGCAGGTCGCCGAATTTGCCTGTTTTTGCCAGTTGAGTCGCGTTAGTGGCCACTTGTGATGTCTTTCGGGTAACCGATCATCAGGCGACGCTGCCGCCGACCGCTTCGATGGCCGCCTTGGCACCTGCTGTCGCGCCAATGCCCGTGAGCTTGACGGACTTGGTCAATGCACCGGTTTTTATAACCTTGACAACCTTGATCAACTCGCCCACCAAGCCCGCTTGCTTGAGCGTCAACAAATCCACTTCAGTCGCGCCAAGGCGTTCCAACGAGGTCAAAGTGATCTCGGCGTTGAACTGCAAGGACTGCGACTTGAAACCACGCTTGGGCAGACGACGCTGCAAAGGCATCTGACCGCCTTCGAAGCCAACCTTATGGTAGCCGCCAGCACGGGACTTTTGACCCTTGTGACCGCGACCGGCCGTCTTGCCGAGCCCGGAGCCGATGCCACGACCGACGCGACGCTTGTAGTGCTTTGCACCGTCAGCAGGCTTGATGCCATTGAGTTCCATCGTCAACCTCTTAAACCACTTTGACCAGATAACTGATCTTGTTAATCATGCCGCGGACTTCTGGCGTGTCCACCAGTTCGCGCGTGCTGCGGATCTTGCGAAGACCCAGACCGCGGACCGTGGCGCGGTGTGATTCCTTGCAACCGATGGGGCTGCGAATCAACTGGACTTTGACTGTTTGTTGGGTTGTCATATTCAAGAGCTCCCGCTTAGACGAAGAGTTCTTCGACCGTCTTGCCGCGCTTGGCCGCCACGTCTGCCGGAGTAGTGGCGTGAGCGAGCGCGTCCAGAGTGGCACGAACCATGTTGTAAGGATTGGTGGAACCGTGGCTCTTGGCCACGATATCGGTGATGCCGATGACTTCGAACACCGCGCGCATCGGACCGCCAGCAATGATGCCAGTTCCCTTTGGCGCCGGCGCCATCATGACGTTGGCCGCACCGTGATGGCCCATCACCTTGTGGTGAATCGAACCATTCTTGAGTGACACCTTGGTCATGTTGCGGCGGGCTTCTTCCATCGCCTTTTGCACTGCGGCTGGCACTTCTTTGGATTTGCCCTTGCCCATGCCAACGCGACCGTCGCCGTCACCCACCACGGTGAGGGCTGCAAAACCGAGAATTCGGCCGCCCTTGACCACTTTGGTGACGCGATTGATCGCGATCATCTTTTCGCGCAGGCCGTCTTCAGGCCCTTCAGCCTTACCCTGCATCTTCGCTTGTACTTTAGCCATTCTGTTTTCCGATCTGCTTAGAACTGCAAGCCAGCTTCGCGCGCCGCATCGGCCAACGCCTTGACGCGACCGTGGTAGGCAAAACCAGCCCGGTCAAACGCAACTTTCTCTACGCCGGCGGCTTTGGCCCTCTCCGCGACACGCCTGCCAATGAGTTGAGCGGCAGCCACATTGCTGCCCTTGCCCGAACCACCCAATGTCTTGCGCACTTCGACCTCGGCCGTTGATGCAGTAGCCAAGACCTTGGCTCCGTCGCCAGAAATAACGCTGGCGTAAATGTGCAGGTTGGTACGATTCACGGTCAGGCGCGCCACGCCTTGCGAGGCTATGCGGATGCGGGTCTGACGTGCCCGACGAAGACGCTGCTCTTTTTTGGTCAACATGATGCAGCTCCTTATTTCTTCTTGGTTTCTTTGATCGTGATCTTTTCGTCCGCATAGCGAATACCCTTGCCCTTGTAGGGCTCGGGCGGACGAATAGCACGAATCTCGGCAGCCACCTGACCAACGCGCTGACGATCAGCGCCCTTGATCACGATTTCTGTCGGGGTCGGGGTTGCCACGGCGATGCCAGCGGGCATCTCTTTGTTGACAGGGTGCGAATAGCCAACCGCCAGGTTCAACTTGGCGCCTTGAGCTTGCGCCTTGTAACCCACGCCGACCAAGCTGAGTTTCTTCTCGAAACCCTTGGTGACACCAAAGACCATGTTGTTGACCAACTGGCGCATCGTGCCACTCATGGCATCGGCCTCACGGGAATCGTTCGCCGGAACAAAAGACAACTTGCCGGCATCGCTGACGACCTTGACCAAGGCGCTTTGCGACAACGACAGTGCACCGCCAGCCGCTTTGACGCTGATCTGGTCATCCTTGAGTGACACATCCACACCTTGGGGAATGGTCACAGGCATTTTTCCTACACGGGACATTTTCAGTTTCTCCTCAATGTCACGCTTTAGGCGACGTAGCAGAGCACTTCGCCACCGACACCGGTAGCGCGCGCCTTGCGATCAGTCATCACGCCCTTGGGGGTTGTGACAATCGCCACACCGAGGCCGTTCTGGACTTGGGGAATGGCATCGCTGCCACGGTAAACACGTAAGCCGGGGCGGCTGACACGCTCGATACGCTCGATCACGGGGCGACCCGCGTAGTACTTCAGGGCAATTTCGAGTTCGGACTTGCCGTCTTCGGTCTTGACCTTGAAGCCATCGATGTAGCCTTCGTCTTTCAACACCTGCGCGATCGCGATCTTCACTTTGGAAGACGGCACGCTAACCGTGGTCTTGGCCACCATTTGCGCGTTGCGGATACGGGTCAACAGGTCAGCAATGGGATCACTCATGCTCATGTTCAGGTCTCCTGCCGCTTACCAGCTGGCCTTGACGATGCCGGGGATTTCCCCAGCAAAAGCCATTTCACGAATTTTTGCGCGCGCCAGACCGAAATGCTGGAACGTGCCACGGGGGCGACCGGTGATGGAACAACGGTTGCGTTGACGCGTCGGGTTTGCATTGCGCGGCAGCTTCTGCAAGCCCAGACGGGCTGCGGCGCGCTCTTCGTCACTGCGTTTCGCGTCATTGGCAATGCCTTTGAGTTCCGCGTGTTTCTTCGCGTACTTGGCAACCAGATTGTCGCGCTTGAGTTCGCGCTGAATTAAAGCCATTTTAGCCACGGGTCACCTCAGTTCTTGAACGGGAAACGGAAACCCGCGAGCAGTGCCTTGCACTCTTCATCGGTCTTGGCCGTTGTGGTGATACTGATATTGAGACCACGCAAGGCGTCGACCTTGTCGTACTCAATCTCAGGGAAAATAATCTGCTCTTTGACGCCGATGTTGTAGTTGCCGCGGCCGTCGAAGGCGCGACCAGAGATACCACGGAAGTCGCGCACACGGGGCAGCGCCACCGTCACAAAGCGATCCAGGAACTCAAACATCTGCACGCCACGCAATGTCACCATGCAGCCAATGGCCTGGTTTTCGCGGATCTTGAATCCCGCGATAGCTTTCTTGGACATCGTGACCACAGGCTTCTGTCCCGCAATCTTGGTCAAGTCACTGACCGCATGGTCCATGACCTTCTTGTCCGCCACCGCCTCGCTCACGCCCATGTTGAGCGTGATCTTGGTCAGCCGGGGAACCTGCATCACCGACTTGTAGCCAAACTTGGCCATCAGCTCGGGAGCGACTTTTTCACGATAGTGTTGTTGCAGACGTGCCATGCTCATGCCACCTTAATTTCTTCGCCACTCGACTTGTAAACGCGAACGCGCTTGCCGTCAGCCAACAGCTTGATGCCGACGCGATCAGCCTTGCCGGTGGCTGCGTTAAATATGGCCACATTGGACTGATGAATCGGCATGGCCTTTTCAACGATGCCGCCAGTCGTGCCCTTCATGGGGTTTGGCTTGGTGTGCTTCTTCACCAGATTGATGCCCTCAACCAATACATGGGAGTCATCCTTGCGCAGCGAGATCTTGCCGCGCTTGCCCTTATCGCGCCCGGTGAGCACGATGACCTCGTCGCCTTTGCGAATCTTATTCATGGCACTTCCTTACAAAACTTCGGGAGCCAGCGACACGATCTTCATGAACTTCTCGGTACGCAGTTCACGCGTCACGGGCCCAAAGATACGGGTGCCAATTGGCTCCAGCTTGGCGTTAAGCAGCACCGCTGCATTGCCATCGAATTTGACCAGGGAGCCATCGCTGCGACGGATACCCTTGGCTGTACGCACCACCACCGCACTGTAGATCTCGCCCTTCTTGACGCGACCACGGGGAGCAGCTTCCTTGATGCTAACTTTAATAATATCGCCAACGCTTGCATAACGCCGCTTGGAGCCGCCAAGCACCTTGATGCACAGGACGGACTTGGCGCCGGTATTGTCGGCAACTTCTAGTCGAGATTCAGTCTGGATCATTTCGTTTGTTCCCAACTTGCACCAGAACCCGGTTAGCCAGCCTGCGCTAGCCATCAACCTCGTTCCAGTCAGTCTTGGGCCTGTCGTCAGCACTGCAAACCACTTGCAATGCATCCGTTAGGCGGATACTTCATGCTTTTTCAAGCGAAGCCCACTATTATGCCAAGCTATTTCGCCGCTGTCAACGGCTTTGAGCGATTGCCTACCGGGGTTCTGGCTGGCACGCCTGCAAGCCGACGCGCACAAGCCCAAGTTTGCGCTCACCTCCAATGGCGGTTGGCAGCCACTCTTAGGTGGCACGATGGCAAGCACTTACTCACAAGCCCGCCTTACGGTCCAACACCTGTTATCAGGCCGGTAGTCGAAGGTAGTGATGCGCCAACGCCTGGAAGGCGTCGACATCCGGATCCAGGTCGGTCTCCTCCAGAAGGATCTGGCCCACACGTCCCGCCAACGCGCCCGCCAGGCGAGCATCCAGGAACAACAATCGCGAGCGTCGCGCCAGGACATCTTCAACCGTAACGGCATATTCGCACCGGGCAGCAAAGCGAACCATCGCCTCCGTCAATCCATCGCAGAGCGTAACCTGCGCACCCGGCAGCGCCATCACCCAGTCCTGCTCATTGCCGTACGAATGAAGCCCGGGCGGTCGGCAAATGGACTGGACCGAGGCCCCCTTTTCGGGCGCGCCGAGCAACCTTAAATGCGTGGTGACGCCATCCTTTCGACGCTCCAGCAAGCCCTTGTCGGCGCAACGGCGCAAAACGTCCTCGGCCATGGCGCGGTACGTGGTCCACTTGCCGCCGGTCACCGTGACCAATCCGCTGCGGCTCACCAGCACGGTGTGCTCCCGGCTCAGGCCCTTGGTATCGTCGCCGTCGTCGTCCTGCGGTTTGACCAAGGGCCGCAGCCCGACCCAGACACTCTTGACGTCGGCGCGTGTTGGTGCGCGGCGCAGATAGCGCGCCGATTCGTTCAGGATGAAGTCCACCTCTTCCTTGAACGGCAGCGGCTCGCGAGCCAGATCGTTGCGAGGTGTGTCGGTCGTACCCAGAATGACCTTGCCCAACCAAGGCACGGCGAACAACACGCGCCCATCTGCGGTCTTGGGCACCATCAACGCCACGTCACCACCCAGGAACTCGCGATCAACCACCATGTGCACACCCTGGCTCGGCGCCACCATCGGCTTGGTCGGGCGCCGGCCGTCGCCGCCGTTGGCGGCCCCGTCTTTTTGTCGCAGTTCGTCGACCCACACCCCTGCCGCATTGACCACGCATCGGGCCTGGATGCGATAGCTTTGGCCGCTTTGGGTGTCCTCACACACCAGCCCCGCCACTTTGCCGCCCTGGTAGTGAAGGTCGGACGCGCGGCAGTAGTTCAACAGCAAGGCGCCACGGCTCGCCGCGGTGCGCGCCAGCGCCAAGGCCAGTCTGGCGTCATTGAACTGCCCATCCCAATACTTGACGCCACCCCGCAGGCCATCGGGCAGAGCAGTTGGCAACAAGCTCAGGGTTTCACTCCTGGTGAGAAACTCGGTCCGGCCCAAGCCGGCCTTGCCCGCCAAGGCGTCGTACATCTTCAGCCCGATTCCATAGAACGGGGTTTCCCACCACTTGTAGGAGGGCATGATGAAGGGCAGTGGCTGCGCGAGGTGCGGCGCGTTGTCGAGCAGCGTGGTGCGCTCGCGCAGCGCTTCCCGGACCAAGGCGATATTGCCCTGCGCGAGGTAGCGCACCCCTCCATGCACCAGCTTGGTGGCACGCGATGAGGTGCCCTTTGCAAAGTCATGCGACTCCACCAACACCACGCTAAAACCACGCGCGGCGGCATCCAGCGCCACACCGAGCCCGGTCGCCCCGCCGCCTACAACGGCCAGGTCGTACTGGCGATTCTCGGCCAGGCGCGCCATCAGGGTTGGGCGATGCGTCAAGCTGGGCTGAGTTTCATTGACCATGTTTCAGGACTCTCGGCAATTCGACCGCTCTGGGGAGGCTTGTACGCGCCCCACCAGGCTGGTCACAAGAAAAAAGCCGTGCGGCAAAGCTGCTCACACGGCCACCTGTTCATGCATTGGCAATGTCAATGCAGTGCCTAGCGCGCTTTTCCGGCCTTCCAGGCGTTCAACAAGGCGTCATAGGCGATGGTCTCCCCCTTTGGCTTCTCGTTGGCCAGCTTGGCCCACGGTGCACCCTTGTCACTCAACCACTTGGAAGGGTCTTGCTTAGCATTGAGCTTGGGCGGGCAAACGGCCATTCCGGCGCGCTCCAGCCGCGCCATCACATCGTCCATCTCATTGGCCAGGTTGTCCATGGCGGCCTGGGGTGTCTTCTCGCCAGTCACCGCCACTGCCACGTTCTTCCACCAGAGCTGTGCCAGCTTGGGGTAGTCGGGCACGTTGGTCCCGGTGGGCGTCCATGCGACACGCGCCGGGCTGCGGTAGAACTCCACCAGCCCGCCGAGCTTGGGCGCCATCGCGGTCATCGCGTCCGAGCGAATGTCGCTTTCGCGGATCGGTGTCAGACCCACCATCGTCTTCTTCAGCGACGTTGTCTTCGCCGTCACGAACTGGGCGTAAAGCCAGGCGGCCGCGACCTTGTTCGCGTCGTGGCCCTTGAAGAAGGTCCACGAACCCACGTCCTGGTAGCCATTTTGCATACCCTGTTTCCAGTACGGCCCATTCGGTCCGGGAGCCATGCGCCACTTGGGTGTGCCATCCGCATTCACAACCGGCAGACCGGGCTTGACCATGTCGGCCGTGAAGGCGGTATACCAAAAGATCTGCTGCGCAATCTGCCCTTGCGCCGGCACCGGGCCGGCTTCACCAAAGGTCATGCCGATGGCTTCCTTGGGTGAATACTTCTTCATCCAGTCGATGTATTTGGTCAAGGCATAAACCGCTGCCGGGGAATTGGTGGCACCGCCACGCGCCACCGATGCGCCCTGCGGTGTGCAACCATCGGCCGAGGCACGAATACCCCACTCGTCCACCGGCTTGCCATTGGGAATGCCAATATCAGCCGTTCCCGCCATCGACAGCCAGGCGTCGGTAAAACGCCAGCCCAGCGAGGGGTCTTTTTTGCCGTAATCCATGTGGCCGTAGATCGGCTTGCCGTCAATGCTCTTCACATCGTTGGTGAAGAACTCGGCGATGTCTTCGTAGGCGCTCCAGTTAAGCGGCACGCCCAGGTCATAGCCGAATTTGGCTTTGAATTTGTCCTTCAGGTCCTGTCGGGCAAACAAGTCAGCGCGGAACCAGTACAGATTGGCAAACTGCTGGTCGGGCAACTGGTAGAGCTTCTTGTCGGGTCCGGTGGTGAAGCTCAGGCCGATGAAGTCTTTCAGGTCCAGGCCCGGATTGGTGAATTCCTTGCCCGCGCCGGCCATGTAGTCGGTCAGGTTCATGACCTTGCCGTAGCGGTAGTGGGTGCCGATCAGATCCGAGTCGGTAATCCAGCCATCGTAAATCGACTTGCCCGACTGCATCGAGGTCTGCAGCTTTTCGACCACATCGCCCTCCTGAATCAAGTCATGCTTGACCTTGATGCCGGTGATTTCCTCAAACGCCTTGGCCAGCGTCTTGGACTCGTATTCATGGGTCGTGATGGTCTCGGAGACCACCGAGATTTCCTTCACGCCTTTGGCCTGGAGCTTCTTGGCGGCATCGATAAACCACTTCAACTCGGCTGCCTGCTGCGTCTTGGACAGTGTCGAAGGCTGAAACTCGTTGTCGATCCACTTCTTGGCCGCGGCTTCGTCAGCCCAACCCTGGCTGGCCAACGCGCAGCCTATCGCCACCGTCAATACGGAATACCGCAACTTCATGGTCAATCTCCTCAGATTTGAATAACCCCTGTGGTAAAGGCTGGTACGGCTCCAGGGGGAAACGAGCCGATCCTTGATACCTGCGAACGAAACGCTAGCCCTTGCGCACGATCAGCGCCAACAAGCCCATGGACAGCACAAAACTGATCCAAATGGAAGGCTCGCGCTCCAGCGCCAGCCAACCGACCAACTTGCCACTGATGCCAACAAACATCAGGTTCAGGTAGGCCGCCGACAGCAAGCCGATGAACAAGCGGTCACCGCGCGTGGTCTCCAGCGGCAGAAAGCCCCGCCGCAACACCGTGGGAGACTTGATCTCCCACACCGTCATGCCTACCAGCATCAACACGATGCAGGAAAAGAAGACCGCCACCGGCATGGTCCAGGCCATCCACTCAAACATGGTTTGCTCCTCCAAAACGCGCCTTGCGGGACGCCGTGCGACAAACGGACTGCTTGCTCATCGCCGTTACACCCGCCCCATCGCAAAACCCTTGGCGATGTAATTGCGCACGAACCAGATCACCACGGCGCCAGGCACGATCGTTAGCACCCCCGCCGCCGCCAGCGTGGCCCAGTCCATGCCTGACGCCGAGACGGTGCGGGTCATGGTTGCCACGATTGGCTTGGCATTGACGCTGGTCAGCGTGCGCGCCAGCAGTAGCTCGACCCAACTGAACATGAAGCAAAAGAACGCGGCCACGCCCACACCGGCCTTGATCAGCGGCAGAAAAATCCGGATGAAGAAGCGTGGAAACGAGTAACCGTCGATGTAGGCAGTCTCGTCAATCTCGCGCGGAATGCCGCTCATGAAGCCCTCCAGAATCCAGACCGCCAGCGGCACGTTGAACAAAAGGTGCGCCAAGGCCACGGCAATATGGGTGTCCATCAAACCAACGGTGGTGTAGAGCTGAAAGAAGGGCAACAAGAAGACGGCCGGCGGCGTCATGCGGTTGGTCAGCAACCAGAAGAACACATGTTTGTCGCCCAGGAAGCTGTAGCGAGAGAAGGCATAGGCCGCCGGCAGCGCCACTGTGATCGAAATCACCGTGTTGATGCCGACGTAAATCAGGCTGTTGATATAGCCCGAGTACCACGAGACGTCGGTCAGGATGGTCTTGTAGTTGTCCCAGGTGAAATGCTGTGGGAACAAGGAGAAGCTGACCAGGATCTCGCTATTGGTCTTGAACGACATGTTGACCATCCAGTAGATGGGCAACAAGGCAAAAACAATGTACAGCAGCAGGAACACGCTGCGTTTTTGAAACCGTGCGCTATGCATGACCACCCTCCTTCGATTGGGTGCCGACCCGCTGCATCCAGTTGTACAGAATGAAGCACAGCAGCAAGATGATCAGGAAGTAAATCAAGGAAAACGCCGCTGCGGGGCCAAGGTCAAACTGCCCAACCGCCTTCTGCGTCAAGAACTGCGACAAGAAGGTGGTCGAATTACCCGGCCCGCCGCCGGTCAACACAAAAGGTTCGGTGTAGATCATGAAGCTGTCCATGAAGCGCAGCAAGACGGCGATCATCAAGACGCCGCGCATCTTGGGCAGTTGCACGTACCAGAAGACGTCGAGCTTGCTGGCGCCATCGATGCTGGCGGCCTGGTAGTAGGCATCCGGGATGGAGCGTAAACCGGCGTATGCGAGCAAGGCCACCAAAGGTGTCCAATGCCACACATCCATCACCAGCACGGTGATCCAGGCGTGGCTGGCATTGCCGGTGTAGCTGTACTCGATGCCCAGGCCCTGCAGCGCAGCGCCCATCAGGCCAATGTCGGTACGGCCAAAAATCTGCCAGATGGTGCCCACCACGTTCCAGGGAATCAGCAGGGACAGCGACACAATCACCAGCACCACTGATGCCTTCCAGCCCTGCGCCGGCATCGACAAGGCCAACATGATGCCCAGGGGCAGTTCCACCGCCAGCACCGCGAGCGAGAACTTGAGTTGCCGCCACAGCGCGCCATGGAGTTCTTCGTCGCGCATGATGGCGGCAAACCACTCGGTGCCGACAAACACCCGCCGCTCCGGCGAGATGATGTCCTGCACGGAGTAGTTCACCACCGTCATCAAGGGCATGATCGCCGAGAAAGCAACACAAAGGAGTACCGGAAGGATCAGGAACCAGGCCTTCTGGTTGACCGGCTTGGTGGTGACGCTCATGGCACGATCTCCTCATTGCGGTAGAAGCAGGTGTGCTCGCCCATCACTTTCAGGTGCACGCTCTCGCCCGGCGCAATCTGCGCAGCATCGGACGACAGGCGCGCCTTCAGCGTCTGCCCGGCGATGTCGGCACTCAGCATCACATGGGTTCCTACATCCTGAATCCGCGACACGGTAACCGGCAGGGAGCCCGCTGTGCCTGGCGGGACCAGCTCGACGTACTCGGGACGCACCCCCAGCTTGAGTTCTCCGTCGGACAACATTCGCCCCGACGGCAGCGGCAAGGCCACGCCAGCAACATGCACCATGCCGCCATGTGCCTGTGCTGGCAGGAAGTTCATGCCCGGCGAACCGATGAAGTGGCCCACGAACGTGTGGCTGGGTCGCTCGAACAGGTCGGCCGCCGAGCCCACTTGCACCGCGCGTCCGCGCGTCATCACCACCACCTGGTCGGCAAAGGTCAGGGCCTCGACCTGGTCGTGGGTCACGTAGATCAGGGTCAGCTTGAGTTCGTGGTGAATCTGCTTGAGTTTGCGCCGCAGTTGCCACTTCAGGTGCGGGTCGATCACCGTCAGGGGTTCATCAAACAATACGGCCGACACATCCGAGCGGACCAAACCCCGGCCAAGTGAGATCTTCTGTTTGGCGTCGGCCGACAGACCCGCCGCGCGCTGGTTGAGTTGGCCACTCATTTCCAGCATCTCCGCGATCTCGCCGACGCGCTTGGTGATCTGTTCTTTGGAGACCTTGCGGTTGCGCAGCGGAAACGCCAGGTTCTCGGCCACGGTCATGGTGTCGTAAACCACCGGAAATTGAAACACCTGCGCAATGTTGCGCGCTTCGGGGGTGTGGCGGGTGACATCCCGGCCGTCAAAACGCACGCTTCCCTGCGAGGGCACCAGCAGGCCGGACATGATGTTCAGCAGAGTTGTCTTGCCGCAGCCCGACGGCCCGAGCAGCGCGTAGGCGCCGCCATCTTCAAAGGTCATGCGCAGCGGCAGCAGGGCGAAGTCGCTGTCCTGCTTGGGGTTGGGCCTGTAGGCATGGGCCAGGTCCAGTTCAATCCGCGCCATCTCAACGCCCTCCGCCGCGAACCGGGGCCAGCAAGAGCGCCCCCTCGCGGTCAAACACATACATCTGCGCCGGCTCGCAGTAAAGGGTGATCGCCGACCCGAGGTCGAAGTAATGCACACCTGTCAATTGGGCCACCACTTCACCGACCGGCGTGTCCGCATGAACAAAGGTATCCGAGCCGGAGATCTCCGCCAGTTCCACCGTCCCGTGCAGCACCACGTCGCCTGGCGCCGCAGTCACGCGCAGGGCGCTGGCACGCAGGCCAACGGTCAGTTCACGCGACGCGCTCGGCGGCACGGCCAAGCGCACCGACGCGCCGCCCAGCAGTTGCACATCGCCGGCGTTGACGGTTGCCGGCAACAAGTTCATCGGCGGGTCGCTGAAGGCGCGCGCCACGCGCAAAGATTGAGGTTTGTGAAACACGTCGGCGGTGGGGCCATACTGCAGCAGTTCGCCCGCATCCATGACGGCGGTATAGCCCCCTAGCAGCAGCGCCTCGCCCGGCTCGGTGGTGGCATAGACCACGGTGGAGTCGCCCGAGGCAAACAGCGCGCTCAATTCCTCGCGCAGTTCCTCACGCAATTTGTAGTCCAGGTTGACCAGCGGTTCGTCCAGCAACATCAAAGGCGCGCCTTTGGCCAGGGCGCGGGCCAGGGCCACGCGCTGCTGCTGGCCGCCGGAGAGCTCGGCCGGGTAGCGGTCCAGGAACATTTCGATGTGCAGCTTCTCAGCCAACTCCCGCACCCGCTGTTCGATGTTGCGCTCGCCACGCAGCTTCAGCGGCGAGGCAATGTTGTCCCGCACCCGCAGGGACGGGTAATTGATGAACTGCTGGTAGACCATGGCCACGTTGCGCGCACGCACCGGCACGCCCACCACGTTGTGGCCGTTCACCAGCACGCGGCCAGTGGTGGGCACATCCAAGCCAGCCATGACCCGCATCAGGCTGGTCTTGCCCGCCTGCGTGGCGCCGAGCAGCACCGTCACCGCGCCAGTGCGCGGCGCAAGGCTCATGTCGTACAACCATGACTGCGCGCCAACCTTCTTGCTGATGCCCTCAAGAGCCAACTGCATCACGCCACCTTTGCTACGTTCGTTCAAAACCGGACTATTTTCGAATTCGCGAATTATTGTTCGTTTTAACTCGTTTAAACCTAGTGGTTACCCTATATTGGTTCTCTTTCTTTCGTTTTACAGTTCTTGGACACAAATCAGCCACCAGTTCCCAGAACCCAATGAACCCCAATCCGAGACAGCTCACCTTGCTAAGCGTGGTTCAGGCCCAGGGTTCGGTGACCGTGGAAGAACTGGCCGAGAAGCTGGACGTCACCCTGCAAACCGTGCGACGCGATGTGCAACGACTGGCTGACGAGGGCCTGCTCAAGCGCTTTCACGGCGGCGTGCGCACGCCCGGCTCCACCATCGAGAACATTGCCCACCAGCAGCGCGAAAGCCTCAACGCCGAGGGCAAGGCGCGCATTGCCCGTGCGGTGGCTGCCGCCGTTCCCAACGACTGCTCGCTGATCCTGAACATCGGCACCACCACCGAGGCGATCGCCCGCGCGCTGCTGTCGCACTCGGGCTTGCGGGTCATCACCAACAACCTGAATGTGGCCAATATCCTCAGCACCAATGCGCGCAGCGAGGTGATTGTGGTCGGCGGGGTGGTGCGCGGGCGCGACCGCGGCATCGTGGGGGAGGCGGCGGTGGACTTCATTCGCAAGTTCCGGGTTGATATCGCGCTGATTGGCATCTCCGGTATCGAGGCCGACGGCACCCTGCGGGACTACGACTACCGCGAGGTCAAGGTCTCGCAAACCATCATTTCGCATGCCCGCGAGGTTTGGTTGGCCGCCGACTGCAGCAAGTTCAACCGCCCCGCGATGGTGGAGGTGGCCACCCTGTCTCAGATCGACCGGCTGTTTACCGATGCGCCGCCACCGGAGCCCTTTCCTACTTTGCTGGCGCAGGCCCAGGTGCGCTACGAAGTGGCCCCGGACTGAAGCCCTTGCGCCGACCCGGCCCGGCGTGTACAAGGTCAGGTAATTTCAATCCCCACCCGACGCACTGACACCACACCCCCATGACCTATCTGCTCGCCCTGGACCAGGGCACCTCCAGTTCACGCAGCATCGTGTTTGACGCCAAGGGTCAGGTCGTAGCCCAGGCGCAAATGGAGCTGGCCCAGATCTATCCGCAACCCGGCTGGGTCGAACACGACCCGCAGGAGATCTGGCGCACGCAATTAACCACCGCGCGCGAGGCCCTGGCCAAGGCTGGCATCGAGGCCAGCCAGGTCCGCGCCATCGGCATCACCAACCAGCGTGAAACCACGGTGGTGTGGAACCGCCGCACCGGCCTGCCGATCCATCACGCCATCGTCTGGCAGGACCGGCGCGCCGAGCCAACCTGCGTCGCGCTGCGTGAACGCGGACTGGCCGAGACCATCCAGGCCAAGACCGGCCTGCTGGTGGATGCTTACTTCTCAGGCACCAAGCTCAAGTGGCTCCTGGACCACGTGCCCGGCGCCCGACAGCAAGCCGCCAATGGCGAGCTGGCCTTTGGCACGGTGGACAGTTGGCTGATCTGGTGCCTTACCCAGGGCGTGGTGCATGCCACCGACGTCAGCAATGCGTCGCGCACGATGCTCTTCAACGTGCACACCAACCAGTGGGACGACGAGTTAATGAAGGCGCTGGACATTCCTGCCAGCCTGATGCCCAGCGTCAAACCCTCCAGCGCGTTGTATGGTGAACTGGCGCCCGAGCTGCTGGGCCACCCGATTGTGATCGGCGGCGTGGCCGGTGACCAGCAAAGCGCCTTGTTTGGGCAGGCTTGTTTCAAGGCCGGCATGCTCAAGAACACCTATGGCACCGGCTGCTTCATGCTGATGCACACCGGCACGCACTTTCAGACCTCGCACAACGGCCTGATCACCACCAGCGCGGCGCAGCCCACGGCACAAGCCGAGTTCGCCATGGAAGGCAGCGTCTTTGTGGGCGGCGCGGTGGTGCAGTGGCTGCGCGACGGCTTACACGCCATACAGGGCAGCGGCGAGGTGCAGGCACTGGCCCAAAGCGTGCCGGATTCGGGCGGGGTGATCGTGGTGCCGGCCTTTACCGGGCTGGGCGCGCCCTACTGGAAACCGGATGCCCGCGGCACCATCACCGGCCTGACCCGCGGCAGCACCGTGGCCCACATTGCGCGCGCCGCGCTGGAAAGCATTGCCTACCAGAGTGCCGCCCTGCTGCTGGCGATGAGTCGCGACGCGGTCGAGGCCGGTGGTGCAGCGGTGGCTGAACTGCGGGTTGACGGTGGCGCCTGTGTCAACGACTTGCTGATGCAGTTCCAGGCCGATCTACTGGGCATTCCGGTGATTCGTCCGGCCGTGACCGAGACCACCGCGCTGGGTGCCGCCTACCTGGCCGGCCTGGCCTCCGGCGTGTACCAAAACACCGACGAGCTCAGCGCGCTGTGGCGCGCCGAGCGGCGCTTCCTGCCCACCATGGGTACCGAACGCGCCGCCAGCCTGATGGCACGGTGGGAGCACGCGGTGCGCCAAACCACCCTGTGACAAGGACTTGGGCGCACTGGCCGCCTGGCAATTGTTTAGACTCCCAGCTTGGCCACAGGCTTGGCCCGACCGAATCCACAGGGGACAACATGGGTGAGCGAATTGCATTTATTGGCGGCGGCAACATGGCGGGCGCCATCATCGGCGGCCTGATCAAGCAGGGCACCCCGGCCAATGACATTGATGTGGTCGAGCCCTACGCCGAGCCCCAGGCGCAGCTCAAGTCACTCTACGGGATCACCGCCCAGGCGCAGCCAGGCGCGGTCTTGACGCAAGCGTCGGTGGTGGTCTGGGCGATCAAGCCACAGACCTTTCGCGAAGCCGCCTTGCAGGTGCGTTTTCATACCAAGAACGCCTTGCACTTGAGCGTGGCCGCCGGCATCCGCAGCGACAGCATTGCCCGCTGGGTCGCCTCTGAACGGGTGGTGCGCGCCATGCCCAACACCCCCGCGCTGATCGGCAAAGGCATCACCGCGCTGTACGCACGACCCGCCGTGCAAGCGGACGAAAAGGCCCGGATCGAGAAAGTGCTTGCACCTACTGGACAGCTTCTTTGGCTGGACGCCGAAGTGCAACTCGACGCGGTCACGGCCTTGTCGGGCTCGGGCCCTGCCTACGTGTTCTATTTCATGGAGGCCATGATCGACGCCGGCTCTGCAATGGGACTGACGCGTGACCAGGCCTACAAACTCGCCATGGCCACCTTTATTGGCGCCGGCGAATTGGCCCATTCATCCAATGAGCCCCCCGAAATCCTGCGCGCCCGTGTCACCTCCAAGGGCGGCACGACCCACGCCGCCATCTCGTCCCTGGAGGATGACGAGGTCAAGACCCGTTTCGTGCGGGCCATGCATGCGGCCCGGCGCCGCGCCAAGGAAATGGGTGATGAGTTTGGCGGCACATGACTCGGCTTGCAGGCCACGACGGCGTCCTGGGCGTCAAGAAACGGCCAGACTTTGAACACTGGGTCAACGCGTACGTCTTGCCGGGCGTTAAACAAGCAGTTGGGCGCGCTGCCGCTTGACGCGCCTTCTTTCAACGTACTTCCACACGGGTTATTTCCATGAAAAAACTGCTTGCAGCCTTGATCAGCGCCGCCTTGCTGGCCGCACCCTTGAGCGTCATCTCCACTTCAGCCTCGGCGCAGACCGCGCCTGCAGCCCAAGACGGCAAAGTAGGCGCAGTTGCCAAGACCAAGGCCAAGGCGAAACCCAAAGCCAAGGCCAAGAAGAAGGCCAAGAAGAAGACCAAAAAGGCTGCGGCAAAGAAGTCCAACTGATCGCCACACCCCGGCGCCCGCCGCACCGGCGCACGTCAAAGAAGCCGCTCGACCCAAGCGGTTTTTCTATTTCAGGGCGTAACTGAGTGCAATGCCCGCGAACACGCAGAAACCCAGCCAATGGTTGAGACGAAAGGCCTTGAAACAGCCATCGCGCTGGCGGTGTCGGATCAGCGTGCCGTGCCACAGCGCCTGCGCCGCCGCCAATGCCAAGCCCAGGGCAAACGCCGCGCCCAGTTCACGCGCTGCAAGTGCCCAGGCCCATAAGCCCAGGTGCAACGCATAGAACCCCATGATCGCTGCCACATCAAAGCGCCCCAGCGTGATGGCCGAAGTCTTCATGCCGATCCTCAGATCGTCATCACGGTCCACCATGGCGTATTCGGTGTCGTAGGCCAATACCCAGAACAGGTTGCCAACCAGCAGCAACCAAGCCAACGGCGGAACCTGTGACTGCACGGCAGCAAAAGCCATCGGAATACCAAAGCTGAACGCCACTCCCAGCACCGCCTGCGGCATGGCAAAGAAACGCTTGGCGTAGGGGTAGACCACCGCCACCGCAAGCGCGGCGAACGACCATATCACCGCTGCGCGGTTGACCGTTAAAACCAAGCCGAATGCCAACAGCGCCAAGACGGCACCAAAGAACAAGGCCTGCCTGGGCGTCAAGGCGCCACGGGTCACCGGGCGCTGCGCGGTGCGCTTGACATGGCGATCGAACTCCCGATCCGCCACGTCGTTAAGACAGCACCCGGCGCTGCGCATCAGGATGGTGCCCAACACAAACACCGTCAGCAGATGCCAGCCAGGCCAGCCATGCGAGGCCACCCACAGCGCCGACAGACTGGGCCACAAAAGCAGCAACCAACCGGCGGGGCGATCCCAGCGGATCAAATCAAGGTAGAGAGGAACTCGGTTCACGGCGCGCCGGTCAACGTTAACAGATTGCTATGTATTTTATAGCTTAAAACCTAATACAGCGCTGTAAACCAAGCATATTTCGCTATGACAACCGGGTCACGCCCGGCAGCTCGCAGGCGTAAATGGCATTGCGTAGCGCCGCAATGGCCTCATAGCGGGTAAAGCTGCGCCGCCAAGCCAGCACCACGCGCCGGGTCGGTGGGTCGCCGGCAAAGGGCAGGTATTTGACGTAGGCATCCTCGTCGCGCTTACGCCGGGGCTTGTCGGCCAGCGCCTCCTTGGGCACGCTCAGACGCGGCACCAGGGTCACGCCCATGCCCGCCGCCACCATGTGTTTGATGGTCTCCAGCGAGGAACCCTCGAAGCTCTTGCGAATGCCCTCGGCGTTGCTGGAGAAGCGGGCGAACTCCGGGCAGACTTCGAGCACATGGTCACGAAAGCAGTGGCCACTGCCCAGCAGCAGCATGGTTTCGAGCTTGAGCGCCTCGGTGGTGACGGTGTTGTGCTTCGCCAGCGGATGCGTGACCGGCACCACCGCGTAGAAGGGCTCGTCGTACAAGGGCGCCAGCGCCAGGCCAGCATCCGGGAAGGGCTCGGCCAGGATGGCGCAATCGATCTCGCCGGTGCGCAGCATCTCCAGCAGCTTGACGGTGAAGTTCTCCTGCAGCATCAGTGGCATTTGCGGCGTGCGCTCGATCACCTGGCGCACCAGATCCGGCA
>JAUXWC010000228.1 GCA_030685025.1 Rhodoferax sp.
GCCTGACCCTGCTGATTCTGCTGTTTGTGCCAGGCCTGAGCCTATGGCTACCGTCCTTCATGAAGTAGGGACGGCGGCTTTCGTGTGAACCACGCGCTGCGGGTAGGGGATCTCGATCTGGTGCGCGCGTAGCGCCTTCAGTATCGCTACATTGATGGCCGACTTCAGACCCAACGAGCCGTTTTGCGGATCGGCGATCCAATACCCCACCGTGAACTCCAGTCCGTCCGCGCCAAAACTGCTCAACATCGCCGCTGGCGCGGGCTCACGCACGACACGCGGCTGGGCCACCGCGCATTGCAGCAGCAGGCGCTGCACCAGTTCGACATCGCTAGCGTAGGCTACCGACACAACGGTCGATTGCCAGACGTGAGAGTCCGCCAGGGACAGGTTTTCGACCCGCTGGGTGATCAGCATTTCATTGGGCACAATCGATTCACGCCCCGCCACCGAGCGCACCACCGTGTAGCGCGCATTGATCTGCGTGATGCAGCCTTCAAAGCCATCGACCCGCACGCTGTCGCCAATGCGCATGCTGCGTTCGGCCAGGATGACAAAACCCGACACGTAGTTGGCGGCGAGCTTCTGCAGGCCAAAACCGACCCCAACGCCAATGGCGCCGCCCAGCACCGACAGGGCGGTCAGATCAATGCCCACGGTTGACAGGGCCAGCAACAGGCCAACAAACATCAGCACCGCGCGGGTAGCGTTACTCAGCGCCTTGCGCAAGGACAGTTCACCGCCCGTGGCGGAGCGCAGCAAACGCGCCTCGATGGCGGCGGAAATCCACAGCGTGAACAACAGCACCGCGCCGGCCGTGAGAGTGCCCTCGATGATGGTGCGCACCGACAGGCTGGCGCCGCCGACTTTCCAGTGCACCTGATCGAGTTCTTCCAGAATGATGGGCAACAGGCCACTGACCCACAGCACCACCGCGCCCCAGGCCAGCCAGGAAATAGTGCGCTCCAGCAGGCGCACCAGCGGCGTCTCGGCAAAGGCGGCCTGCAGCACCTTGACACCGATGCGGATCACCACTAGCGACACCAGTACCGGTATCGCAATCTGGTACACCGCCAAGGGCACCCAGCGCGCCATCAGGGCGCGCGCGGCGTAGGCCAGGCACAAGAGCAGCACCGGAAACAACACCCCATCCACCAGCCGTTGCCCGAACAGGATCGACTTGCGATCGCTGGCCCCCAAAGCCCGGCGCAGCAGCCAGACCATGGTCCACGCCAGGCCCACGCACAGCAGCAGGCTCGCCAGCTCCATCAGGGCAGTGGGTTGGGTCAGTGCGGCCACCCAGCCCTCCAGGTCCTTGATGCGGCTAAGCGGTATGGTTTGAACTCGCATCACAGGCATCAGGACCAGTTGGGTTTTCGCTTCTCAATGAAGGCCTGAACGCCCTCTTGCGCCACCTCATGCACCATATTGCAGGCCATGGTCTGGCCCGCCAATTGGTAAGCGGCGGCAATGCCGACTTCGCGTTGCCGGTAAAAGCAGGCCTTGCCCAGTGCCATGGCCTCGCGCGGCCGCGCCAGAATGGCCAGCAGCAGTTTTTCCAGCTCAGCGTCCAGCGCATCGGGCCCTGCCACCCGGTTCACCAGGCCGCGCGCCATGGCCTGTTCGGCGTTGATGAATTCGCCGGTGAGCAGCATCTCCATCGCCTGCTTCGGTGCGATGTTGCGCACCAGGGGCACGCTGGGTGTCGCGCAGAACAGACCCGCATCAATGCCGTTGACGCCAAAGGTGGCGGTGCTGGCGGCCACGGCCAGATCGCACTGCGCCACCAGTTGGCAACCTGCCGCGGTGGCCAGACCCTGCACGCGGGCGATCACCGGCACCGGCAAGTTCTGCAGGGCCAGCATCATGCGGCTGCAGTCGGCAAACAGCTTCTGGAAATACGCCATGTCGCTGTGGGCGCGCATCTCCTTGAGATTGTGGCCAGCGCAAAAGGCGCGCCCGTTGGCGGCAATAACCACTACGCGGGCAGTGGAGTCGGCCGCCACCGCATCGATCGCGGTCTGCATGGCGGCCAGCATGGCTTCGCTCAGGACATTGAAGGCCTTGGGGGTGTTGAGGGTGAGGGTGTGCACGCCGCGCCCGTCGCGCGCGTGCAGCAGAACAGGATCGGTGGTGTCAGACATCGGCCAGTACCCTGATATGGGCCTCCACACTGCGCGCCAGGGCGCTCAGGTTGTAGCCCCCTTCGAGGCAGGACACGATGCGCTTGCTGGCATGCCGGCGGGCGACGTCCTTCAGGCGATCCGTGATCCAGGCGTAATCTTGCTCGACCAGTCCCATCTGACCCAGATCGTCATCGCGGTGGGCGTCGAAACCCGCACTGATGAAGATCATTTCGGGGCGGAACGCTTCAAGCCGGGGAATCCACGAGGCCTCGATCAGCTCACGCACCGCCGGACCCTTGGTGTAGGCCGGCACCGGCAGGTTGACCAGGTTGCTGGCGTTGGAGAAGGTGCCCCCCATCGGGTAGAACGGGTGCTGGAAGAAGCTCACCATCAGGATACGCTGGTCCCCGGCCACAATGTCCTCCGTGCCGTTGCCGTGGTGCACATCGAAATCGACAATCGCCACGCGTTTGAGACCATGGCGCTCCAGCGCGTACTTGGCGGCAATCGCAACATTGTTGAAGAAACAAAAGCCCATCGCCTTGTCGCGGCAGGCATGGTGGCCCGGTGGACGAATCGCGCAAAAGGCGTTTTCCAGCTCACCGGCCATCACCGCGTCGGTCGCCGCCAGCGCGGCACCGGCAGCGCGCAAGGCGGCATCCCAGGTACTGACGTTCATGGACGTATCGGGGTCGACCTGGGTGTGGGTCGGCCCGCCGGCCAGGATATCCTCCTTGAGCACATCACTGAGGCCACGCAGCGCCGCCACAAACATGCGCCCATGCGCCAGCTCGATATCCGACAATGACGCGATCCCTGCGTCGCGTCGCTCCAGCGCATCGCCCACACCACTGATCAGCAAGCGGTCTTCGATGGCATCGAGGCGCTCCGGGCATTCGGGGTGCCCGGCGCCCATTTCGTGTTTCCAGCAATCCCCGTGGGTAAAGTATCCGGTCTTGTTCACTGCCTGCACCCGTGTCTCGAATTTTTAAGGTAACGTCATCGTATGGACGCACAAACCAAGCTCAAAGCGATTCTTGATCAGCTTAACACGGTCATTGTTGGCAAACCCTTACAAATTCAGGACTGCGTGGCCTGTCTGTTGGCCGGTGGCCACCTGCTGATCGAGGACGTTCCCGGCGTTGGCAAGACCACGCTGGCCCACGCCCTGGCGCGCACCTTTGGCCTGCAGTTCTCGCGGGTGCAATTCACCTCCGACCTGATGCCCAGCGACCTGTCGGGCGTGTCGATTTTTGAGCGCGGCAAAGAGGCCTTTGTGTTCCATCCCGGCCCGATCTTTGCGCAGGTGCTGCTGGCCGACGAGATCAACCGCGCCAGCCCCAAGACGCAAAGCGCCTTGCTCGAAGCGATGGAAGAAAAACAGGTCAGCGTGGAGGGCGAAACCCGTGCCCTGCCCTCGCCGTTTTTCGTGATCGCCACCCAGAACCCGCACGACCAGTTGGGCACCTACGCGCTGCCTGAGTCGCAGTTGGACCGCTTCTTGATGCGCATCTCTTTGGGTTACCCCGACCGCGCCTCCGAGCGCCAACTGCTGACCGGGCAAGACCGGCGCCACGTGGTGGAAGCGTTGCCGCCGCTGCTCAACGCCGCCGAACTGGCGCACCTGCAGGCGCAGGTGCTGGCGGTACACGCCGCCGAGAGCCTGCTGACCTACGTGCAGGACCTGATCGCCGCCACCCGCTCGGGCCGTTGGTTTTTGCAGGGCCTGAGCCCACGCGCCGGCATTGCCGTCATTCGCGCCGCCAAGGCCCAAGCGCTCCTGAGCGGGCGCAACTACGTGGCACCCGACGACGTGCAAACCATACTGCCGCAAACCGTGGCGCACCGCATGATTCCGGTCGGCGACGCCGGGCGCGGTTCGGTCGAGCAGGTGCGCGCCATGTTGGAGGCGGTGCCCCTGCCATGAACGAAGTTTGTCATTGCGGGCGTGACCCGCAATCGACCGCGACCAACAGCCTGGACTGCGGGTTCCTTGATCGGGGTGCGATTCAAAGCAATGTGGCCTGCGGTGGTAGCGGTGCCCAGCCCCTCTCCCGCCCCGCCGGGCGGAAGAGGGGAGCCTCATTTGGCTTCTGGTCTCGACCAACGCGTTCACGGCGCGGCCGTCGCGACTGCCGCCGCTCGGCAAGATGGGGCACCACCGGTCGTAGCTGGTTCATGGAGCTGCGGCACTCCACTGGCTGGCGGCTGCGCGCCAGCGACGAGTCAAAGAACAAAAGCCGGCTAACAGCCGGGCTTCACCTCGAATCACCAAATCCACCTCCGGCGCTCGGAACTCGCGCCCTGAGTTCTTGCCGCTCTAGCCCAGATTTCAACCGTTCCCGGTTTACCCGATGTCGAATCGCGCGGTCAAATGAGGCTCCCCCTTTCCGCCCTGGCGAGGGTGGAAAGGGGGCTGGGGGGAATGGGGGTGAGTTCAGGAAATCGGGTATTCGGGGGCCTGGCAATTGGCGCCGGCTGCGCAATGGGCAGCCGGTGCGTCAATGGCCCGCCAGCGCGCCACACCAGTTTAGATCGCACCCCCCGGATCGAGTCCGGGACAGGCTCGGCCCGCGATGACAGTATGCTGACTGCCCCGTTCAACCCCGTCGACTTGGTACGTAGGCGTTTCCAACGCTGGTGGCAAGCGCGCTTGCCGCTGCAAGACAGCGTGACGCTGACCCAGCGCAATGTCTACATCCTGCCCACGCGCGCGGGCTTCATGCTTGGCGCCACCTTGGGCGTACTGCTGGTGGGCGCCATCAACTACCAGCTCAACTTGGGTTACCTGCTGACCTTTTTGCTGGCCGGCTGCGCGGTGGTCGGCATGCATGTGTGCCATGCCACGCTGCGTGGTCTTACTATGCATTTGATAGCACCAGAGCCCCAATTCGTGGGCGCCAACGCCGTGATTGCCATCAGCCTGCAAAACGAGCGCGCCAGCGTGCGTTATGGCATTGGCCTGGCGATCCTGGGTACGCAGCACTGGAGCTGGACCGATGTGCCAGCGCAGGGCAGCGCCACCGTGCATGTGGCCTTCAAGCCTGAACGGCGCGGCCTGCACCGCGTGCCCACACTCACCGCCGAGACGCACTTCCCACTCGGCACGTTTCGGGTCTGGACGGTGTGGCGCCCGGCCGCACAGGTGCTGGTGTACCCCTTGCCGGAGCCGTTCCCGCCACCCCTGCCAGCCGGTGAGCCGCGCTCGGGCGATGCCACCAGCAGCGTGCCGCACGCCAGCGGCGAATACGACGGTGTACGCGCCTACCGGCGTGGCGACCCGATGAAACTGGTGGTCTGGAAAAAGGCCGCCAAGGCCGACGAGCTGATTAGCCGCGACGTCGAGTGCACGCAACGCCTGGAACTGTGGCTGGAGCTGGCCAGCACCGGCCATGCGCACACCGAGCACCAGCTCTCGCGCCTGTGCGCCTGGGTGCTGCAGGCCGAGAAACTGGGCCTGGACTACGGCCTGCGCCTGCCGGCGACCACCCTAAAACCCAGCCACGGCGAAGCCCACAAGCGGCGCTGCCTGCAAGCCCTGGCTTTGTGCTGAGCAGCAACAACCACACCATGCTCCAGCATCTGCGCAACCTGCCCCGCGATGGCCGCGACACGCTGTTTCTGCTGGCCGTGATCGCCTGGGTGCTGGTGCCACAAATCGAACGCCTGCCACTGTGGTGCAGCCTGCTGAGCGGCGCCGTGTTGCTCTGGCGCGGTGTGCTGGCCTGGCACGGGCGGCCCTTGCCCTCGCGCTGGTGGTTGCTGGCCCTGGCCATGCTGACCCTGGCCGCCACCTTGTGGACCTACCGCACGGTGCTGGGTCGTGATGCTGGCGTGACCCTGATCGTCGCCCTGCTGGCACTCAAGACCCTGGAGCTGCGCGCCAAGCGCGATGCCTTCGTGGTGTTCTTCCTGAGCTTTTTCACCATGCTCACCAACTTCTTCTTCTCGCAGTCGCTGCTGACGGCCGCAGCCATGTTGCTGGCCCTGCTGGGCCTGCTCACCGCGCTGGTCAACGCCCACATGCCGGTGGGCAAACCTCCGCTGTTACACGCCGCGCGCCTGGCCGGTGGCATGGCGCTGCTGGGCGCGCCCATCATGGTGGTGCTGTTCCTGCTGTTTCCGCGCATGGCGCCGCTGTGGGGCATTCCCAGCGACGCCATGGCCGGGCGCAGTGGCCTGTCCGCCAGCATGCAGGTGGGCAGCATCGCCAGCCTGGCGCTGGACGAACGCATCACCATGCGCGTGCGCTTCGAGGGCACCCCCCCGCGCCAATCCGACTTGTACTTTCGCGGCCCCGTGCTGTCCACCTTTGACGGGCGCGAGTGGCGCGTGGCCAGCGCCAACCTGGCACCACGCCAGCGCGCCCGGGCCGACCTGCAACTGCTGGGCCAGCCGGTGCGCTACGAAGTGACGCTGGAGCCCAGCAACCGCCCCTGGCTGATGCTGCTGGAGGCGACCGGACAAAAGCCCGAGCTGGCCGGTTTCGAGAGCTTCATGACCAATGACCTGCAGTGGCTGCTGGACCGCCCGGTGACCGACCTGCTGCGTTACCGCGCCCAAAGCCACCCAACGTTTCGCCATGGCCCGATGGAGGCGACGCCGTCCTTGCAGGAATTCGTGGCGCTGCCGCGCGACTCCAACCCGCGCACCGTCGCCCTGGCGGCCCAACTGCGCGCCGACCCGGCCCTAGCGGGCGCCGCCCCCAGCGCGCTGGTGCGCAGCGTGCTGGAGCGCCTGCGCACCGGCGGCTACACCTACACGCTGGAGCCCGGTGTTTATGGCCAGCACACCGCCGACGAGTTCTGGTTTGACCGCAAGGAGGGGTTTTGCGAGCACATCGCCTCAAGCTTTGTCATCCTGATGCGTGCCCTGGAGATCCCGGCGCGCATCGTCACCGGCTACCAGGGCGGCGAACTCAACGCGGTGGACAAGTTTTGGGTGGTGCGCCAAAGCGACGCCCACGCCTGGGCCGAGGTGTGGATCGTCAACCAGGGCTGGGTGCGGGTGGACCCCACCAGCGCCGTTGCGCCCGGGCGCACCGGCTCGCTGCAGCGCCTGCTGGCTCCAAGGGGTGCCATGGCGGCGGCCCTGAGTAGCGTCAGTCCGGCCATGGCCGTCAACCTGCGCGCCATGTGGGATGCCGTCAACAACGGCTGGAACCAGTGGATCCTGAACTACACCCAAAGCAAACAGCTCAACTTGCTGCGCGACATCGGCTTCGAGTCGCCCAGTTGGGAGGACCTGAGTTACGTGCTGATTGGCATCATCGTGCTGGTCAGCCTGGGCGCCGCCGCCTGGACCCTGTGGGAGCGCAGCCGCCAGGACCCGTGGCTGCGCTTGCTGCATGCCGTCAGCGCGCGGCTGGCCAAAATGGGCGTGCCCTCCCACCCCAGCACTCCGCCGCGGCAATTGGCGCAGGCGCTGCTGCAAGCAAGCGGCGGAACCCAAACCAACACCCGACCCGAGAACGCACCCCGTATCGACGCCATCCGGCAATGGCTGTTGCGCCTGGAGGCCCAGCGCTACGCACCCGGTGGCGGCAGCCGAGGCAGCCTCGCTACACTGCAACGCGAATTCAAACAACTCAACTGGCCCACGTGACCTCCAAGCCACTTTCAATGCAGCGTTGCGCTGCCAACCTGCGGCACCTGCAGCGCATTGTCGTACGGACCTTGCTAGCTACAGTTGTCATAGCATCGGCGGCTTACCCGGCGCCCTTGCTAGCAGAATCCAAGCGTCCCGCCTACGCCACCCGCGCCGACGTGATGCGCGAGGCCGATGACATCGCCGAGCGCCGCAACCTGGACCGCGACTGGGTGCGCCAGGCAATTGGCCAGGCACGCTACCTGCCCAGCGTCGCCAAACTGGTGCTGCCGCCGCCCAGCGGCACCCCCAAGAACTGGCGACTGTACCGCAGCCGCTTCATCGAGCCGCTTCGCATCCAGGCTGGCGTCAAATTCTGGCAGGCCAACCAGCAAGCCCTGGCGCGCGCGGAAAAGGAATACGGCGTGCCCGCCGACATCATCGTCGGCGTCATCGGCGTCGAGACCCTCTACGGCCAGCACACCGGCAAGGTGCGCGTGATCGACGCCCTGACCACCCTGGCGTTCGACTTCCCCGCAGCCCACCCCCGGGCCGGTGAACGCGCCAGCTTCTTCAAGCGCGAGTTGGAGCAGTACCTCAGCCACTGCCAGCGCGCCGGCATCGACCCCCTGCGCCTGCTGGGCAGCTACGCCGGCGCCATGGGGCTGCCCCAGTTCATGCCGTCGAGCTGGGTCAAATACGCGATCGACTTCGATGGCGACGGCACGGTGGACATCTTTAACAGCCCGGCCGATGCGATCGGCTCGGTGGCGGCCTACTTCAAGGCCTTCAACTGGCAGAGCGGCATGCCCACCCACTACGCGGTGAGTTTTGACGCCGCCAAGCTGGACCTGGACACGCTACTGGCGCCCGACATCCTGCCCACCTTCAGCGTGACCAGCTTCACCGCCAAAGGCGCGGTGCTGGAAGGCGACGCCTTGCTGCACAAAGGCCCGCTGGCGCTGGTCGAATTGCAAAACGGCACCGCCCCGCCCAGCTACGTGGCCGGCACCGAGAACTTCTACGCCATCACCCGCTACAACTGGAGCAGCTATTACGCCATGGCCGTGATTGAATTGGGACGGGCGGTGGCAGTGGCGAACCAGGCTCAGTGATAGTCGTCCTCAAGCTGGTGCCGAACCGCGCACACCACCACCTGCTCGGCATCCACAATCTCAAACAACACCACGTACCCGGAACGACCAAAGCCAATCACCAGCTCACGCATGAACGGACTCTGACTGGCTTTGCGGCAGGTGAACGGGTTGCTGCGAAGTGTCGCAATGCCGTCCCTGATCGCCTGCAGCGCCCGCTCGGTGAGCGCGAGATCGCCGCCATCGCGCTGCGACTCACGCTCAATAACGAAGTCAAAAAGGCGCTCCAAATCCTCAGCGGCATCCCGCGTCAGCCGCACCCGAAAACTCACTTCTTGCCTTTGGGCTTGCCGGCTTTGGCGGCTTTGGCGGCTATGGCGGCGCCGAGCTTGTACTCCAGGCGCCTTAGCACGATGTCTGCGTCCACATAGTCGTCTGCGACCTTCGCCGCCTCCAGCGAAGCCATGCCTCTGGCGATGAACTCTGCCTGGTTGCGCCGGCGCCGCACACTCTCCTGAACTGCGGTTTCGACGAACTCAGACAAAGACTCGGTGTCGCCCAACACGGCCTCGACCTCGGCTCGAAATGCGGGCTCGACCCGGACAGAAGGGATGGTTGCTGTCTTCATCGGCAAATTGTATTTCATTTGCGATGCATGCAGCAACTCTGGCGCAGCGGAAATGGGCACAACGCTGTCGCTACTTCCAACCAGACCATCTCCTGCGTCAGCCGTGCCGGATAAACACGATCAAGCGCCGTATGCAGTTTCAATTTCCGCTTACAAGCAATACAATGAATGACGTTGTATTCTCTCCTTACAACGGTCTGAATGAAAGAGGTTTGCCATGCTAGCCGTCGTCACCAGCAAAGGGCAGTTGACCCTGCCAAAGGGTATTCGGGAGCGTTTGGGTTTGAAGGCGGGTAGCCGCCTGGACTTCAGCGTCAATGAGCAGGGTTGGTTGCTGGCGCGACCGGTCACCAATACAGCACTCGGGCTCGCGGGTTTATTGCGCCGCCCTGGGCAAGCGGCGGTTTCGGTTGAAGCCATGGCCGAGGCCGTGGAGGCCACCGCAGCCGAGCTAAATACGCTTGCAGGTGCGAAGCCGATGGCGCAGAAGCGTAAGGGCGCTACCAAAACGGCTGGTAAGGCGGTTGGCAAAGCGGGCGGTAGAGCGGGACGCAAGTCGTGATTGGCCTCCACACCAATGCGCTGATTCGATTGCTCACGCAAGACGACGCGGCGCAGGCTGCGTCGGTGCGCAAGCGGCTGGCACCGTTGGATGCGGTGTCGGAGTCGGTATTGCTTAACAACGTGGTGTTGGTGGAAACACTGTGGACCCTGCGCAGAATTTACGGCTTTGAGCGTGCCGCCTTGCAGGACTTGATGGAGCATCTGCTGTCGGCCCGCACCTTTTGCTTTGAAGACCGGGCCACCGTGACGCAGGCGGTGGCGCTGTTTGCCAGCACGGCGGCGGACTTTTCCGATTGCCTGATCGCCACGCAAAACGCCAGGCTGGGCTGTGAATGCACGGTAACCTTTGACAAGGGCATGAGCAGCTTGCCGCAAGTTGAAGTGTTGCGCACCAGGCCCGCCTGACACGTTCACCGCTCCCGCAAACTCTCACTCCCCGCCCGCTGCACCGAACTCAGCAGCCAGGTCGCGCTCCAGTTCGATGCGCTCGCGGGTTTTGTCCTGGGTGGCGTGGCCGGAGATGTAGCCCTGGTTCACCAGCCGTTGGTAGTCGGCCTCGCGCGTTTGGGCCATCGGCACGGTGGCTTCCAGCTTGGCGATGGTCTGCCCGACGGTAGCGATCTCGGCCTGGCGGCGGTTGGCTTCCGCCTGGAGCTTGGCCAACTTGGCGCTGATGTCTTGCCACTCCGCCTGCAATTGGGCTTTCACTGCCGCCCAGTCGAAGCTGGCGCTGTGCTGGCCCTGGGCGGCTCCAGGCCCTTCGACAAGCGCTGGGCGAGCGGAGGTCGGCGCGGCGCTCTCCAGAGCTTTGCGCCAGCGCAAAGCCTGCATGATCGGCCGGGGATTGGCTTGGCTGCGGCTCATGCTGCGGCCTCAGCTTCGTGCAACAGCGCATCGCTCGGCAGCCCCCCATCCCACATGCGCCACAGGTGCGCACAAGCCCCTGGGCTGTTTGAGCAAGGCCTCGTGCGGCCCTGCCTCCACGCAGTGTGCTCGACGGCGCGTTGGCGCCCTGGCCGCTGCTGACAGCCGCCCCCTATTGCTGTGCTTGCATGCTTGCGACCCAAGTTCGAAACTGGTGCGACCTTACACGTTGTTCACAATCAAGCTGGGTGCATTTCTGCAACAAAATGCCCACAATCTCGGAGTGCGAGCGAGGAACCCGCGCCCCTTGCGCCAAATCAAGGGCCAGCAACCACCCCATCATCCATGCCGCACCCCCCAAGAACCCAAGCCCCTCGGCAAGCGGTAACCTGCCGAGGGGCTTGCCCTGCGCAACGGGTGGGTAAACGGGTTGGCAGAGATAAGTATCGCGGGCTGCGTGCAGAAAGTGCTTTCGATTCCTGGGTCTATCGCAGTGCGTTCAGACAATTCATCTGCCATTCCGTCGATATGAAGAATAATCACGTCCATGGACAAACTCGACCGAAAAATTCTTCAAGTTCTGCAAACCAACGCCCGAGCCAGCCTGCAGGAGATTGGCCAGGCCGTTGGCTTGAGCCACTCGCCGTGCTGGAACCGCATCAAGAAGATGGAGGACAGCGGCGTGATTGAGGGCTACACCGTGCGCCTGAATGCGGCCGCGCTCAACCTGGCCGAGACCGTGCTGGTGCAGGTAACGCTGGACAGCCACTCCGACAACACGCTGGAAAAGTTTGGCGAGGTGCTGGCCAAGATCCCCGAGGTGGTGGAGGCCTATCTGGTGTCAGGCGACTACGACTACCTGCTGCGCATCGCCGTCAGCGGCACGCAGGACTACGAGCGCCTGCTGCGCGAGAAGCTCTACAAGATCAAGGGCATACGCCACAGCAAATCGAGCTTTGTGCTGCGCACGCTCAAGAAGGCCGATCTGCCGCTGCTGCCGGTTTGACGGTGCGCGGTTGATGTCGGCGGGGCGGGTTGCCTCGGTGCCGCCCGCAATGGCCAGGAACATCGGGAAAACACCGACGCAAAACACCCTTTCAAGGCTTGAGTTAGTTATAACCAATAACAATAATGCAATCTCAAGGAACGCGCACGATGAGCCACCCCCACCTTCATTTCGAACGCTGCGGCGAGCAACAAGAGATTGCCATCATCCGCCTCGCGCGCAACGCCAAGCGCAACGCCCTCAGTGACGCGCTGGTCCTGGCGCTACGCGATCTGTTTGACAAGCTGCCCGCCGGCGTGCGCGCGGCCGTGCTCGACGGCGAGGGCGAACACTTCTGCGCCGGGCTGGACTTGAGCGAGCTCAAGGAGCGTGACGCCGCAGGGGGCCTGTACCACTCCCGCATGTGGCACTCGGTCATGGAGCGCGTGCAGTATGGCCCGGTGCCGGTGATCGCGGCGCTGCACGGAGCGGTGGTCGGTGGCGGCCTGGAGCTGGCCTGTGCCTGCCACATTCGCGTGGCCGACGAGACCACTTATTTCGCCCTGCCGGAAAGCTCGCGCGGCATCTTTGTGGGTGGCGGTGGCGCGGTGCGCATCCCGCGCCTGATCGGCACGGCACGCATGGTGGACATGATGCTGACCGGGCGCGTCTACAACGCTCACGAAGGCGAGCGCATCGGCTTTGCCAGCTACCTGGTGCCCAAGGGCGACGCCTTAGCCAAGGCCCTGGAACTGGCGCAAAAAGTCGCCAAAAACGGGGCACTCACCAACTACGCCATCACCCACGTGCTGCCCCGCATTGCCGAGGCACCTGGGGACCAAGGGTTCATGAGCGAATCCATGATGGCGGGCATCACCCAGAGCGCGCCTGAGGCCAAGGAGTTCATGCGCGCCTTTCTGGAAGGCCGGGCGGCCAAGGTACGTGGTGGCTCGACAATCGGTTGAGGACAGAGCTAAAGGTCTGTCCCGCAAAGTATCAGGAGCGCCACCATGAGCGAACCCGCATTCCGCCCTCTGACTTTTGGCGTGACCCGAGTCGAACAGCGCCAGGGCGCGCCGGGCGTGTGTTACCTGAAGGCGCAGCAGCCGCTGCGCGAGCACCCGACGCGCCTGACCGAGCGCCTGCAACATTGGGCCAAGACCGTGCCCGAACGCCTCTTCCTGGCCCGGCGCATGCAGCATGACGATGGCAAGTTCGGTGATTGGCGCCAGGTGAGTTACGGGCAGGCGTGGGCCGCCGCCCGCAGCATTGCGCAAGGTCTGATCGACCGCGGCCTGACTGCGCAAAGACCGGTGGTGATTCTGTCCGAGAACGACCTGGAACACGCCCTGCTGGCCATGGGCTGCATGTTGGCAGGCGTGCCGTTTGTGCCGGTGTCGCCGCCCTACTCACTGATCAGCCAGGACTTTGCCAAGCTGCGCCACGTGCTGGACACCGTCACGCCGGGCCTGGTGTTTGCGGCCGATGGCGCGCGCTACGGCAAGGCCATCCGCGCCTGCGTTGGTGAGGACGTTGAAGTGGTGCTGAACAAGGGCCTGCTGACCGATCGCCCCTGTACCGCCTTTGCCGAGCTTCTGGCGACCCCGGCCAGCGCAGCGGTGGACGCCGCCATGCAAGCCACCGGGCCGGACACCATCGTCAAGTTCCTGTTCACCAGCGGCTCCACCACGCTGCCCAAGGCGGTTATCAACACCCACCGCATGTGGTGCGCCAACCAGCAGCAAATGACGCAGTCGATGCCGGTCATCACCGAAGAACCGCTGGTGCTGGTGGACTGGCTGCCCTGGAACCACACCTTCGGCGGCAACCACAACTTTGGCATGGTGGTCTATAACGGCGGCACGCTCTACATCGACGACGGCAAGCCTTCGCCGGCGCTGGTTGGCGAAACTCTGCGCAACCTGCGCGAGGTGGCGCCCACGGTGTACTTCAATGTGCCGGCCGGCTTCGAGGCGATTGCCAGCGCCATGCAGACCGACGCCACCTTGCGGCGCAATCTGCTGTCTCGGGTCAAGATGTTCTTCTACGCCGGCGCGGGCCTGAGCCAGCCGGTGTGGGACAGCCTGAGCGCGTCGCAAGAGGCGGAGCTGGGGCAACGCATCGTGATGACCACCAGCATGGGCATGACCGAGTCCGCGCCGTTTGCGCTGTTCGTGACCAACCCCAATGTGAAGGCCGGCGACCTGGGCGTGCCCGCGCCGGGCTTGGAAATCAAGCTGGTCCAGACTGGCGACAAAACCGAGCTGCGTTACCGCGGCCCCAACATCACACCCGGCTACTGGCGTGCACCGCAGGAAACTGCCAAGCACTTCGACGAGGAAGGCTTCTTCTGCTCCGGCGACGCGGTGAAGTGGATCGACGAGCGTGACATCCACCAGGGTCTGAGATTCGACGGCCGCATCGCCGAAGATTTCAAACTCGCGACGGGCACCTTCGTCAGCGTCGGGCCACTGCGCAACCAGATCATTGCCGCTGGCGCGCCCTGCATCCAGGACGTGGTGATCACTGGTCTGGGCCAGCATGAGGTGGGCGCCATGGTGTTCCCCAACCTGGCGGCCTGCCGCGCCTTGAGTGGCCTGAGTGGCGAGGCCGCGCAGGACGTGGCGCAGGTGCTGGCCAGCCGGCCTGTGCGCGCCCATTTCCAGGCGCTGCTGGACCGGCTGGCCGAGCAGGCCACCGGCAGTGCCAGGCGCATCGCGCGCCTGTGCCTGCTAGCCGATCCACCCACCATCGACCGCAGCGAGATTACCGACAAAGGTTCGATCAACCAGCGCGCCGTGTTGGCGCACCGCTCCGCCACGGTGGAGGCGCTGCATGCCGACACTCTGCCCGGCTTGCTCAAGCCCAACGTGCACTGATGTACAGGCCGGAACCAACGCTCATGAGCAAAACCGTGGTCTACGAGGTGAAGGTCATGTTCGGCGACTGCGATCCGGCGGGCATCGTGTTCTTCGCCAACTTCTCGAAATGGATGGACGCCGCGTCGCACAACTTCTTTGTGCAGTGTGGTGTGCCGCCGTTTCGGGAACTGGTCAAGACCACCGGCATCATTGGCGCCCCGCTGCTGGAAATCCACACCAAGTTCATGCGGCCGGCGACCTATGGCGAGACGCTGCAGATCCACACTTCGATTCTGGAGTGGCGCAGCACCGTGTTCATCAACAAGCACCTGGTCATGCGCGGTGACGAGCTGCTGTGCGAGGGCACCGAGACGCGCGCCTTCTGTGTGCGCCGCGCGGACGACCCCGACCGCATCAAAGCCATCCCGGTGCCGCCAGACATCATGGCGCGATGCCTCTGAAACCGCCAGCTAGCCTTCCCCCCCACCACGACCACTCAGGAGACAACACCATGAAAGCCATCAAAACCCTCGTCGCTGCGTCCATTGCGGTACTGCTCGCTGGCGCCGCGCAGGCCGACATCAATATCGGCATCAGCCTGCCGCTGACCGGCCCCACCTCTGCGCTGGGCGTGGCCAGCAAGGCCTCAATTGCCATGTGGCCCACCAGCATCGCCGGCCAGAAGCTCAACGTCATCATCCTCGATGACGCCACCGACCCATCGCTGGCCGCCAAGAACGCACGCCGCTTGGTGAGTGAAGACAAGGTGGACATCCTGTTCGGCTCGGCATCGACCCCGACCGCCAACGCCGTGGCCACGGTGGCGGCCGAGAGCGGCACGGTGCAACTGACCTTCGCGCCGATTGATGTCTCCACCGCCAAATCGCCCTGGTCGTACAACCTGCCGCAATCCACGCTGGTGATGTCGCACGCGCTGGTGGCACACATGAAGAAGAACGGCGTCAAGACGGTGGGCTTTCTGGGCTATGCGGATGCGTTTGGCGAGCTGTTCTTGCGCGACATGAAGGTCAAGATGACCGGTACCGACCTCAAGTTCGTGTCGGAGGAGCGCTTTGCCCGCACCGATACCAGCGTCACCGGTCAGGCACTCAAGGTGACCGCCGGCAACCCCGACGCCATTTTGATCGTGGCCTCGGGCAGCGGCGCGGCGATGCCGCACAAGGCGTTGATCGAGCGCGGCTACAAAGGCAAGATCTACCAAACCCATGGCGCCGCCTCACGCGACCTGATGCGCGTCGGCGGCAAGGACGTGGAAGGCGGTTACGTGGTGGCCGGCCCCGGCATGGTGGCCGAACAGTTGCCGGCCAACCATCCCAGCAAGGCGGTCGCCCTGGCGCACGTGCAGGCCTGGGAGAAGGCCTTTGGACCCAACAGCCGCAACACGTTTGCCGGCCACGCCTATGACGGCTCGGTGGTGCTGCAAAAAATCATTCCGATCGCCCTCAAGTCGGCCCAGCCCGGCACCAAGGAGTTTCGTGGCGCGCTCAAGGCAGCGCTGGAGAACGCCGGACCGATTGCGCTGTTTCATGGCACGGTCAACTACACCGCCTCTAACCACGCCGGCTACACCGATGACACCGGTGTCGTGATGCGCATCACCAACGGCGACTGGAAGATTCAGTAAGCCAACATCCGACAATCAGTTGAGGACAGAGCTAAAGGTCTGTCCCGCAAAGTGAACAGCCGACATCCGACAATCAGTTGAGGACAGAGCTAAAGGTCTGTCCCGCAAAGTATCAGGAGCACCATGGACTTATCGATCGCCAGCATTCTCTTGGTGGACGGGCTGACCAACGGCGCGGTGTATGCGCTGTTGGGCCTGGCCACCGTGCTGGTGTTTGCGGTCACCCGCGTCATCTTTATTCCGCAGGGGGAGTTTGTCACCTATGGCGCGCTGACCTTGGCGATTCTTCAAACCGGCGCCGTGCCGGGCACGGTCTGGCTGCTGCTACTGATGGCCGGGCTGGCGGCGCTGACCGAGTCGTTTCACAGTTGGCAAAGGCACGCCTGCCTGAGCACTGCCGGCGTGGCCGCGCTCAGGGTATTGGCTTTTCCGGTTTGCATCGCGGGCATCACGGTGTGGGCCGCGCCACTGCAGTTCTCGTTGTTGGTGCAGGCCACCCTGTCGGTCGCGATCGTCACCGCCTTCGGACCCCTGGTCTACCGGCTGGCCTACCAGTCGCTGGCGGATGCCAGCGCGCTGGTGTTGTTGATCGTCTCGGTGGGGGTGCACTTTGCGCTCACCGGCCTGGGGCTGTTGTTCTTTGGCGCCGAGGGTTTTCGCAACCCGCCTTTTTGGGACGCCCGCTTCAGCCTGGGTGCCGTCAACCTGACCGGGCAAGCCGTCATCGTGGCGTTGGCCTGCGCGGCGCTGATGGTGTTGCTGTGGTTGTTTTTTGAGCGCACCTTGTACGGCAAGGCCTTGCGCGCCACCGCCGTGAACCGGCTTGGGGCCCGGTTGATGGGCATCTCGTCGCAGGCGGCCGGGCAGCTCACCCTGGCCATGGCGGCGCTGATTGGCGCCTTGTCGGGTTTGTTGATTGGCCCGACCACGACCGTGTTTTATGACTCGGGTTTTCTGATTGGCCTCAAGGGTTTTGTGGCTGCCGTGATCGGTGGTCTGGCCAGCTACCCCGGCGCCGCGCTGGGGGCGCTGCTGGTGGGCGTGATTGAGGCCTTCGGCTCGTTCTGGGCCAGCGCCTTCAAGGAGGTGATTGTGTTCACCCTTATCCTGCCGGTGCTGCTGTGGCGCTCGCTGACCAGCGGCCATGCCGGCGAGGAACACTGAAGTGCGCTGGCAGCAGTGGGGTACGTGGGGCATCGCCGGGGCGATTACGTTGCTGGCGCTGTTGCCGGTGCCTGAATTCTGGATCACCCAGCTCAACTACATTGGCCTGTCCAGCATGGCCGTGCTGGGTCTGGTGCTGCTGACCGGCATTGGTGGGCTAACCTCTTTCGGCCAGGCCGCCTTTGTCGGCATCGGTGCCTACACCACCGCCTGGCTGACCGTGCACACCGGCTTGTCGCCCTGGCTCACCTTGTTCATCGGCGTCGCCCTGACGGCGGCCAGCGCCGTGATGCTGGGCTGGCTCACGCTGCGCATGTCGGGCCACTACCTGCCGCTGGCCACACTGGCCTGGGGCCTGTCGCTGTACTACCTGATGGGCAACCTGGACGCGCTGGGCAAGTACGACGGCATTCTGGACGTGCCGGGCCTGTCGCTGCTGGGCTGGCAACTGGGCCAGGGGCGGGTCTTCATGGTGCTGACCTGGGGCCTGGTGCTGCTGGCCACGCTGGCCCTGCTGCGCTTGCTGGACTCGCGTGTCGGCCGCGCCATTCGCGCGCTCAAAACGGACTCGCAGATGGCGGAGTCCATGGGCATCGACACGCTGAGGTTCAAGATCGGCATCTTCGTGCTATCGGCCATGCTGGCCAGTGTTTCGGGCTGGCTGTACGCGCACTTTCAGCGCGCGGTGAACCCGTCGCCGTTCAGCGTGCACGCGGGCATCGAGTACCTGTTCATGGCGGTGTTGGGCGGTGCCGGCCATGTGTGGGGAGCCGTGGTCGGCGCCACCGTCACCAAGCTGATGGCCGACCAGTTGCAGGTGCTGCTGCCCAGGCTGATGGGCGCCAGTGGCAGCTTCGAGACCATCGTATTTGGTGTGCTGCTGGTCCTGACCCTGAAATACGCGCCCGAAGGCATCTGGGCCTTTGTCGACCGCAAGTTACCCAAAGCCCCGCGCCCGGTCAATTGGCACAACGCCGCTGCATTGCCGCATCGCCCCAAGCCCGCCATGGGTGAGGTGGTGCTGCAAGCGCGTGACCTGAGCAAGACCTTTGGCGGTCTGGTGGCCGTCAACGCAATCAACTTCGAGGTCCGGGCGGGACAGATCGTGGGCCTGATCGGCCCGAACGGCGCGGGCAAGTCGACCACCTTCAACCTGATCACCGGCGTGCTCACGCTCAGCGGCGGCCAGGTGACGTTTCGCGGCGCCGATATCACCGGCCGGCCCTCGCGCGAGATCGCCAAGCTGGGGATCGCGCGCACCTTTCAGCACGTCAAGATGATTGCCGACATGACGGTGCTGGAGAACGTGGCACTGGGTGCCCATTTGCGCGGCCAACGGGGTGCGGCCTCGGCCATGCTGCGGCTTGATCGCCATGAGGAACAGGCGTTGTTGCGCGAAGCCGAGGCGCAACTGCGCCGGGTCGGCATGGGCGACTACCTGCACGAGCTGGCCGGCAACCTGGCGATGGGCCCGCAGCGTTTGCTGGAGATTGCCCGCGCCCTGTGCAACGACCCGGCGCTGCTGCTGCTGGACGAACCCGCCGCCGGCCTGCGTCACAAGGAAAAGCAGGCCTTGATCGGGGTGCTGCGCCAGCTCAAGACCGAGGGCCTGAGCATCCTGCTGGTGGAGCACGACATGGACCTGGTGATGGATATCAGCGACCGCATCGTCGTGATGGAGTTCGGCACTCGCCTGCTCGAAGGCACACCCGAAGAAATCCAGGCCAGCCCGGCCGTGCGCGCGGCCTACCTGGGTACCGAGCACTGAACCGGTCCGCCCATGAACACCCCGCTGCTCAAAGTACAGGGATTACACGCCGGTTATGGCAAGGCCGAAGTGCTGCGTGGCATCAGCCTGGAGGCCGCGCCGGGCAGCATCGTCACGGTCATCGGCCCCAACGGCGCGGGCAAGTCCACCTTGCTCAATGCGCTGATGGGCGTGCTGCCTGCAACCGGCGCGGTTGACTTCGCGGGACAGTCCATCAACAAGCTGGCGCTGGAAGAGCGCGTCATGCTGGGCGTGGCGCTGGTGCCCGAACGACGCGAGCTATTTGGCAGCATGACAGTGCAGGACAACCTGGTGCTGGGCGCCTACCGCCAGGTGCGGCTGCACAACCCGCGCTGGCGCGGTCAACTGGAGGTGGTGTTCGAGTTGTTTCCGCGCCTGTTGGAGCGCCGCACCCAGCAGGCCGGCACGCTGTCCGGCGGTGAGCGGCAAATGCTGGCGCTGGGTCGCGCCCTGATGTCTGGCCCGAAGTTGCTGATGCTCGACGAACCCAGCCTGGGTCTGGCACCCCTGGTAGTGAAGGACATCTTTCGCACCATTGATGCCTTGCGCAAGACCGGCGTCACCACTTTGCTGGTGGAGCAAAATGCGCGCGCCGCGCTGGAGATGGCGGACTATGGTTACGTGCTGGAGATGGGCGAAATTGCCTTGCAGGGGAGCGCCTCGGAACTGGCTAACGATCCGCGCGTGATTGACGCCTACTTGGGCGCAGCGCGCGCCGGCAAGGCCAGCACAGCATGAACGCGCGCCCAACAATCCACCCGGCGGGCGTAGCGGCTGGCACCCCCTGCGTCGATGAGGTCAATACCAGCTACCTCGAAAGCCTGCTGGGCTACAACGCGCGCCGCGCGGCCTTGGTGGTGATTGAGGTCTTCCTGCAACGCATGGCGGTTTATGACTTGCGCCCGGTCGACTTCTCGGTGCTGTCCCTGGTGACACACAACCCAGGCATCACCTCACGGCAACTGTGCACCGCGCTGGGCATCCTGGCGCCCAACCTGGTGGGGATGGTCAAGGTGCTGGAGAAACGTGGCCTGATTCAGCGCCTGCCCCACCCGCATGATGGCCGGGCCATGGGCCTGCACCTGACCGCGCCCGGCAAGAAGATGATGCGCGCAGCAGAACAAACCGCCTCCGAGCTCGAAACCGAAGTCGCCGCCAGGCTGACACTCACCGAACGCACCACCTTGCTCAAGCTGCTTAAGAAGGTCTACAAGTAGGCCAGCTTTCCGGCGTCATTGGCCCGACCCGTTGCGGCCTCAAGCGGGCTGCAAAAACTCGCGGCTGATGTGCGAACCCAGGTCGTTGACGCGGTCCAGGAACTGGGTCAGGTAGGCGTGCAAGCCCATCGCCAGGACTTCATCGATGCGACCGTACTGCAGTTCAGCGCGCAGCTTGCCAGCACGGCGCAGGGTTTCGCTGGCCGGGTCGTCGCTGACCTTGCCCAGGTTGTGGACCACCTCATTGACACTGGCGTGCAAGGAGCGTGGCATGTCGGCGCGCAGAATCAGCAGGTCAGCCACGCGCTCGGGCTTGATCACGTCGCGGTAGACCTTGCGGTAAATCTCGAAACCCGACACGCTGCGCAGAATGGCGCTCCAGTGGTAGAAGTCGTATTCCTGGTCGCGGGCGTTGGCGGTGCCATGGAAGTCGGTCTCCAGCGCGTGGAACTTCACGTCCACGAGGCGCGCCGTGTTGTCCGCGCGCTCCAGAAAAGTGCCCAGGCGCATGAAGTACAAGGCCTCATCCATCAGCATGGTGCCCAGCGTGACCCCGCGCGACAGGTGCGAGCGGAACTTGACCCACTCGAAGAACTGGGCCGGGTCGCGTTCGAAGTCACCGGCGCGAATCATGCGGCGCACCTCCAGCCAGGTCTGGTTATGGGTCTCCCAGACCTCGGTGGTGAGCGTGCCGCGCACGGCGCGGGCGTTTTCACGCGCCGCACTCAGGCAGGACATGATGCTTGACGGATTGCTCTCGTCCTTGACCATGAAGTCCAGCACATCGCTGGCGCGCACGTCGCCGTGCTGGTAGTTGTAGGCGCCCAGCAGTTCGCTGATGGACAGCAGGCCCTCCCAACCAACCTGGGCCACCGCCGCCGATTGCGGCAACAGCGAGGTCTGGTAGTTGACGTCGAGCATGCGCGCGGTGTTTTCGGCGCGCTCGGTGTAGCGCGACATCCAGAACAAATGATCGGCGGTGCGGCTTAACATGGCGTCTCCAGTATCCAGGTATCTTTGGTGCCGCCGCCTTGCGACGAGTTAACCACCAGCGAGCCCTCTTTCAAGGCCACGCGGGTCAGACCACCGGGCACCATTTGGATCGACTTGCCGCACAGCACGTAAGGCCGAAAGTCAATGTGGCGCGGAGCCAGGCCACTCTCGACATAGGTAGGACAACTCGACAGGCTCAGCGTGGGCTGGGCGATGTAACCGCCCGGGCGCGCCAGCAGGGCCTGGCGGAAAGCCTCGATCTCGGCCTTGCTGGCCGCTGGCCCCACCAGCATGCCGTAGCCGCCGGCGCCATGCACCTCCTTGACCACCAGTTCGTCCAGATGGGCCAGGGTGTAGGCCAGGTCCTCGGGTTTGCGGCACATCCAGGTCGGCACGTTCTTGAGAATCGGCTTCTCACCGAGATAGAACTCGATCATGGCCGGCACGTAGGGGTAGATCGACTTGTCATCGGCCACCCCCGTGCCCACTGCGTTGCAGAGGCTGACATGGCCAGCGCGGTAGGCCTCGATCAGGCCCGCACAACCCAGGGTGGAACCGCTGCGAAACTCACGCGGGTCCAGGAAGTCGTCGTCGACCCGCCGGTAGATCACGTCGACCCGGCGCGGCCCCCGCGTGGTGCGCATGTAGACAAAATTGTCCCGCGTGAACAGGTCCTGGCCTTCGACCAGCTCGACCCCCATTTGCTGCGCCAAAAAGGCGTGCTCGAAGTAGGCGCTGTTGTGCATGCCCGGCGTGAGCACCACCACGGTTGGCTCGGCCGTGGTGGCGGGGCTGCTCTGGCGCAGGGTCTCCAGCAGCAGATCGGGGTAGTGCGCAACCGGGGCCACTTGGTGCGCGCTGAACAGTTCGGGGAACAGCCGCATCATCATCTTGCGGTCTTCCAGCATGTAGGACACCCCACTGGGCACGCGCAGATTGTCTTCCAGCACGTAGTAGTCGCCGTCGCCTTGTGCATTGGCGGCGCGCACGATGTCGATGCCCGAGACGTGAGAGTAGACTTGGTTGGGCACCTCCACGCCGATCATCTGGGGCCGAAACTGGGCGTTGCGCTCCACTTGGTCGCGTGGCACCAGTCCCGCCCTCAGGATCTCCTGCCCGTGGTACACATCATGGACGAAACGGTTCAAGGCCGTGACGCGTTGGACCAGTCCGCGCTCCATCATGGCCCAGTCCTGCGCCGAGATGATGCGCGGGATCAGGTCAAACGGAATCAGCCGCTCGGCACCCGCGCCCTCCCCGTCCTTGTCGCCATAGATCGCAAAAGTGATACCGACACGGCGAAAAACCATCTCGGCCTCGGCGCGCCGACTGGCCATCACAGCCGGATCTTGGCGCGCCAGCCATTGCGCAAACACCCGGTAGTGCGCGCGCACCGCCGCCGGGTCGCTCGCCGAGCCGTAGGGCACGGCGGTGTACATCTCGTCAAATTTCTGCATGGATTGCATCGCTCCTGGCTACAGCTTACTGTGAAAGAACATTCCCATGGGCTGCCATTGCAGCCCCCGAGCCGCAATCCACGCTCGCCGGCGAGCACCTGCGCGGGCGCAACATGGATTGCGGGTCAGGCCCGCAACGACGAGTTGTTTCATGATTCACTATGGCACAAAATGGTGCCAGTAACGCCGGCTGACGTCGCGCTGGCACCGCACTTGGTCCGGCTCGGCGCTGCGCCAGTCAGCCGCACCACAATGGGGCGAATCGACGACCCGGACCTGGCGCGCGGCATACCGCGCCATCACCACCGGGGCGGGGTGGCCAAACCGGTTGCGATAGCCCGATTGCACCAGCGCGATGCGTGGCGACACCGCATCGAGGAATCCCTCGCTGCTGGAGGTCTTGCTGCCGTGATGCGGCACCAGCAGCACATCGGCCTTCAGCGCCGCGCCGCGCTGCACCAGCGCTGCCTCTTGCTGGGCTTCGATGTCGCCCACCAGCAGCGCGGTCTGGCGGCCATTGCCAATGCGCAGCACGCAACTCAGAGCGTTGGGCTTGGCGCCCGGCATATAGTCACCCGGCGTCGGATGCAGAAGCTCGAAATCCACACCGTCCCACCGCCAGCGCTCGCCCGCAAGACAGCGTGCGGCCGGTCGGTGGGTCTGCAGCGGATGACTGTCCTCGATCGAGCTGAGCATCAAAGCCTGCGGCTGCATCGCCAGCACGGCTTGCGCCCCGCCGGTGTGATCGCTGTCGCGGTGACTCAGCACCACCGTATCCACCCGTTCCCCCAGTGCCCGCAACAAGGGCACCAGCACGCGGTGCCCAGCGTCACTCTCGCGGCTGAAGCGCGGCCCGGCGTCATACACCAAGGCGTGCTTGGCGGTGCGAACCAGTACGGCATTGCCCTGCCCAACGTCGGCTGCGAGCAACTCGAACTCGCCAACCGTCGGGCGCGGCGCCTGCCACAACAACACCGGCAAGATCAAGGGCAAGCCCTGCAGGCGCAAGCCCAGGGGCCAGCGCATGGCCAACAGCAAACCGCCCGCCACACCCGCCACACCCGCCCACAGCGGCGCCTGCGCCACCGACACCGTGGCAAACGGCAGCATGGCCAGCGCTTGCAGGCAGGCCGTCAGGGCAACAATGGCCCAGCCCGCCAAATCCCACAATGGCGCCACCAGCACCCCCAGCATGGCCAGTGGCGTGATGACCAGGGTCACCCAGGGGATCGCCAGGGCGTTGGCCGCCAGACCGACCAATGACACCTGCCCGAACAGCAGCAAGGTGAGCGGCGTCAGGGCGAGGGTGATGACCCATTGCTCCGCAAACATGGCTTTCACCCGAGCCCGCGCGCCGGATGGAGGTGCGTGGGCCACGCCGGGCCCGGTGGCGAACAACACGCCGACCGCCACAAAACTCAGCCAGAATCCCGCCTGCAGCAGCGCCCAGGGGTCCGCCAGCAGCACCGCCACACAGGCCAGCAGCCAGACGTGGGGCCAGGGCCATTGCCGGCCGCTCCAACGCAACGCGGCCACCGTGGCCAACATCAACACCGTGCGCTGTGAGGGTACGCCCCAGCCGCTGAAATAGGCATACGAGAAGGCCAGCAACACGCCGCCCAGCAACGCCGCCGTTGGCGCTGGCAGCATCAGGCACAGGCGGCCTGAGCGGCGCCACAGCACCGACACCAGCAGAGCTGCCAACCAGGCAAACATGGTCACGTGCAGCCCTGAGATGCTCATCAAGTGCGCCACGCCAGTGGCACGAAACACGTCCCAATCGGCGCGTTCAATCGCATTCTGGTCGCCCACCACCAAGGCAGCAATCAGGCCCGCCGATTGGCGCTGCGCCACACGTTCGAAAATCTTGTCGCGCACAGACTGGCGTGCCCACTCCACCGGATGCAAGTAGGTCTGCGCCAGGCGTTGTGGTCGTGGATCATTCGGTCCGCCGCGCACATAACCACTGGCCTGCAGACCCTGCTCCCACAGCCAAAGCTCGTAGTCGAAACCATGGGGATTGAGGTTGCCGTGCGGCGCTTTCAGGCGCACGGTCATTTGCCAGCGCTCGCCCGCGCGCAAATCGGGTATCGGTTGGGCCACTTGAGGCTGCGCGCCGCTACCAACCTCGCCACCACCCAGCGCGCCATACCAGCTCAAATAGATCCTCGGTGGCAGCCTGACTGTCTGGCGGCCCATGTGCGCGGACGTCACATCGAATCGAAAGCGCAGGCCGTTGTCAAAGCGCTGCGGCATCGCGGCCACCACACCCTGCACCGCGAGGTCACGGCCCTCCAACTCGGGCGCCAATGCATTGTGGTGCAGCAGGGTGCCGCGCAAGCCGGCCACCCCGCCTGCGGCACAGGCCAGGGCGAGCACCGTCAGACTGGTGCGCCATGCCCTGCCACTCAGGTGCGTGGCCACCAGCACCCACGCCAGCACCCCCGCAAACACCATGGCGGCGTAGGCGGACCACGACCACAGGCTCGGCTGGCGCAATTGCAGCGCCGTTCCAAGCACCATGCCGAGCAAGGCGGGAAGGATCAGCGAGGCGCGCATCAAGCCCCAATTGGGTGGAGCTGGGCGGCGTTCACGACGATTGTTTGAACGCCATGATGGCCTGGTTGCGCAGCGTGCGCAACAAGGCCAGTTCCTTCTCATCGAGCACCAGATCGCCTGGAGTCGCCTTATCGGCGTAAATCAGGCCGAACGACTTGCCCTTGATCTGCAGCGGCAACAACAGAAACGTAGGCGCGTTAACGGCCTGCCGGTACCAGGCAGGCAGGCGCGCGACCATGCGCGCTTCAGTGGCGTCACTGATCATGGTATCCGCCCCCTTGTTGCAGACCGCCGTGAACAGATCGGGCTGCGCCGTCTGCAACGCGATCTTGAAGCTTGACACCAGATTGTCGACGTCGGCGCCCAGACCAAACCGACCCGTCAGCGCATCGGTCTTGACATCGCGCATGCAAAAGACGATACGCTGAAGCGACATCGCTCGGTACATGGTCTCGATGATCATGCGCAAGAGGTCACTGAGGCGCACATCCTCGACCATGGCATTGGTGATGTCCTGAATGCCGGCGGTCAAGATTTCCGCCACATTGACCGCTTTGTCAGTTGCCGCGGGGGCGAGTTCAGTCAGGCCCATGGATTGCGTCGCATGCAGGGCCAGCGGGGCCAGCGTGTCGCTGGCGTCAGGCTGGTGCGTGCTGGTCGATCCGGCAGCGTCGAGCGCGGCAATCGCGTCCGGAACTTTGAGCAGGCGAGCCGCGGCCGAGCCGGGGACGACTTTCAAATCCATGGCGTGCGCCATCTCCACGAGTTTCTGGCGCGCCACGGCGGTGGCGTTATGCATCTCCTTGGGACTGACACCCAGGGTCCTGGCAAAGCGCGTGACCACCCCGGCCAGCCGCGCGTCAAGCTCCTTGGGGGGGCTATGCAGCAAGGCGTCCGCGCTCGCGTTGGCGGCCATGGCAATCCAGCGCATGCGCTCCGCGCCGTCCTCGGCAACACGGCCAGGCGGCTCGCCAGGCGGCTTGCGCATGCAGCGCTGGATCGCCACGGGCAGGCCCCACACCTTGGCCACGCCGATACCCAGGTCTTCATAACTCAAGCCCAGAACGCTGGCTGATGCCACCGCTTCGTTCACGGGACTTTGCCGGGCCATGGTCTGCGCGCGAACGGTGGCAGCTTCCTCGGGAAAGTAGAACTCCGCCAGCAGGCGCCCCAGATTCTGAAACATCGAGCCAATGAAGGCCTCTTCGGCGTCCCGTGCGCTGGGGCACAACTCACCGGCGATCGAGCCGGCCATGAGCGAGCGCAAGAATTCCCCTTTCAGCAAGTTGGCATGGACCTTGTCCTGCATGTGCTCCAGCAACACCAGGCTCAGCGCCATGTTGCGAATGCCGTTGAGGCCAACCAGACTGACGGCGCGCGACACCGTGCTGATGCTGCTGCCCCGCGCGTAATGGGCGCTGTTGACCAGCCGCAGCAGCTTGTTGGTGAGGGCGACGTCCTTGAGGATTTCATTGGTGATGCTGCCAACGCTTTCCTTGTCGGAACCGGCCATGCCCTGAATGCGCACCATGGAGTCCGACATGGCCGGGAAGTCAGTCTTGTGCCGCATGCGGCGCAACAAGAACTCCAGCGTGCCGCTGCCTGACCCGGCCTGGCCGCCGACCTCTGCCTGCGCATTGGCGGAACCCGACGCGGGCGCGGACCACTTGGTCAATTCGTCCCGAAACACCTGCGCACTGGCATGGCGCTGCGCCGGCTCTCGGGCCAACGACCGCATGGCGATGGCGCGCAACCGGTCGTCCACCTCGCGCGGCAAATCTGCCGGAAGCATCAGTTGCTCGTGCATCACCTGGTAGATGGCCCGGTACGGGTCACGCTCGGCGATCAGGGGCTTGCCGCTGAGCATCTCCACCAGCACGATACCAGCCGAAAAAATGTCCATCGTTGGTGAGGGCGTGGCACCGATGGCGGCCTCGGGGGACATGTAGCCCGGCGTGCCGCAGGCGGGCGTGCCGGACTGGGCGCCGGTCACGCCGCTGGTGCGCTCGGCAATGCCAAAGTCCATCACCATCGCCTTGCCAGCCGCGTTGATCAGAATATTGGAGGGTTTGAGATCCCGGTGCACCACCCCGGCGGCGTGGGCCACCACCAGGGCGTCCAGCACATCGATCATCAAGCGTGCCGCGTCAGCCGACGGTAGCGCACCCTGTTTCCTGATCAACTCAGCCAATGTCTGGCCCGCCACGTACTCGAACACCAGATAGGGTTGCTGATCCTGAACGTCGGCTTCGAACACCGGGACGATATTGGCATGCTTGAGCCGACTCACGCTGCGGGCCTCTTGCAACCACTGCGCCAGGGCTTGGGCGTCCACGCCCTGACTGCCACGCATGATCTTGATCGCGACTTCGCGTTCCAGCCTGGGATCAAAGGCCAGCCAGACCACTGACTGCGCGCCCTGCCCCAGCATCCGACGAAGCTCGAAACGACCCAGCATCGACCCCGGCGCCGGCACCTTGCCGGTCGCCAGGCGCCTGACCGTTGAGAGAGGGGAAAAGTCTGCCATGGCTCAATAAGCATCAAGGGTTGAATGCGAGTCATCAGAAGTATGACACCACGGCGCCGCTGGCAGCGCGACCGGCCCTATACCGGCGGTGTCCCGGCTACTTCAACTGAACCGACCCTGACACCGATACCGTGATGGCGGCCTTGCCCGCTTCCACCGGTATGGGTGGTTCCGACGCGAATGACTTGGCTTCCATCGCCATCAGGCGTGGACGCGGCTGCGGCCCCTGGTCGGTGGCGTTGACCGCTACCTCGCGCAGCGTATAAGACGCAAAACCAAAGCTCTTGGCGATCTCGCCGGCGCGCGCCTTGAAGCGATCAATTGCCATGCCTTGCGCTTCGGCCTCGGCCTTGTGGCGCTGTTCGCGGCTGAGCGCAAAGGACATGCCCGCCACCGTCAGGCTCTGGATACGGGCCGCTGTTGAGCCAATGCGGGCGAAGTCGCGCCCTTCCAACGCCAATTCGACCGTGCCCTGCCAGCCGTTGATCTTGCCATCGCGCCCGTAACGCGGATGAAGACTGAACTGGCCCGTGCGCACCTCCATTTGCCCGGGCTGCGCGGCCTTCCTGGCCTCGGTCAGCCCGCCGTCCAGTGCCACTTTGAGCTGCGCCTGGACCGTGGCCGCATCGGGGCCGTCGCGGCTGGTGCTCAAGCTGATCACCAGCAGATCCTGCTGCACATCGACCGCCCCATTGGCGCTCAGTTGAACCACGTTCTGCGGCGGCGCCGGGACCGTGACGGTGGGTTGAGACCACGCAACACCGACACACAGCAGCCACGCGCTCAGGCCGATACCAGCCAACCGGATTGTTCTCAAGATGAATTCCTTGGTAAGAATGACAGGGCCATGTTGCGCCCGAACCGACCGCGTCGCTTGGGAGCAGGCAAGTTAGCGGCTCGACCCCGTATTGTCGCTCTGCTGCATCCGCAACTGTTCGCGCAATTCTGCGCGCTCTTGGAGTGTCAGCCGGCGCGGCACCGGTCCGGGCGCCGCGACCGGCAGCAGTGCGGGCTCCTGAACCTGGTGTGGGCGCAAGGCATCCCGCAGCGCCGCACGGCGCTGCGCGCGCTCGGCCGGTGTCCCCCCTCGTTCGGATTTCGCGACATGGTCCGGTCGCTTGCCGCCATCGACAGCGGACTGGGCCAGAGCGGAGGCGGCAAACAAGGCAAGGGCGAGGAGTGGCTTAACTTCGATCATGGTGAAATCTCAACGCCCACACTGTAGTCGGGGTTCACGTGCTTATCTGTGCGCACTTGCTTTCCGGGGCAACATTTGTAACAGTATGTCAAATGCGCGGGGCAACTCCGCCAAATACCGCGTCGGGCCTGCAGAATCGCGTTTGTTACAAATTCAAAACTCACCATGAATCAGACCGCCAGCAAAATTGACAAGATCATCGTTGTGGACGACGACGCCCGGATCCGTGACCTGCTGCGCCGCTACCTCACGCAGGAGGGTTTCGAGGTGTTGCAGGCCGAGGATGGCCAGGCGCTGACCCGCATCCTGCTGCGCGACACCGTCGACCTGATCGTGCTGGACCTGATGATGCCCGGCGAAGACGGCCTGTCGATCTGCCGGCGCCTGCGCGCCAACAGCGACCGCACGCCCATCATCATGCTGACTGCCAAGGGCGAGGATGTGGACCGCATCGTTGGGCTGGAAGTCGGCGCCGACGACTACCTGGCCAAGCCCTTCAACCCGCGCGAGCTGCTGGCCCGCATCCATGCCGTGCTGCGTCGGCGCCCTTCGCTGGAGGCGCCGGGCGCACCATCAAGCGACAACGAAGTGGTCACCTTCGGACCATTTACCTTCGACATGGGCGCCCGCGCATTGCGCAAGGACGACAGTGACCTGCCCCTGACCACCGGCGAATTTGCCATGCTCAAGGCGCTGGTGCGCCATCCGCGCCAGCCGCTGTCGCGCGAGAAGCTGGCGCAATTGGCGCGGGGCCGCGAGTTCGAGCCGTTTGACCGAAGCCTCGACGTGCAGGTGTCGCGCCTGCGCAAGCTGGTCGAGACCGATCCGGCCTCGCCACGCTACATCCAGACAGTTTGGGGGGTGGGCTACGTCTTCATTCCGGACGGCGTCGGCTGATGCTATCGGGCAGCCACCACAGTTCAATCCAAGCCGAGAGCAGCCCGGCGCCCCTGGGAACCATGCCGGCGGCGCTTGGTCGTGTTCCCAAACGGGTGGGCCTCAGTCTGTTCTGGCGCACCTTTTTCCTGTTGGCCCTGTTGCTGTTGGGCAGCATTCTGGCCTGGTTGCAGACACTTCGCGCCCTGGAGTTCGAGCCGCGCGCGATCCAGACCGCGCAGCAGATCGCATCCCTGGTCAATCTGAGCCGGGCCGCCCTGGTGCACGCCGATTCGATTGCGCGGGTATCCCTGCTCAAGACCATGACGGACCAGGAAAGCGTGCACATCGTGCCGCGCGAGCCGGGCGACCGGTTCGAGCCATTCGACACCGACGCATTGGGTCGTCGCATCGTGCGGGAATTGAGTTCCCGGCTGGGGCCCGGAACGGTCGTCGCCAACAGCGTCAATAGTCAAGAGGGGCTGTGGGTGGGTTTCACCATCGACGAGGACACCTATTGGATGCAAACCGACCGGTCCCGATTCAACCAGACCGGCGGCAGAACCTGGCTGATATGGTTGGCCACCGCGGCCGTGTTGTCGCTGGCCGGAGCCGCCTTGATCGCGCGGCTGATCAACCGGCCGCTCAAGCAGCTTTCCTTTGCGGCCAGCCGCGTGCGCGAGGGGGACTTCGAGGCCAGCAGTCTGGACGAGACCGTGGCCACCAGTGAAATACGGGCAGTCAACATCGGCTTCAACCGAATGACTCAGAAACTGGCCAAGATTGAACAGGATCGCGCCGTGATGCTGGCCGGTATTTCACACGACCTGCGCACGCCTCTGGCCCGCTTGCGACTGGAAACCGAGCTCAGCGTCAGCGACCCGGAAGCCCGCGCTCACATGGCCGCCGACATCACGCAGTTGGACGCCATCATCGACAAATTCCTCGACTACGCACGGCCCGGCAACGCGCAACTGGTCCCCGTGCCGCTGCACGATGTGCTCGAAGCCTGCATGTATGGCCTGAAGGACCGCCACGACATACAGTTCAACGTCAACGTCAGCGATGACCTGATGGTGCTGGCGGACGAGGTGGAACTGGGCCGCGTGGTCTCCAATCTGCTGGAGAACGCACGTCGCTACGGAAAATCGGTCGACACCGGCATCGCCGTCATCGACATTGCCGCCAAAGAGCGTGATCAATGGATCCTGGTGCGGGTGCGCGACCACGGCCTGGGCGTGTCCAAGGAGCAGCTCAGCTGCCTGACCAAGCCTTTCTACCGTGGCGAAGCAGCGCGCACTGCCGCCAAGGGCGCCGGCCTGGGCCTGTCCATTGTCGAGAAGACCATCAGCCGCATGGGTGGCACCTTTGTGCTGACCAACAGCTCGTCAGGCGGCCTGGCGGCTCACCTCAAACTCAAGCGCGCGATGCCGACCTGACGATTCGGGCCAGGGCTCGATCAGGCCGCGCGGCGCAGAATCAGCAGGACGGCGGCTCTCGCCTCGATCGCCAGGCCCTGCCCAACCGGCCCAAGCCTCTCTGCCGTCTTGGCCTTCACATTGACCTGGTCGTCACGCACCAGCATGGCCTGCGCCAGGCGCGCGCACATGGCCGCGCGGTACGGCGCCAGCTTGGGCGTCTGCGCTATCACGGTGCTGTCCACATTGCCGATGTCGTAGCCCTTCTCGCGCACCCGTCGGGCAGCCTCGCTCAGGAGTTGCAGCGAGTCGGCCCCGGCAAAACGCGCGTCGGTATCGGGAAACAAAGTACCAATGTCGCCCAGCGCAGCCGCGCCAAGCAGCGCGTCGGTGATGGCGTGCGCCAGCACATCCGCGTCGGAATGCCCGAGCAGGCCAAGGTGATAGGGGATGGTGACGCCACCGATAACCAGGCTGCGCCCCGGTACCAGGGCGTGAACGTCCCAACCTTCGCCGATTCTGAATGTCATGGGGTCCGAACTCTAGTTTGATGGCTTGGGCGCCGGGGTGGCCGCCTGCGCGGCCAGCAGCCGCCCAGCTTCAGCCACGCAGTGGCGACCAGCGGCGACCAGAATCGGCACAAAAGCGTGACCACTTCGCAGCGCACTGCTCAACACCGCCAAATCTTCAATGTACTCATGCACCATTTGATTTCTGAGGCGGCGCATTTCCAGCCAGCCATCGGCGGACTGGATGAAGCCAAATCGCTCAGCCTTGTCCAGGTTGTCGATCACCGGGCCTGGCGTTTCCCCCAATGCCGTCAACAAGGCCGGCAGCAACTTGTCGCCCACCGTGTCCTGCAAGCGCCCAAATCGAGCGACAAATGCGTCCAGGCGTTCGGCCAGGATCGGGTCGATCTCAATGTTTTTCGCCTCTTCAATCGTGAACAGGCTGTTGAACAAGCGGCCGTCGGTATCAAGCAAGTGTCGGCACTCCTTGTCCGTCACGCGGGCAAGAAATTCGAGTCTGGCGACTTGTGACGGTGTGACTCTCATAGTTGGATGCCTTCAGCAAGTGCCACGCAGTGAATTGGCAACATCAGCAAATTGGGAGCCTTGATCACCACGTCCACCTTGCGGCCATGCATGGCACGAGATACCCGCGCTGCCAGACGGGCCGAAAGCTGAGCGGGCTCCGCCACGGCCTCGTCCAACTCCAACAGCAGATCCACATCGCCACCCCGCGCATCGTCACGCACCCGCGAACCAAACAGCCAGACCCGCGCTTTGGCCCCCGCAAGCTGGGTTGCACTCTGGCGGATCGCGATGGCTTGTTCGGGCGTGATGCGCATTACTTCGACATTGTGCGCGCAGTCAGCAGCGCCTGCGCCAAGGCAAAGTCCGCCGGGTAGGTGACCTTGAAATTCTGGGCGCTGCCTGCCACCAGCTTGGGCGCCAAGCCCAACTGCTCGATGGCGCTGGACTCGTCCGTCACGGCGTCGCTCGCTTGCTTCAACGCCTGCACCAAGGTGCCCAGGCGAAACATCTGCGGAGTTTGCGCCAGCCACTTGTCAGCACGCGCCACCGTTGCCGCCACGCGGCCTGCCACCGCCTGCTTCAGCGTATCGGGCAAAGGCAAGGCCAGTAGCCCACCCACCGCATCATCCAGGCAGGCATCAATCAGCGTGTTGATCAGCTCAGGCGTGATCAGGCAGCGCGCGGCGTCGTGCACCAGCACCCAGTCGTCTTGCCGCGCACCTTGTTTGGTCAAGCCGTCGAGGCCGCTCAATACGCTCGCAGCCCTTGTTGCGCCTCCGCAATCAGCTACCGAAACAGTAGCAAATGAATGGCTGACGAAGGCGTCGCCAGGACTCACCACCACCAGCACACCCGCCAGGCGATCCACGCCCGCGAACGCCTGCAAGGTATGCAACACCATCGCTTGGCCCGCCAGCGTTTGGTACTGCTTGGGACCGGCAGCACCCGCGCGCGAACCCGAACCGGCGCAAGGGATCAAGGCCCAGATACGAGCCGTGTTGGTGGAAATCGGGTGATGGTCGGTCATGGGCGGGGACCCCATTCTAGAATCGAGCCTGCAGCCCGCCTTCGCACACCCCTTTTGCATCGTCGCGAGGGGTGTTTGTCATGGGCCCTGCCGCGACACCAGCCTCACCCATGGACTTACCCAAACTACTGATCGGCAAGCGTTATGGCTTGCCGCGCCCTGCCGGCTCGGCCGATGCCCTGCTGCTGGCCAAGCTCGGCCAGCGCGAACAGGCGGCCAAGCGCCTGACCGCCGTCATCACCGCCGACGCCACCGATGCGCAACGCCTGATTGACGAGATTGCCTTCTTTGCGCCGGACCTGCGTTGCGCCCTGTTTCCGGATTGGGAAACCCTGCCCTACGACAGCTTTTCGCCGCACCAGGATCTGATCAGCGAGCGGCTGGCGACTTTGTGGCGCCTTCACGCCGCCGGTGGGCCACGCGACAAGGACGCCGGGGTGGACTTGGTGCTGGTGCCGGCCACCACCGCGCTGTACCGGCTGGCGCCGCCGAGCTTTCTGGCCGGCTACACCTTCCATTTCAAGGTCAAACAAAAGCTCGATGAGGCCAAGCTCAAAGCGCAGCTCACCCTGGCCGGCTACAGCCACGTGACCCAGGTGGTGAGTCCGGGTGAATACGCCGTGCGGGGCGGGCTGATTGACCTGTTTCCAATGGGTTCCGCGGTGCCGTTCCGCGTCGACCTGTTCGACGACGAGATCGACAGCATTCGCACTTTCGATCCCGACAGCCAGCGCAGCCTGTACCCGGTGCCTGAAGTGCGACTGTTGCCGGGCCGCGAGTTCCCGATGGACGAGCCGGCGCGCGCGCGCTTTCGCAGCCGCTGGCGCGAGCTGCTCGAAGGTGACCCGACCAAGAGCCGCCTGTACAAAGACATGGGTGCCGGCATGGCCAGCGCCGGCATCGAGTACTACCTGCCCTTGTTCTTTGAAGACACGGCCACGGTTTTCGACTACCTGGGCGCGGATGCCACGCTGGTTTTGCACGGTGACCTCGACCAGGCTTTCGCCCACTTCTGGCAGGACACCAAGGAACGTTACCGACTGGTGCAGGGCGATCCGGAACGCCCGGCGCTGCCGCCCGAGGCGTTGTTCCTAGGTACCGAGCAGTTCTACGCCCATGCCAACGCGCATGCCCAGTTGGCGTTGCGCCCGGCCATCGACGATGTGGTCGACAACGCCTGGTTTCAGAAGCTGGGCGAACTGTCGGTGGTACGTGGCGCCGATGACCCGCTGGCCCGGCTCAAGAGCCACGGCCGCAACACCGCGCACCGCATCCTGATCCTGGCGGAGAGCACCGGGCGGCAAAGCAGCCTGCTCGACTTTCTGCGCTCGGGCGAGCTCAATCCACCGGCCTTCGACTCGCTGCAGGAGTTCATCGACAGCGATGAGAAGTTCGGCATCGCTACCTCGGCGCTCAACGTCGGCTTCAGTTGGCTGGAACACGGCATCGACTTCGTCACCGAGACCGAGCTGTTTGCGGCCGGCCCCACCACCCGGCGCCGGCGGACGCAGGAACAGGTCAGCGATGTCGAGGCACTGATCAAGGACCTTAGCGAGCTAAAGGTCGGTGACCCGGTGGTGCACAGCGCGCACGGGATTGGCCGCTACAAGGGGCTGGTCAATCTCGACCTGGGTCAGGTGCAGGCCAATGGCGAGCCCGAGGTGCAGGAATTCCTGCACCTCGAATATGCGGACAAGGCCACGCTCTACGTGCCAGTGAGCCAGTTGCAACTGATCAGCCGCTACACCGGGGTCAGCGCCGACGAGGCACCCTTGCACAAGCTCGGCAGCGGCCAGTGGGAAAAGGCCAAACGCAAGGCCGCCGAGCAGGTGCGCGACACCGCTGCCGAGTTGCTCAACATCTATGCCCGCCGCGCCGCCCGCGAAGGCCATGCCTTTCGCTACTCGCCGCACGACTACGAGGCCTTCGCCAATGACTTTGGTTTCGAGGAGACCCCCGACCAGAAGGCCGCTATTCACGCCGTGATCCAGGACATGATCAGCCCGCGGCCGATGGACCGGCTGATCTGTGGTGATGTCGGTTTTGGCAAGACTGAAGTGGCGTTGCGTGCCGCCTTTGTGGCCGTCACCGGTGGCAAGCAGGTGGCGTTTCTGGCGCCCACCACCCTGCTGGCCGAGCAGCACTACCAGACCCTGGTGGACCGCTTTGCCAAGTGGCCGGTCAAGGTGGCGGAGATGAGCCGCTTTCGATCCGGCAAGGAGATCACCGTCGCGCTCAAGGGCGTGGCGGATGGCACCATCGACATCGTGGTGGGCACCCACAAGTTGCTCAGTCAGGACACCAAGTTTCACAACCTGGGCCTGTTGATCATCGACGAGGAGCACCGCTTTGGCGTACGCCACAAGGAGCAGATGAAGGCCCTGCGCGCCGAGGTCGATGTGCTCACGCTCACCGCCACACCCATTCCCCGCACGCTGGGCATGGCTTTGGAGGGCCTGCGCGATCTGAGCGTGATCGCCACCGCCCCGCAACGCCGCCTGGCGATCAAGACCTTTGTGCGCACTGAAGGAGCAGGCGTGATCCGCGAGGCCGTGTTGCGTGAACTCAAGCGCGGCGGGCAGATCTACTTCCTGCACAACGAGGTGGAGACGATCGAGAACCGGCGTGCCAAGTTGGAGGAATTGCTGCCGGAAGCACGCATTGCCGTCGCCCACGGCCAGATGCCCGAGCGCCAGTTGGAAAGCGTCATGCGCGACTTCATCGCCCAGCGCTACAACCTGCTGTTGTGCTCCACCATCATCGAGACCGGCATCGACGTGCCCACCGCCAACACCATCGTCATGAGCCGCGCCGACAAGTTCGGCCTGGCGCAGTTGCACCAGTTGCGGGGTCGCGTCGGGCGCAGCCATCACCAGGCCTATGCCTACCTGATGGTGCCCGACCTGGACGGCCTGACCAAGCAGGCCAGCCAGCGCCTGGACGCGATCCAGGCCATGGAAGAGTTGGGTAGCGGCTTCTACCTGGCCATGCACGACCTGGAGATCCGCGGCGCGGGCGAGGTGCTGGGCGAGAACCAGAGCGGCAACATGCTGGAAGTGGGTTTTCAGTTGTACAACGAGATGCTTTCGGAGGCGGTGCGTTGCCTCAAGACCGGCATCGAGCCCGATTTGCTCAGCCCGCTCAACGTCACCACCGACATCAACTTACACGCCCCGGCGCTGTTACCCGACGGCTATTGCGGCGACGTGCACCTGCGCCTGTCCTTCTACAAAAAGTTCGCCACCGCCAAGACCGCTGAACAAGTCGACGCCCTGCAAGAGGAAATGGTGGACCGCTTTGGCAAGCCGCCGGTGCAGGCCCAAACTCTGGTGGATGTGCACCGTCTGCGAATCGCCAGCCAGCCCTACGGCGTGCTCAAGGTGGATGCGGCACCTTCCGTGATCAGCATCACCTTCAAGAAGGACCCGCCGATTGATTCGATGCGCATCATCGAACTGATCCAGAAGAACCGCCACATCAAACTGGCCGGCAACGAAAAGCTGCGCATAGAACGCGCGCTGCCCGACCCCCAGGCGCGGGCCCAGATGGTGCGCGACGTGCTGCGCAGCCTGGGACAAGCACGGACCGCCCCAGCCATCGCGCATTGAGTGTCGCCCGCAGGCAAGGCACGCGGGGGCCGACCGGTCAGCGAGTGTGCCAGGTGCGGGGCGACAGCGCTGGACAACGCCTTTGCACGGCACGGGTTTTCTGCCATCATGCAGCCATGGATTGCCAGGGGGTTCTGGCGGGTCTCCCAGGAGCGCACATGGGTCAAACGGGTCATTACGCGTCCGCACTGGCGGTTGAGGACGAGCTGTCCGTGTTTCGGGCGATGTTGGACCACCTGCCCGTCGGGATCTCGGTCTTCGACCGGTCGCTGCGCCTGGTGGTAGTCAACCACCTGCTGGTGGAGATGCTCGACTTCCCGCACCACCTCTTCGAAGGTCGCATGCCGACCCTGGAGGATCTGACCCTGTTCAACGCGCGGCGCGGGGAATACGGCGCCGGAGACCCTCACCAGCAGACCCAGGAACGCATGGACTTGGCCCGCATGGGCCAGGCGCACCGTTTTCAACGCACGCGCCCCAACGGCAGAGTGTTCGAAATCATCGGTGCGCCGCTGCCCAACGGGGGGTTCATCAGCATCTACACCGACATCACCGATCAGCGGCGCAGCGAAGCGGCCCTGCACGAGCAGGCGATGTACCTGAGCAGCGTGGTGGACCACCTGCCCCAGGGCATCTCGGTGTTTGACGAGCAACTGCGACTCAAGTGCTGGAACGCCACTTTGCTCGACGTGCTCGAACTACCGCCCGAATCCGTTTACGAAAACGTGCCGTTCGACGACTTGCTGATGGTCCCGGCGCTGCGCGGCGAGTATGGCCCCGGCGACCCCGCCGAACACGTGGCCAAGCGGCGCGCGATGGCGATGAAGTTCGAGGCGCACCGGTTCCAGCGCACCCGCCCCAACGGGCGCACCCATCTGGTCGAAGGACGGCCGATGCAGATGGACGGGCGCACCATTGGTTTTGTCACCAGCTACACCGATATCACCGACAGTCAACGCCGTGAATCGGCCTTGGCGGAAAAGACCGCCTTGCTCCAGACCCTGGTGGAAAACCTCCCCAGCGGAGTCAGCATCTTTGATCGGGACCTCAAACTGGTCCTGATGAACGACCAGGCCATCGAGCTGCTGGGCTTCAGCCAGGAGGTGCTGCGCCAGCATCCCGATTTCGCCAGCCTGGCGCGCTGGAATGCCATGCGTGGCGAATACGGCGAAATCGATGTCGAGCGCTTCATGGCCGACCTGATGTCCAAGGCCTCACACCCGGTGCCGCATCGACTGGAGCGCACGCGCCCCAATGGCACGGTGATCGAACTGCGTGGCGCACCGATGCCGCACGGTGGTTTTGTCACGATCTACACCGACATCACCGAACAGAAAGCCATCGAGCGTGAGTTGCGCCACCAAAGCGAGGTATTCCAGACGCTGGTGGACAACATCCCCGGCGGTGTGACCTTGTTCGGCGCGGACCAGCAACTGCTCGCCCACAACAAGGAATTTTCCCGTCTGCTGGAGTTTCCGCCCGAGTTGTTCGAGGGTAAGCCGACGCTGGAGCGTTTCTTCCGCTTCAACGCCGAGCGCGGTGAATACGGACCCGGCAACGCCGAGGTCCAGGCGCAGCAAATGCTCGCCCGGGCGAGCCGGCACGAACCGCATCAATTCATCCGCACCCGCCCCAACGGTACCGTGCTTGAGGTGCGCGGCCTGCCTCTGGCCGACGGCAGTTTTGTCACGATCTACACGGATGTCACGCAACAACACGCGGCAGCGGCGGCGATCGAACGCCTGGCCCACCGCGACACCCTCACCGGCCTGGCCAACCGCCACACGTTGGAGGCCCGCCTCGATCAGTTGGTGGCCGATGCCCGGCGCTACGATCGCCGGCTCGCCGTGATGTTTCTGGACATGGACAACTTCAAAACCATCAACGACACGCTGGGGCACGCCGTCGGGGACAAGTTCCTGAGAGCCATCGCCGCTCGGCTGAGTGCCACCGTTCGCGACAACGATATCGTGGCGCGACTCGGGGGTGACGAGTTCGTCGTCGTGCTGGCCGAGGTGGGCGACCCCACTGACGTGACCGGTGTAGCCGCGAAGATCAGTCAGGTGCTGAGCCAGCCGATCAGCACTGGCAGCCATTCCTTGCGGGCGTCGGCCTCGATCGGCATTTGCTTCTACCCCGAAGACGGCGAGGACCGCGGCGCCCTGATGCAAAGCGCGGACATTGCCATGTACCACGCCAAGAAGGCCGGCAAGGCCACGTTCCATTTCTACGACGCAGCCATGATGGCCGTGGCCAGCGCCCGCCTGGAGAGCGAGCGCGCCCTGTGCGAAGCGGTCGAACAGCAGGCCTTCATCCTGCACTATCAGCCGCAACTGGATCACTCCGGCCAACGCGCCGTCGGCGTGGAGGCACTGATCCGCTGGCGCAAGGCCTCTGGCGAACTGGTACCCCCTGCCCTGTTCATCCCGCTGGCGGAGGAAATCGGCCTGATCAACGCCATTGGGGAGTGGGCGCTGCGTGAGGCCTGCCGCACCATGGCCGGCTGGCACGAGCGCGGCCTTCACGGCCTTTGCGTGGCGGTCAATCTCAGCGCCGTGCAACTGGGAAACCCCGCCCTGCCCGAGCGCATTGCCAGCGCCCTGCGTGACAGCGGCTTGCCCGCCGCATCATTGACGCTTGAAGTCACCGAATCGGTGGCCATGCAGGACCCGCAATCGTCCATCGGGCGCCTCGAACTGATCCGCTCGCTCGGCGTACGTCTGGCCATCGATGACTTTGGCACCGGCTACTCCTCGCTGGCCTACCTCAAACGCCTGCCGCTGAATTACCTGAAACTGGATCGAGCCTTCGTCGAAGACTTGGAGACCGACAGCAACGATGCTGCCATCTGCTCCGCCACCATTGCGCTGGCACACAATCTCGGCCTGTCGGTGGTGGCCGAAGGTGTCGAGACCGCCGCGCAGCATGCGTTCCTGGCCGCGCTGAACTGCGACACCTACCAAGGCTACTTCTTCAGCCGTCCACTGCCCGAAGCCGACGCCTATGCGTGGCTCGTTGCGCACTCGAACCCGGCGCCGCGGTCTGGCCCGATCTGAGCGTGCGCTCAAACGCCAGCGCCGCTCTGGCAAGATACAACGTGTCGTCCACCGTTTGATGGACCGTTTCCGCCGCCTCACCATGTCCCACCTCAAAGAGCTCTCGCACGGTCTGTTCGTTCAGGGTATCAAGCCCCATTTGAAGCTCAACGCGTTCAAACTGATCGCCTTCGACATGGACTCGACACTGATCGACATCGAATGCATCGATGAGATCGCCGACGTTGTCGGCAAAGGGCCGGAAGTACAGGCCATCACCGAGGCGGCCATGCGGGGCGAGATCAGCAACTTTGAAGACAGCCTGCGCCGGCGTCTGGCGATCCTGGCCGGCACGCCGGTCTCGGCCTTGCAGCGTGTCTACGAACACCGCCTGCGGCTGAACCCCGGTGCGCTGCAACTGCTGGCCTACGCGCGCTGGGACGGTCTTAAAATCCTGTTGATCTCGGGCGGTTTCACGTATTTCACCGACCGCCTCAAGCCACGCCTGGGCCTGGACTTCACGCGCTCAAACCAACTTGAAATCGAAGACGACCGACTCACCGGCCGCGTGATCGGGCCAGTGATCGACCAGCACGCCAAGCGCGACACGGTCGCCGAGGTGTGCCGCCAGATCGGTTGCGCCCACGAACAGGTGATCGCCGTGGGCGACGGTGCCAATGACCTCGAAATGATGGGACTCGCCGGCCTGAGCGTGGCCTACCGCGCCAAACCGAAGGTGCGCGAATTCGCCAACGTCAGCATCGACAGCGGCGGTCTCGACCGGCTGCTGACGGTCACCGTGCCCTCGGTGGTGTACCGACAGGCCTGAGTCGGGCCGTGCGCCGCAGCGCACCGCGCAAATACCAGCATTGGAACTTGCTTGCCCTTGCCATGCGGGTGCTGTTTCCCCCACTCACTCCCCCCCGCCCCTCTCCCGCCCCGCCGGGCGGAAGAGGGGAGCTTCATTTGGTCTCTGGTCTCGACCAACGCGTTCACGGCGCGACCGTCGCGACTGCTGCCGCTCGGCAAGAGTGGCCGCAACCGGTCGTAACTGGTTCGAGACGTTGACGTGCGCCACCGGCTGGCCGCTACGCGCCAGCGACGAGACAGAGACAGAGACAGAGACAGAGACAGAGGTGGATTTCATCTCGAACCACCGAGTTCGCGTCCGACGTTCGGAACTCGCACCCTGAATTCCTGCCGCGCCAACGTCGATTTCAACGGCTCCCGGTTTACCCAGTGCCGAATCACGCGGTCAAATAGGGCCCCCCTTTCCGCCCTGGCGAGGGTGGAAAGGGGCGGGGGGATAGGGGGTGAGTTAAGAAAACCCCCACCGCACCAACCAAACTTCCAATACCCTCAGGCGGGTTCCGGCACGCTGGGCAGGCCGGCCAAGGCCATCGCCAATTCACTCTCGTCGTAGTGCTCGTCGGTCAGTTCGCCTGCAAAGTACTTCTGGTAGGCGGACATGTCAAAGTGCCCGTGGCCGCACAGGTTGAACAGAATGGTCTCGGCCTTGCCTTCGCGCTTGCAGCGCATCGCCTCGGCGATCGCACCCTTGACCGCGTGGTTGGCCTCGGGCGCCGGCACGATGCCTTCGTTGCGGGCAAATAACACGCCGGCCTCGAAGCATTCCACCTGGTTGTAGGACACCGCTTCGAGCAAACCCAGCTCCTTGCAATGCGACACCAGCGGCGCCATGCCGTGGTAGCGCAAGCCACCCGCATGAAAACCCGGCGGCGTGAACTGGCTGCCCAAGGTGTGCATCTTGGTCAGCGGCGTCATGCGCCCGGTGTCGCCAAAGTCATAGGCGTACCGGCCGCGGGTCAGCGACGGGCAAGCGGCCGGCTCGACCGCCACGATGCGCGACTTCTGACCGCCACGCAGCCCGTGACCGATGAAGGGGAAGGCAATGCCGGCGAAGTTGGAACCCCCACCGGTGCAGCCCACCACCACGTCCGGCCAAGCATCGGCCATCTGCATTTGCTCCATCGCCTCCTGCCCGATGATGGTTTGATGCAAGAGCACATGGTTCAGGACTGAGCCCAACGCGTACTTGGTGTCTTCCCGCTGCACCGCCAGCTCCACCGCCTCTGAAATCGCAATGCCCAGGCTGCCGGGATGGTTGGGATTCTTGGCCAGCACCGAGCGTCCGTAAACCGTCTCGTTGGAAGGCGAGGCGACACAACGTGCGCCATAGGTTTCCATCACCGCTCGCCGATAGGGCTTCTGGTCATACGAGACGCGTACCTGAAACACCTCGATCTCCAAACCGAACAAGGAGCCCGCAAACGCCAATGAGGTGCCCCACTGCCCGGCACCGGTCTCGGTGACCAGGCGCTTGACGCCCGCCTCCTTGTTGTAGAACGCCTGCGGCACGGCCGTATTCGGCTTATGGCTACCCGCCGGGCTGACGCCTTCGTACTTGTAGTAAATCTTGGCCGGTGTGCCCAGCGCCTTTTCCAGCCGGTGCGCGCGGTACAGCGGCGCGGGCCTCCAGAGGCGAAACACGTCACGAACGGGCTCGGGGATCTCGATCTCCCGCTCCTGGCTTACCTCTTGCATGATCAGCGCCATCGGGAACAACGGTGCCAGGTCATCCGGGCCCACCGGCTGCAGGGTGCCGGGGTGCAACACCGCCGGCGCCGGCTTGGGCAAGTCGGCCTGGATGTTGTACCAAAACCGCGGCATCTGCTTTTCTTCCAACAAAAACTTCGTTTGCACGCTCATGAATGCCTCCTGATGTGTTGCGGGACAGACCTTCAGCTCTACCCGGAACTGATTAAGGGATGTTTGAAATACGCTCTGCAATGCCAATATGGCCGTATACAGTATGCACGGGTTTGGTTTTGAATAGAAGACCGCCGAGTGCAGGTTTACCCGCACCCCAATCCGGCGCGAGTTTGCGCAAGATCAAAGTCAACACCGGTTCGGCGCCAATTTGTCGACGCGCGCCAACCCCGCCGATCAGCCAACCCATCGGTGGGGCTTGGCGCAGAACGACTCGTAGCCAAGTCGAACCTGACGCTCAGGGCGCAGGCGCGTTACCCGGGTCCTCGGGGGCGTCCGCCTGACGCTTCCACTTCTGGTAGCACTCGACGCCGCAAAAATGAACCACATAGTCCGTCGCTTCTGGTACGGTAGCTTCGGAAATGGGCACTTCCTTCAGGCAGATCTCACAGGCGATCAGATCCAGCTCAACAGGTTTGTCTTGGGTCGTCACAATCACCTCCTTCAGCATGGCACCATGGGCACGCCGCCCATTCAACTATAGCGAGTGGCAGTCGCAATACCAGCCGTTCGCAGCGCCAAAATCACATTTGTTGCCCTCGGAGCGCGCACATGAAAAGCCCCTTTTCGGTGCTTTTTTTTGTTTAAAAACACCGCAACTAATTTCTACAAGGGCTATCATAAAAATGTGATCGATGAATCGCGTTTGCCTGGAACTGAAACACACGGTTGAATGGAGAGTCATCATGAATGTCTTTTCGCGTTATCAAGGTCGCTACACCGCCTCTCTCGAAGAAGAAATGTCGATCCAGGACTACCTGGAATTGTGCAAGCGCGATGCGACGGCATTTGCCAGCGTGGCCGAGCGCATACTGATGGCGATCGGCGAGCCAGAGCTGATCGACACCCGCAGTGATCACCGGCTGTCGCGCATCTTCGCCAACAAGATGCTGCGTCGTTACCCGGCGTTCAAGGATCTGTATGGCATGGAGGAGGTGATTGAACAAATCGTTTCCTACTTCCGCCACGCCGCGCAGGGCCTGGAGGAGAAGAAACAGATCCTGTATCTGCTCGGCCCGGTCGGTGGCGGCAAGTCCTCGCTGGCGGAAACGCTCAAGCACCTGATCGAGATGGTGCCGATCTACGCCATCAAGGGCTCACCCGTGCACGAGTCGCCATTGGGGCTGTTCAACCCGTTGGAAGACGCCCAGTTGCTGGAGGACGACTTCGGCATTCCGCGGCGCTACCTGGGCACCATCATGAGCCCGTGGGCCGTGAAGCGCTTGCATGAATTTGGTGGCGATATCACGCGCTTTCGGGTGGTCAAGCTGCGGCCCTCGGTGTTGTCGCAAATCGCGGTCTCCAAGACCGAGCCGGGCGACGAGAACAACCAGGACATTTCATCGCTGGTTGGCAAGATCGACATCCGCAAGCTGGAAACCTACTCGCAGAGCGACCCCGATGCCTACTCCTACTCCGGTGGCCTGTGTCTGGCCAACCGGGGTGTGCTGGAATTCGTGGAGATGTTCAAGGCGCCGATCAAGGTGCTGCATCCGCTGCTGACCGCCACGCAAGAGGGCAACTACAAAGGCACCGAAGGTTTTGGCGCCATCCCCTTCGATGGCCTGGTGCTGGCCCACTCCAACGAGGCGGAATGGCTGACCTTCAAGAACAACCGCAACAACGAGGCCTTTCTAGACCGGATCTACATCGTCAAGGTCCCCTACTCCTTGCGCGTGTCGGACGAGATCCACATCTACGAGAAGCTGCTGGACAACTCGTCCCTGTCCAAGGCCCCGTGTGCGCCCGACACCATGCGCATGCTGGCCCAGTTCACGGTGTTGTCGCGCCTGAAGGAGCCGGAGAACTCCAGCATCTTCTCCAAGATGCGGGTCTACGACGGCGAGAACCTCAAAGACACCGATCCGAAGGCCAAGAGTTACCAGGAGTACCGCGATTTCGCCGGCGTGGACGAAGGCATGACCGGGCTGTCGACCCGCTTCGCGTTCAAGATTCTGTCGCGGGTATTCAATTTCGACCATCGCGAGGTCGCGGCCAATCCGGTCCACTTGATGTATGTGCTGGAACAGCAAATCGAGCAGGAGCAGTTCCCCGCCGAGGTTGCCGAACGCTACACGCGCTACCTCAAAGAATACCTCTCGCCGCGTTACGCCGAGTTCATTGGCAAGGAGATCCAGACCGCCTACCTGGAAAGCTACTCGGAGTATGGCCAGAACATCTTCGACCGTTATGTCACCTATGCGGACTTCTGGATTCAGGACCAGGAGTACCGCGACACCAACACTGGCGAGATCCTGGACCGCGGCGCGCTCAACAGCGAGTTGGAAAAAATCGAGAAGCCCGCCGGCATCTCCAACCCCAAGGACTTCCGCAACGAGGTGGTCAACTTTGTGCTGCGCGCGCGCGCCAAGCACGATGGCCAGAACCCGCCGTGGACCTCCTACGAGAAGTTGCGCGCGGTGATCGAGAAGAAGATGTTCTCGAACACCGAGGAGTTGCTGCCGGTGATCTCGTTCAACGCCAAAGCCAGTGGCGACGAGCAGAAGAAGCACAAGGACTTCGTCAATCGGATGATCAGCAAGGGCTACACCGAAAAGCAGGTGCGCCTGCTTTGCGAGTGGTATCTGCGAGTTCGCAAATCATCCTGAGCCAAACCGTGCCAGGCCAACGACTCAGCCATGCGACCTTGACTGCCTTTGCGCCTTGCTTTGCTGGCCCCGTTACAACGCGGCATGAACTGAACCGGAGCGTCTCATGACGGTGCGCATCGTAGACCGGCGATTCGACAGCAAGCACAAGAGCTCGGTCAATCGCGGGCGCTTCATTGACCGCTTCAAGGGGCAGATCCGCAAGGCCGTGGCCGACGCGATCAACAAGCGCGGCATTCGCGATATCGACAATGGCGAAAAGATCGGCATCCCGGGCAAGGACATTGCCGAGCCTCAGTTCGCCCACGGTCGCGGCGGCGTCTGGGAAACCGTCCGCCCGGGCAATGACCGCTTCAGCAGTGGCGACCAGGTCGATCGACCCCAGGATGGCGGCGCCGGACAGGGCGGCAGTCAGGCCAGCCGGGAAGGTGAAGGACTCGACGAGTTCATGTTCACCCTGACCAAGGATGAGTTCCTGGATATTTTCTTCGACGAACTGGCCCTGCCCAACTTGGTCAAACAGCATCTGGCCCATATCGAACAGTATCGGCGGGTGCGCGCGGGCTTTACGCAAAGCGGCGTGCCCACCAACATCAATCTGGCCCGAACCATGCGCGGGGCGGCCGGGCGGCGCATTGCGGTGGGAGGCCCCTACTCGGCGCAGCTTCGCGCCTTGCTCGCGGAACTGGAGGAACAGGAAAACAAGCTGGCCGACGATGACCCGGAGCTCGAACGCCTGCGCCACGAGATCGCTCGCTTGCACGCCAAGATGGACCGGGTGCCCTTTGTCGACTCGTTCGACCTGCGCTACAACAACCGGGTCCGCGTGCCGCAACCGAGTACGCAGGCGGTCATGTTCTGCCTGCTCGACGTGTCGGGCTCGATGGACGAGGGTCGCAAGAGCATCGCCAAGCGCTTCTTCATGCTGCTGTATCTGTTTTTGACCCGCAACTACGCGCGCATCGAGGTGGTGTTTATCCGCCACCACACGGTCGCCAGCGAGGTCGATGAGGACGAGTTCTTCACCTCGCGCGAGTCGGGTGGAACCGTGGTCTCAAGCGCCCTGGAGCTGATGCACAAGGTGATCGCGGATCGCTACCCAAGCAGCGTGTGGAACATCTACGGCGCGCAGGCCTCCGACGGCGACAACTGGAACGACGACTCCCCGATCTGCCGCGAACTGCTGGAGCAATCGCTGCTGCCGCTGACACAGTACTTCGCCTACATTGAAATCACCGATGGTCCGCCCCAAAACCTGTGGGAGGAATATGCCAAGCTGGAGGCGCTCCATGCCGGCCACTTCGCGATGAAGCGTATCGCCACGGCCGCTGACATCTACCCCGTGTTTCGTGAACTGTTCAAGCGGCAGGTCTAGCCCATGCAACCGGACCAACACCCCGCCCTGCCCGTCGGCTCCGAATGGACCTTCGCGGCGCTTGAGCAGTACGACCAGGCGATTGGCCGCGTCGCCGCCGACTACGCGCTCGACAGCTACCCGCATGTGTTGGAGCTGATCAGCGCCGAGCAGATGATGGATGCCTATGCCTCGATCGGCATGCCGGTGTATTACCACCATTGGTCGTTCGGCAAACACTTCCTGTCGACGGAGAACCGCTACAAGCGCGGCCAGATGGGACTGGCCTATGAGATCGTCATCAATTCCGACCCGTGCATTGCGTATTTGATGGAAGAAAACACCCTGCCGATGCAGGCACTGGTGATCGCGCACGCCGCGTATGGCCACAACTCCTTCTTCAAAGGCAACCATCTGTTCAAGCAATGGACCAGTGCGGATGCCATCGTGGACTATCTGGTATTTGCCAAGCAGTTCATCGCGCAGTGCGAGGAGCGGCACGGTGTCAGCACCGTCGAACGCCTGTTGGATTCCTGCCACGCGCTGCTCAATCTGGGCGTGGACCGCTACAAACGGTCGCCCCCGCTATCGCTGCAGAAAGAGACCCTGCGGCAGAAAGAGCGCGCGGACTACCTGCAAGCCCAGGTCAACGACCTGTGGCGCACGCTGCCACCCCAACTCGAAGTCAGCCAGGCCGAGCAGGAAGCGCGTTTTCCAGCCGAGCCGGAAGAAAACCTGCTGTATTTCATCGAGAAAAACGCGCCCCTGCTGGAGCCCTGGCAGCGCGAAGTGGTGCGCATCGTTCGCAAGATCGGCCAGTACTTTTACCCGCAGCGCCAGACCCAGGTCATGAACGAGGGCTGGGCCTGCTTCTGGCACTACACGCTGCTCAACACCCTGTATGACCAGGGTGCCCTGACCGATGGCTTCATGCTGGAGTTTCTGCAATCGCACACCAACGTGGTCTACCAGCCGCCCTACAACAGCCCCCATTACTCGGGCATCAACCCGTATGCGCTGGGCTATGCCATGTGGCGCGACATCCGCCGCATCTGCGAACAACCGACCGCTGAAGATCGCGAGTGGTTCCCCGACATCGCTGGCTCGAACTGGCGCGACACGTTTGAGTTCGCCATGCAGAACTTCAAGGACGAGAGCTTCATCGCGCAATATCTATCGCCCCAGTTGATGCGTGAATTCCGCTTTTTCACGGTGCTTGATGACGATGCCCGCGAGAAGCTTGAGATCAAGGCCATCCACAACGAAAGCGGCTACCGCACGCTGCGCCGCCAGTTGTCGGAACAATACAACCTGGGTAGTCGCGAGCCCAATATCCAGGTCTGGAATGTCGACCTGCGTGGCGACCGATCACTGACACTGCGCCATTTCACGCACCAGCGCAGGCCGCTGGACGAATCCAGCGCCCAAGTTCTGGAGCACGTTGCCTACCTGTGGGGTTTCACGGTGCGCCTGGAAAACCAGGAGGCAGACGGCACCGTCAACCTGGTCGCCGAACGCATGCGCGAGAAACGTGCCGACCGGGGCAGCACCAGCCCCTGAGCGAGGCCCACTCCCTCAAACCCGTTCGATAACCGGCCGCCCGCTGTGCACGGCAAACTGGGCCAAGGTCTCGATGCCACTGTCCGGGCGGCTCACGTCGTCGAGCACTCGCAAGGTGGTGGTCAGTTGTCGAGGCGTGAACTGCGCTACCCCATAACCTTTGCGCTCGCATTCGGCGAACACGAAGTGCGGGTTCTCGGCCAGGCGATCAGCCAGCTTGCCGTTGCCTGCTGAGCGCGAAGTGATGCTGGTCCCGCAGAACTCGACCCCCACGCTGGGGCTGGCCGCATCGGTGTAGTCCGCCTTGACGTGGCCGACCCAGTTCTCGTGCACATCGCCGCCCAGAAACACCGGATTGCTGACCCGGTGCCGCTGCAAGGCGCCTGTCAGGCGCTGGCGGGCGCCGGCATACCCGTCCCATCCATCGTTCCACAGGAACTGCTCCGGCCCGGCTCGGAAGTCCCGCTGCCCGACCAGTGTTTGCTGGCCCAGCACGTTCCAGTGGACTGCTGTGGCGCCCTGTTGGGCCAGCGCCTGATCCAGCCACTGCTCCTGGGCCTGCCCCAGCATCGACCGTTTGGGATCGTTCCACATGGGGCAGTCCCGCGGATTGACGCTCGCCGAGCCGCGCCGGCCATCCCTGGTACAGACCTGGGGGTCCTTGTACTGCCGCGCATCGAGCAGGTACAGATTGGCCAGGCGACCAAACGGCACGCTGCGGTAGATCCGCATCTCCGCGCCCTGGCCCAGCCCGGCCAGCGCGCGTGTCAGCACGCTGGCACTCAGCGGCATGTGCTCGTAGTAGGCTTGATAGGCGGCCATGCGGCGCGCCAGGAAATCCGATGCCAGTGACGGATCGGCCGCGCCACCATCACCGGCTTGCTCACCCGCATAGTCGTTTTGTACTTCGTGGTCGTCCCAGGTCATCAGCCACGGACAGTGCGCGTGCATTGCCTGCAGGTCCGGGTCGCCCTTGTACACCGCGTAACGGCGGCGATAGTCGTCCAGCGTCAGCACCCAGCCACCGCCGGGCGATCGCAGCTTGCTGCGCTTGCCGGGGTACTCATAGATGTAGTCACCCAGGAACATCACCGCATCCAGATTCTCCGCGCGCATGTGCCGCCAGGCGCTGAAATAGCCATCCTCCCACTTCTGGCAGGAGGCGTAGGCCAGGCGCAAACTGGCCACCGCCGCGTCGGGTCGGGGAAACGTGCGGGTACGCCCGACGGGACTAACAGCGTCCCCACTCATGAAACGGTAGAAGTACCACCGGTCCGGCTCCAGCCCGCGGACTTCCACATGTGCCGAATGAGCCAGCTCCGGCGTCGCCACCACCTGCCCGTGTTGAACCGGTCGCAGAAAATTGTCATCGTGTGCCAGCTCCCAGCGCAGCGTGATCTGGTCGCGCCCAGGATCGGCGCCCAACAAGCCACTGGCGTGCAGGCGCGTCCACAACACCACCGAATCATGCGTGGGCGAGCCGCTGGCAACCCCCAAGCCGAACGGATCGTGCTGCCACTTCGGCTGTGCCAGCGCAGATTGCGACAGCCACGCGCTGCCGAGCCCAGCGGCCAGCAGCGCCATCAGTTCGCGTCGTCTCAATCGGTTGTCAATCATTGTTTTGGCTCTCGGACCACGCGAATCGCTGCAGATGTCAGTCGCCGCCGCGACAATTGGCAAAGCGCTGCCAACTGCAATGCCAGCATCATAGCCAAGGGGCGCCAGCCGGGCGGGTCAAAACTGGCCTCGCCGCAGCCGCTGTCGCTAGACTCCGTGCTGGGGGATCACCCGGTCACGGAAAGGACATCTCGATGCAAGCACTCAGCCCGACCGACTCCGCCTTCTTGTGGCTGGAGACACGCAGCCAGCCCATGCATGTGGCGGGTCTAAACATCTACACGCCACCCAAAGGCGAGGATCAGCACGTGCACCGTTTTTTAACGGCGTGGCGCAAGCACGTGTCGGCGCATCCGCCTTTCAACCTGCGCCCGGTGCTCAAGCTGGGCCTGTGGTACTGGGAGGAGGATCAGGAATTCGAGCTGGACTACCACCTGCGCCACGTGGCGTTGCCGCAGCCAGGGCGCATTCGCGAGTTGCTGGCGATGGTCTCGAACCTGCACGGCAACTTGCTCGACCGCAACCGCCCCCTGTGGGAAGCCCATGTGATCGAGGGCCTGCCCGGCGGGCGTTTTGCCACCTACATCAAGATGCACCACGCGCTGATTGATGGAATCAGCGGCGCCAGGCTGATGGCGCGCTCTATGTCGACCGATCCGTGCGAGAGCATGCCACCGGTCTGGGCGCAACCGGCCGCGCGGCGGCGTAAGGTCGAGCAGAACGCGGCGGGCTCCACCACCGAGAAGCTGCTGGGCGCCCTGAGCGCCGCCACACGGGTTGGCAGTCAGGTCCTGCCCGGTATCGGCGCCGGCCTGTGGGACATGTTGCAGGGCCTGCAGGCCGACACCACGATGGCAAGGGCCTTTCAGGCGCCGCCGACGCCGTTTAACGTCGAGATCTCCGGCTCGCGCCGCTTTGCTGCGCAGTCCTACTCGCTGACTCGCCTCAAGACTCTCGGCGCCGCGGCCGGCGCCACCATCAACGACGTGACTCTGGCCATTTGCGCGGGAGCCTTGCGGCAATACCTGATCACGCACGACAAGCTGCCGAAAGCGCCCTTGGTCGCGATGGTGCCCGTCTCCCTGCATGACGAGACCACCGATGGGGGCAACCAGGTCAGCCTGCTGCTGGCCAGCCTGTGCACCCACATCGCCGATCCCGCCAAACGTCTGCAGGGCATCGTCGAATCGACCAAAGCAGCCAAAGAGCGCCTGGCCAGCATGCCGCGGCTGCAGAAGCTGGCTCACGGCATGACCACCATTGCCCCGCTCGGGCCCAGTATGTTGACCGGATCGGCCCGCAAATATCCGGTCTTCAATGTGGTGATCTCCAATGTGCCCGGCCCCAAGGAGACGCTGTACCTCAACGGCGCCCGGCTCGACGAGGTGTATCCAGTGTCGATCCCCACGCACTACCTGGCCCTCAACATCACCATCAGTGGCTACGGCGACCACCTCGGATTCGGATTCATCGCGTGCCGTCGCTCGGTACCATCCCTGCAGCGGCTGCTGGACTACACTGATGCATCCATTCAGGAGCTGGAGGCCGCGCTGCTGACCCCGAAGCGGGCCACCCGCCCGGCCACCACCCGAAAACCTGCAATCAAGGCATCTTCCCCCGCCACGCCGCGCAAGCGCGGCAAGGCGCCCGCCCCTTAGAAACCCACACACCGCCACGCAGCCGGCCAAGCTACGACAGGGAGGGCTGCCCGTCATGCCGCCACGTTGGCCAAGTACCCTACGTGGCGGTCCCAAACACAGGCGCGACTATGTTCGAATCCGCTGCCATCATCGACTACCTGGAACGTCCGTACGCACAATGAGACGCCCGTAAGTGCCACCGTCCGAGCGACTCAACACAATACCGCACCACCCATGCCCATTGCCGCACACCTGCAACACCGCACGCGCTACGAATACGATCGACCGGTCAACCTCGGGGCCCATATCGTGCGCTTGCACCCGGCGCCCCATTGCCGCACCGCCGTGACGTCGTATTCAATGACCGTCAGCCCCTCCACGCACTACATTCATTGGCAGCAGGATCCGCTGGCTAACCGCCTGGCCAGACTGGTGTTTACCCAAGCGTGCACGGAATTCGAAGTGACGGTGGACCTGTCGGTCGTACTGACGGACTTCAACCCGTTCGACTTCTTTCTCGACCCATTGGCGAACGTCTACCCATTTGCCTATTGCGCCGCCGACCAACTGGCATTGACCCCCTATCTGCGGGTCGACGCCGTGGGCCAAGACGACACCCTGCTTGACGCACTGCTGCACCAGATCGATCAGAGTCCGCAGGACACCATGAGCTTCCTGATCGCCCTCAATCAGCGCGTGCACCAGACGGTCGTGTACCAGCTCCGCCATGAACCCGGCGTTCAAACACCTGACCAAACCCTGAAATTGGCCAGCGGTTCGTGCCGTGATTCAAGCTGGCTGCTGGTCACCCTGTTTCGCCACCTTGGCGTGGCGGCGCGATTTGTGTCCGGCTACCTGATCGATATCGCGCCACCGTCAACCGCCGCTCAAGGCTCGCCACTCACCGTGCCTAGCCGCTCGGAGCTTCATGCGTGGTGCGAGGTCTATTTGCCCGGCGCCGGCTGGGTCGGTCTGGACCCGACGTCGGGCTTGCTCAGCGGTGCCGGCCACATTGCGCTGGCGTGCGCGCTGCAGCCAGACTGGGCGGCGCCAATCGAAGGCTCAACCGACATGGCAGAGGTGACCTTCAGCCATCGCATTGATGTCACCGCCACACCGATTGCGCCGGGGTAGTGCCAAAATAGTGTTCTTCCATTCAAGGCGCAAGACATCATGAGCATCTACCACACCCTGACCGAGCTTGGCATCACGCTGCCGCCGGTGGCCATTCCGGCGGCGGCCTATGTGCCGTTTGTTCAGACTGGCAATCTGGTGTTTCTGAGCGGTCACATCGCCAAAAAAGACGGCAAACCATGGGTCGGGCAACTTGGCAAGACCATGGGGACCGAAGAGGGCCAGGCCGCCGCGCGCGCCATCGCGATTGACCTGATGGGCACGCTGCACGCCGCAGTGGGCGACCTCAATCGGGTCAAACGCATTGTCAAGCTGATGTCACTGGTCAATTCGACCGGCGAGTTCACGGAGCACCATCTGGTCACCAATGGCGCCAGCGAACTGATTGGCAAGGTGTTTGGCGACAAGGGCGCCCACGCCCGAAGTGCCTTTGGGGTGGCCCAGATCCCGCTTGGCGCTTGTGTCGAGATTGAATTGATCGCCGAATTAACCTGAGACTTTGCGGGACAGACCTTCGCTGCGCGACGCTCTGTCCTCAACTGATTGTCGGCTGTCCGCGGTCGACGCCCTCACTGATCGGGCACGCGCTCGACCGCCTGGTGCGCGGTGGCCTGCAAATCGGCGGCAGTGACGCGATTCGGGGCAATCTGCGCCAATGGCCGCAACACGAAGGCCCGCTGGGTCATGCGCGGATGGGGGATCATCAGCGTGCCACTGCTGATGAACGCATCGCCATAAAGCAGCAAGTCCAGATCGAGGCTGCGAGGCGCGTGGTGGTAGGGGCGTGTACGCCCTGCCGCACGCTCCAGCGTATGCAGTTCGTCAAGCAGCGCCGGAGCCGTCAGCGTGGTGGAGACTTCCACCACGGCGTTGATGAAGTCGGGACCGACGGCATCGACCGGTGCCGAGCGGTACAAACCTGAACGGCGGCGCAGCGTGGTCTGCGCCAACGCAGCGATGGCGTCGATGGCCAGCAGCACGCTGGCCCTGGCATCGCCCAGGTTGGCGCCCAAGCCTATGTAGGCGGTGACGCCACGCAAAGCGGCCTCGCTCAAGTACCTGCGTCGGGCGCTGAGGCGCCGTCCCGGGCGCCGGTGCCGCTGCGACGGCGGCGACGTCGCTTCTTGGGGGCATCCGACACCGACTCGCCCTGGGTTGTGTCAGCCAGTTCTCCGCGCTCGGTCGGTGCGGGGTTGCTTGGCGGGGCCATCGAATCGTCGGCGCCACCAGGCTTGGCCACGCGATGCACCCGCGCCGGGCGGGGGCGCGACTGCTGCTCCTCGCGCACCTGATCAACCATGTCCTGGCGCAGGTTGTCATCAGCCAAGCTGAATTCCTGCCACCAGTCGGCCAGCACATCTTCGACTTCTCCCGCATCGGCCCGCAGGCGCATGAAATCAAAGGCCGCCCTGAACCGTGGCTGCTCCACCAAACCAAACGGTGCACTGCCAACACGCTTTTCGAATCGCGGCTGCATCATCCAGATTTCGCGCATGTCACCGGCCAGCTTGCCGCGCCCCGAGACATCACCGATGCGGGTATTGAAGACATCGTCGATGGCATCCTGCAAGGCCGGATGGGCGTGCTGGCGTTGCGCGATCCGGGTCGCCCAGCCATCACGCACATCGGCCCACAGCGCGCAGGCCAGCAGAAAACTCGGCGCCACCGGCTTGCCCTCACCAACGCGCCGGTCAGTGTCCTTGAGGGCGGCATCAACAAAGATCTGATCAGCGCGCTCAACCACCACATCAAGCAAGGGGTAGATGCCGCGCGCCATGCCCAGTGCCTTGAGCTGCGCAATCGACGCCAGGGCGTGCCCGGTCTGCAGCAGTTTGAGCATTTCGTCGAACAAACGGCTTTGCGGCACATCCGCCAACAACTCCTGCGACTTGATCAGGGGCGCTGCCGTCTTGGACTCCAACTGGAACCCCAAACCGCTGAGCTTGGCCGCGAACCGCACCGCCCGGATGATGCGAACCGGGTCCTCGCGGTAACGCGTGGCGGGGTCGCCTATCATGCGAATGACGCGTTTCTTGGCGTCCTTGATGCCGTGGTGGTAATCGACCACGACCTGGGTTTCCGGATCGTAGTACATGGCGTTGATGGTGAAGTCGCGCCGCACCGCGTCTTCTTCCTGCGGACCCCACACGTTGTCGCGCAAGACCCGCCCAGTGGAATCGACCGCGTGTTTCATGCCGGCCAGCTCGCTCTTGCTGGTGCGCTCATTGCCAGCCACCGCCTCGGCCGCGGCATTGTCCATGTAGGCGCGAAAGGTGGAGACCTCGATCACCTCGTGTTCACGACCACGCCCGTACACCACATGCACGATGCGAAAGCGCCGCCCGATGATGAAAGCACGGCGAAAAAGGCTTTTGACCTGTTCCGGCGTGGCGTTGGTGGCGACATCAAAATCCTTGGGCCGCAAACCCACCATCAGGTCGCGCACGGCGCCACCGACGATGTAGGCCTCGTAACCGGCCGCCTTGAGGGTGTGCACCACGTTCAAGGCCCGGTCATCGACCAGTGAAGGGTCAATGCCGTGGGCGGCGACGCCGACTTCCTCGCGTTTGCCGAATTGGGGGGTCTTGCCCTTGCCTGAACCGGGGGACTTCCCCAACAACTTGTCAATGAATCGTTTAATCATATTTCCTGTGAGAACAGTTCAAGTATGCGCCATCCGCGTTCCATCGCCACCGCGCGCAGCCGGTCGTCCGGGTTGGTGGCGACCGGGTCGGTCACGGACTCCATCAAACTGAGGTCGTTGATCGAATCGGTGTAGAAGGTGGTCTGCACATCGGACCAGTTCAGCCCGCGGCTGGCCAGCCACTGGGCGACGCGTGTCACCTTGCCCCGGCGCTCCGAGGGAACCCCTTTGATCCGGCCGGTAATCCAGCCCGCGCCGTCGCCTGGCACGTCGCGTTCCAGTTCAACGGCAATCAGCTCGTCCACGCCAAACGCCTTTGCGATGGGTGCGGTGACAAACTCGTTGGTCGCGGTGACGATCACCAACGCGTCACCCGCCTGGCGGTGTTGCTCAACCAAGGCGCGGGCCTGCTGCGTGATCACGGGCAGCACCACCTCCCGCATGAACTGACCGTGCGCTGCGTGGGACTCGGCCTCGCCACGACGCCGGATCGCATCCGTCGCGAAACGCACGTAGTTCGCAATATCAAGGGTGCCAGCCCGGTAGTCGGCAAAAAAAGCGTCGTTCTGGCGCTGAAAGGCGACCGGATCGGTCCAGCCGATGGTCGTGGTGAATACTCCCCACGAGTGGTCGGAGTCGATCGGAATCAAGGTGTGATCAAGATCAAACAGGGCAATTTTGGGTTTCAAGAGTTATCCATCATTGATTTGATCAGCGGAATCGTCACGCCGCGCTTGGTCTGCAAAGCGTAGCCATCGACCAGTTCCAGCAGTTCCATCAGGCTGCCCAGGTCACGGCTGAAGCGTGTCAGCATGAAATCCATCACCTCATCACCCAGAAAAACACCGCGCGCGTCAGCCGCCTTGCGCAGCACCGCGCGCCGCTCCGGCTCGCTCAGGACTTGCAGTTGAAACACATGCCCCCAACCCAAGCGGGTGCGCAGGTCATCACGCAGGGAAAGATCCGCAGGCGGGCGGTCACCGGCGGCCAGCACCGCGCGATGGTGCGTCTGCGCATTGACAAACCAGTTGAAGGCGGCATGCTGCTGCTCAGCCGTATAGAGGTGCACGTCGTCGAGCACGACGGCGCTCCAGGCCTCGTCGAACTCGGGCGGCGCCACCACGGACGAGTCCAGCCAGCCGACTCGGGCACCCTGCTCGCGCAAAGCCTCCCGCACGGCCCTGAGCAGATGGGTCTTGCCGCTGCCGCTGGCGCCCCACAAGTAACACGGAACTGGAGAGCGGTTCACCGAACTGGCACGTTCGCTGGCCCAGATCCGCAGGTGCTGGAGCGCGGCCTCATTGGGGCCAGCCAGGAAACTGGCCAGCGTTGGCCCGATGGCCACACCCATGTCGAGCACCATCTGTTTCATCGGCTGCGCTCAACCCTGGTAGAGCTTGCTGGCCATGTAGCCATCGCGGCCACGCCGCAGCGCCACCAGCAGCACCGCGCTGGCGGGCAAGGCAATCAACACGCCAACGAAGCCGAACAACTGGCCGAACGCCAACAGGGCAAATATCACGGCCAAAGGGTGCAGGCCAATGCGCTCGCCGACAAAGCGCGGCGTGAGGAACAGACTCTCCACCACCTGACCCGAGCCGTAGACCACTGCGACCATCGCCACCGCCTTGAACGGCCCGACGGTGCTGGCGAACTCAAGCAAGCCGGCCAATGTCGCCAGCACCAGCCCCAAACCAAAACCCACGTAGGGCACGAAGATCGCCAGTCCGGTGAAGATGCCAATCGGCAGCGCCAGGTCCAGCCCGAACAGAGCCAAGCCGATGCTATAGAAGACTGACAGAATCAGCATCACCAGCAACTGCCCCCGCAGGTACTGACCCAACACCTCGTCGGCTTCGTTGGCAAAACTGTCGCAGGCGCCACGCAGGCGCGGCGGAACCAGCTCCAGCACCTTGCCGACGAAGCGGTCCCAGTCCATTAGCAGGTAGAACAGCGCCACCGGTATCAGCACCGCGTTGCCAATGATGGCGAAGGCGACACTGCCACCGAGCTTGAGCGACGACAGCACCGAGGCAAAGGCATCCTCGAAGTTGGCGTTGAGGTACTTCAGGACGAAGCCCTTCACGTTGTCCACATCAAGAGAGAGTTTGATGCCGAATTGCGCCAGCAATGGCTTGGCCGAGTTGTTGAGGCTGTCCAGCAGGATTGGCACCTGCTCACGCAACAGCGGCATTTCCTTGGCAAGAATCGGAATGATCAGCAGCAGCACACTCAACACGGCCAGGATGAAGGTGAGTTCGACCAGAATCACGGCCAACAGGCGCGGCAGTCGGCCACGGCCGACCCTATCGAGCCAGTTGACGACCGGGTTCAAGGCATAGGCCAGCACAGCGGCCACCACAAACGGCGTCAGCACCGGTGCCAGCAGCCATAAGGTCAGCGCCATGATGGCGGCGATCAGGGCCCAAGCGCCAGCTCTTTTTTGGTAGGAAGTGAATTGCATGCGAAAAGCCCTAGGCGAGCCCTTAAAATCTGGGCAAATTCTATCGGGGTCAGACGATCTGCCCGACCTGACGCACTTTACATGACCACACCTTGCTCCCCCTCCCCCCTGTCGTACAAAGATGCCGGTGTCGACATCGACGCCGGTGACGCCCTGGTTGAGCGTATCAAGCCTTTGGCCAGGAAAACCATGCGCGAGGGCGTGTTGGCGGGCATTGGCGGTTTTGGCGCCCTGTTTGAAATCCCCAAACGCTACAAGGAACCGGTGCTGGTCAGCGGCACGGACGGAGTGGGCACCAAGCTCAAACTGGCGTTTGAATGGGGCATGCACGACACCGTCGGCATTGATCTGGTCGCCATGAGTGTCAATGACGTGCTGGTGCAAGGCGCCGAGCCGCTGTTCTTTCTGGACTACTTCGCCTGCGGCAAGTTGGATGTGGATACCGCAGCAGCAGTGATAGGCGGCATTGCACGCGGCTGCGAGCTGTCCGGGTGCGCCCTGATTGGTGGCGAAACCGCCGAGATGCCCGGCATGTACCCCGCGGGCGAGTACGACCTGGCCGGTTTTGCCGTCGGTGCGGTCGAGAAGTCCAAAATCCTGACTGGCCAGGACGTGCAGGCGGGCGATGTGGTGCTGGGACTGGCTTCCAGCGGTGCGCACTCCAACGGCTTCAGTCTGGTGCGCAAGTGCATCGAACGGGCCGGATCATCACTGCCTGCCACGCTGGATGGCGCGCCCTTCCGCCAAGCCGTGATGGCACCCACGCGTCTGTATGTCAAAAGCGTGTTGAGCGCCTTGTCCACACACCCGATCAAGGCCTTGGCGCACATCACTGGTGGCGGCCTGCTGGAGAACATCCCGCGCGTCCTGCCGGATGGCTTGGCCGCGCACCTGGTCAAGGGCAGTTGGCCACAGACCGAGCTATTTGCATGGCTGCAGCGCACCGCGGGCATTGACGATGTCGAGATGAACCGGACCTTCAACAATGGGCTGGGCATGGTGGTGGTGGTGGCGCCGGCTCATGCCGAGGCCACTGCAAATACCCTGCGCGCGGCCGGGGAGACGGTCTACCAAATCGGTGCCATCGCGCCGCGCGGCGATCAAGCCACCGTTCTGGTGACCTGAAATCAGTTCTTGGCGCGCCGCAACTCCGCGGCTCGCTCCGCCACCGCATCGATATCGAGCCCCTCCTGCTCGTTCTCCAGATAAGTCTCCAGGTCAAACACCGCTTGGCGCGTGTTTCCAAGCTCGGCGTGCGCCAGACCACGATCACGGTATTCGCCCCAGGCCTGAGGCAGCAGGACCGTCAACCGATCCTGCACGGCAACCAGGCGCTGCCAATCACCCTGCGCGGTGTGGATGTCCTTGAGGTTGCGCAACATGCGCGCAACAATGTCACGCGGTGGGCTGGACTGCAGGTAAAGACCCAGCGGCACCTCTTGTTCGTCGAGCAATCCGGTTTTTTGCCGGAACGGCTCCAGCCGCTCGGCCAGTTCCTCGCGGCTGAGCGAACGGCCATCCACCGGATCAATCACCACCTGCCCCTTGGGCAAGTTGACCTTAATCATGAAATGACCCGGAAAACCAACGCCGCGCGCCGCCAGCCCGAGGCCATGCGCGAGTTCGATCCACAGCACGGCCAACGAAATGGGAATCCCGCGCCGCGAGCGCAACACCACACTGACAAAGCTGTTCTCCGGGTCGTAGTAGTTATTGACATTGCCGCCAAAGTTCAGATCCCGAAAAAAGAACTGGTTGACCGTGCGCAGCTTTTGCAGCGGAACCGCATCGGCCGGGATGCGCCGGCGCAAGCGCGCCATCAGTTGGTCCACCTCACCCAAGACCTGTTGCACGTCCAGTTGCGGGTACTCGTCCTGGGCCAAGCTGATAGCGGCTTCCAGCAGCGGGAATTCCGCGTCACTCTGCACCAGTGCGGCAAAATACTCCAACGGTGTGGGTACTGCGTAGGACAATTTCATGCAAATCTAACTCCAGAACCGGGGGACTGCTGCTTCATCCGTATTGTGCAATCGACGCACGGGACGACGCCCCGGTTCCTACCGGCGGCAGCGGCCATCCGACGGACGGGACCGGTCCGCCACTACGGTTTGAGCAAGCGCCGCAACTTCAAGCCGCTGGCCCATATCGCTGAAAAGTAAATGGCTGCCGATGCCAGCAGAACCAGCCCCAACAGCCCCACCCGTTTCCAGCTCTCGGATGCCATCTGGGTCCAGGAAACCGCGCTGGCGGCCCACATCAGGAACACCGCCAACAACGCGCTGGCGGCCAGCACCTGCAGCACAAATAGACCCCAGCCTGGCCGAGGGTGATAACTGCCACGCCGAATCAGCCCGATGGCCAACCAAACTGCGTTGATCAGTGCCCCAAGCCCGATGGCCAGGGCCAACCCCGCGTGGGCCAGTCGCGGGACCAGCATCAGGTTGAACAACTGGGTGATCAGCAGCACGACCATGGCAATGCGAACTGGTGTACGGATGTCCTGGCTGGCGTAGTAGCCGGGTGCCAGCACTTTGATGGCCACCATGCCGATCAATCCCACGCCATAGCCGGTCAGCGCCAGGCTGGTTTGGTACGCATGCTCAGCGGTGTAGGCCCCGTGCTGAAAGATCGTCGCCACCAGCGGCAGTGAAAACGTCAGCAAGGCCACGGCGCAGGGCACCGCCAGCAACACCACCAAACGCAGACCCCAGTCCAGCATCGCCGAGTACTGGTCCACGTCCTCGCTGGCCTTGGCGGATGCCAGGCGCGGCATCAGAACCACCCCGAGCGCCACGCCGAGCAAGGCGGTTGGGAATTCCATCAGGCGATCCGCATTGCTAAGCCAGGTCACGCTGCCAGGCGTCATGTAGGACGCGTATTGCGTGTTGATCAACAGGGAAATCTGCGCCACACCGACTCCGAACAAAGCCGGCACCATCAGTTTGGCGACGCGCTTGGTGGCGGGATCCTGCCACGCGGCCTTGACTGCCCGCCAGCGCAAGCCGATGCTGGGCAGCAAGCCCATGCGGTGGAGCACTGGCAACTGCAGCCCCAACTGCAACAGGCCACCCAGCATCACGCCGCCGCCCAAGGCGTAGATCGGTTCAAGCCCGAGCGACTTGAACCAGGGCGCACCCAACCAGGCCGCGCCGATCATGGACAGGTTGAGCAGGACCGGCGCTGCCGCCGGCAACGCGAAACGCCGCCAAGTGTTGAGCACGCCCCCGCACAAACCCGCCAGCGAAATCAAACCCAAGTAGGGGAACATCCAGCGTGTCATGACGATGGCGGCCTCCAGACCGCGCGGGTCCTGCTTGAGGCCGCTGGCCATGGCCCACACCAGTACCGGCGCGCCAAGGACGCCAAGCAGGCAGGTCAGCACCAGGACCCAGGCGAGCACGGTCGCCACGCGATCAATCAACAACTTGGTGGCATCGTCACCCTGCTGGGTTCGCGAGATTCCCAGCGTTGGCACAAACGCCTGGCTGAAGGCGCCTTCGGCAAACAGGCGGCGAAACATGTTGGGAATGCGAAACGCCACGTGAAAAGCGTCTGTCATGGCGGTGGCGCCAAAGGTCGAGGCGATCAACAGATCGCGCACCAGCCCGGTGACGCGAGAAGCCAGTGTGAGCAGCGAGACAGTTGCAGCGGATTTCAGAAGTGTCACCGCGCGAGTGTAGCCGCCCAAATCGTGACAGCGCTTCTGAGGTGCCAGGCGCGGTGCACCCTGATACAATGGCGGGCTTTGCTGGCAACATCCTCAGACACAAGGAACTACTCATATGGCATCTGGAAAACCCAAGAAAAAGAACCCGCGCCTGGCGTCGGGCCGTAAGCGCGTCCGTCAGGACGTCAAGATCAACGCCGCCAACACCTCGCTGCGCTCCAAGTACCGCACCGCCGTGAAGAACGTGGAAAAAGCCGTTGCCGCAGGCGACAAGGCCAAAGCCACCGAGGCATTTGGCAAGATGCAAGCCGTGGTGGACACCGTGGCCGACAAGGGCATCTTCCACAAGAACAAGGCCGCTCGCGACAAGAGCCGCCTCTCAACCAAGGTGAAAGCCTTGGCCACCGCCGCCTGATCTTCAGGCAAATCGCACGGATACCTGATTCATTGCGGGACAGACCGCGGCGACGCGCAGCGAAGCAAGCTCTGTCCTCAACCGATCAAGCATCCGCCGTTTGTAACGGGTGCGCTGTCAGCAAAGCAAAAAAGCCGTTCGATTGAACGGCTTTTTTGTTGCCGGTGCCAGCCGGAAACCAAAAATCTACCGGCCTGCTTGTCCAGGCGCGTCAAAACGAAGCTGCAGATCGTTGTCTTTGGCAAAGTTGAGGCAAAAGTCCCAGGCCATCACGTCGTAGTCCTGCAAATCACGGTGCACGATGACGCATTTGATGCCCCCCAAGGTGGTCGGAATGCACCATGGCGAATAGGCCAGATGGCTGCCGGGCTGCGGGCCGCCAGGGCGAAACTGGCTCATCACGCCGGCCAGTCGCTCGGCCCAGTCGCTCGGGCGAAAGGCCTTGCCACCCTGGGTCAAACCCAGGATGAAAACTTCTTTGACGGAGTTGGGAACCATCGGCGGAATGCTACGGAGTGTGAGGGGTGAGGCGTTGCTGCAACGCACAACGATTCTATCCTATCTTATGTCTTATAGAAGACTTACACGACCCCATGACCCAGGTAGAAAGCGACATCACAGTGATACCGGATTGTCACGAAACCCGCGCAACGGAGCGCCTAGAATGACCTTTCAACGGCCCGCCTTTGAACGGGCCGCTTCGTTTTGAAGACCTCTCTGGAGCCCGAACACCATGAATGCCGCAGCCCCCCAATTCATCGAAGCCGCGTCGCCACACGTGATGAACACCTATGGTCGCGTGCCGATTGCGCTGTCGCATGGTCAGGGCTGCAGAGTCTGGGATGTCAATGGCAAGTGCTACCTGGACGCCTTGGGTGGCATCGCAGTCAACACGCTCGGTCACAACCACCCCAAACTGGTGCCGGCCCTGCAGGACCAGATCGCCAAGCTGATCCACACCTCCAACTACTACCACGTGCCCAACCAGGAAGTGCTGGCCAAGAAGCTGGTGGAGTTGTCGGGCCTGACCAATGTGTTCTTCTGCTCCACCGGGCTCGAAGCCAACGAGGCGGCGCTGAAACTGGCGCGCAAGTTCGGGCACGACAAGGGTATCGAACGCCCTGAGATCGTGGTTTATGAAAAGGCGTTTCACGGTCGCAGCATCGCCACCTTGAGCGCCACCGGCAACCCCAAGGTTCAAGCCGGATTCGGGCCACTGGTGGAGGGCTTCGTTCGGGTGCCGATCAACAACATTGACGCCCTGAAGCAAGCCACCGACGGAAATCCGAATGTCGTGGCCGTTTTCTTCGAGGCCATTCAGGGCGAAGGCGGCGTCAATCCGATGCACATGGACTACCTGCGGGAGGTGCGCCAGCTCTGCGACGAGCGTGACTGGCTGCTCATGATCGACGAAGTCCAATGCGGCATGGGCCGCACCGGCAAGTGGTTCGCGCACCAGTGGGCCGGCATCAAACCCGATGTCATGCCGCTCGCCAAAGGCCTCGGGTCCGGCGTGCCCGTGGGGGCCGTGGTAGCAGGCCCCAAAGCGGCTGGCATATTTGGACCAGGCAACCACGGCACCACATTTGGCGGCAACCCCCTGTCCATGCGCGCGGGCGTGGAAACCATCCGCATCATGGAAGAAGACGGCTTGCTCGCCAACGCCGCCACCGTGGGGGCCCATCTGGTGGCCAACCTGCGCCGGGCGTTGGAAGTCGAACTGGCCAATGGTCAGGTGCGAGAGATCCGCGGCCAGGGCTTGATGATCGGCATCGATCTGGCCAAGCCCTGCGCGGCCCTGGTGCAACGCGCCGCCGATGTGGGCCTGCTCATCAGCGTCACCGCCGACAGCGTGGTGCGACTGGTGCCGCCGCTCATTTTGACCAAGGCCGAAGCCGACGAAATCGTGGCCCTGCTGTGCCCGTTGATCTCCACCTTGTTGAAAGAAACAGCATGAGCGCAGTACCCATCGGCATCCCCAGCACCGTGCCACAGGGCGCGCCGCCGGTTCGGCACTACCTGCAGTTTTCCGATTTCAGCGCAGACGAGTACAGCTATCTGCTGCAGCGCGCGGCCTTCATCAAACACAAGTTCAAGACCTTCGTGCGCCACCACACGCTGGTCGACCGCACGCTGGCCATGATCTTCGAAAAGGCCTCCACCCGTACCCGAGTGAGCTTCGAAGCCGGTATGTACCAGATGGGCGGCAGCGTGGTGCACCTGACCACGGGCGATAGCCAGTTGGGGCGCGCCGAACCGATTGACGACAGCGCCAAGGTGATCAGTCGCATGGTCGATATCGTGATGATCCGCACCTTCGAGCAAACCAAGATCGAGCGCTTTGCCGCCAACTCCCGCGTGCCGGTGATCAACGGCCTGACCAATGAATTTCACCCCTGCCAGATCCTGTCGGACATCTTCACCTTTCTCGAACACCGCGGCGCGAATTCGGAAGGCAAGCTGGACCCAGCTTTCCTGCAGGGCAAAACCGTGGCCTGGGTCGGCGACGGCAACAACATGGCCAACACCTGGCTGCAGGCGGCCGACATCCTGGGCTTCAAGGTCCACGTGAGCACCCCCGGTGGCTACGAGGTCGATCAATCCGTGGCAGGGATCCGAGCCAGCCACAGCTACCAGGTGTTTGCCGACCCCATGCAGGCCTGCGCCGGTGCCGACCTGGTCACCACCGATGTCTGGACCAGCATGGGTTTCGAGGCCGAGAACGAAGCACGCAAGGCGGCATTCGCCGACTGGTGCGTGGACGCCGCCATGATGCGGGCGGCCAAACCGGACGCCCTGTTCATGCACTGCCTGCCCGCGCACCGCGGCGAAGAGGTGCAGGCCGAGGTCATCGACGGCCCCCAGTCGGTGGTGTGGGACGAGGCCGAGAACCGCATGCATGTGCAAAAAGCCCTGATGGAGTACCTGCTGCTGGGCCGCATCGGCTGAGACCGAAACCAATTCAGGGATGAATAGTTTAGGCTTGATGTATTTATTGAGGCTGTTGGATATTACCGACACAGGGTTTTGGGGGGGAGTGATACCGTCACATCCTCATGAAAAAGATCTGGGACATCTCCCCACCCGTCAACGCTCGGTCAATCGTCTTTCCAGGTGACACCGCCTACCAACAACACTGGTCGGCCACTCTGTCACCGGACTGCCCGGTCAATGTCAGCGCCATAACCTTGTCGCCACACGTCGGTGCGCACGCCGACGCGCCCCTGCACTACGACCCCCGAGGCGCCGCTATCGGCAGCTTGGACCTGGCGCCCTACCTCGGGCCGTGCCGGGTGATTCACTGCATTGGCTGCCTACCGCTGGTGACCTGGGCCCACATGGCCCACGCGACGCAGGACTTGCCCGCGCGCGTGTTGGTGCGTACCTATCAGCAGATGCCGCAGGACCGCTGGGACCCCGAGCTTGCCGCGTTCGCCCCCGAAACCATTGCGCGGCTGGCCGACCTGGGGGTAACGCTGATCGGCATCGACACCGCCAGCATCGACCCCGCCAGCAGCAAGACATTGCCCAGCCACCAACTAATCCGGCAGCGCGACTTGCGGGTGCTGGAGAACCTGCTGCTCGACGCAGTTCCCGAAGGCGACTACGAACTGATTGCCCTGCCCCTGAAACTGACCGACGCCGACGCTTCGCCGGTGCGCGCGGTATTGCGGGAGCTGTGACCCTTTGCGCAACGAACCCAGGCGCGGTGGCGCGCTGTCCTCAACACTCTGCAAACCATGAAAACCCTGAACGACTGCCAACAACTTGACCTGCAAGACCCCCTGCGTCGTTTGCGCGACCAGTTCAATCTGCCGGCCGGAGTGATTTACCTGGACGGCAACTCGCTTGGCGTGCTCCCCAAGACTGCGGTGGCACGAGTGGCCGAGGTCGTCGCCAACGAGTGGGGTGAAGGGCTGATCCGCTCCTGGAACAGCGCGGGCTGGTTTGAGGCGCCGCAGCGCCTGGGCAACAAGATCGCGCGCCTGATCGGCGCCGGACCCGATGAAGTCGTGGCCACCGACAGCACCTCGGTCAACCTGTTCAAGGTGTTGAGCGCGGCGCTCACCCTGGCGCGACAGAACGACCCTGCGCGGCGCCGGATCGTCAGCGAACGCAGCAACTTTCCGACCGATCTGTACATTGCGCAAGGGCTGTGCCAGGAGCGTGGCTGCGAGTTGCAGTTGGTCGAGCCCGAGGGTATTGCCGCGGCGCTGACCGCGGAGGTCGCCGTCCTCATGCTCACGCATGTGAACTACCGCACCGGCGCCATGCACGACATGAGCGCCGTCACGGCCGCAGCCCACGCCGCCGGAATCTTGATCGTCTGGGACCTGGCCCACAGCGCCGGTGCCGTGCCGGTTGACCTGCGCGCCGCGAAAGCCGACTTTGCCATCGGTTGTGGCTACAAATACCTCAACGGCGGCCCTGGCGCCCCCGCCTTCGTCTGGGTCAACCCGTGCCATGCCGATCAGTTCTGGCAACCCCTGTCGGGTTGGTGGGGCCATGCAGCGCCGTTTGAATTCACGCCCGACTATCGGCCAGCGCCCGGCATCAGCCGCTACCTGTGCGGCACCCAACCGATGATCAGCATGGCCGCCCTGGAGTGCGGCATCGACAGCGTGTTGGCGGCCGAACCGTTGGGCGGCATGGCAGCGCTACGCGCCAAATCACTGGCTTTGACCGACCTCTTCATCCAGCTCGTGGAGACCCGCTGTGCCGGACACGATCTGCTGCTGGTGACGCCGCGCACGCACGCGCAGCGCGGCTCGCAGGTGTGCCTGTCCCGCCAGGAGGGCGCCTACGCGATCATCCAAGCCTTGAT
>JAUXWC010000229.1 GCA_030685025.1 Rhodoferax sp.
GCCACATCCGCTAAAATTCACCCACCCCCAATCGACGCCGGATAAAGCGATGCAAACGAGTTTCTCCGAACTGGAATACGCCGCCAAGAAGAAGCAAACCCGCCGGGATCGGTTTCTTGACGAGATCGAAGCGATCACCCCCTGGGCATCCCTGATCGCGACCCTCACGCCTCACTACCCGGTCAACGATGGACGCGGACGACCGACCACCCCGCTGGAACTCATTCTGCGCATGTACATCGCACAGCAATGCTTCGGCCTCTCCGACGAGGGCATCGAGGATGCGTTGTACGACAGTCAGGCCATACGCCGCTTTGTGGGCATAGACTTGGGCCGCCAATCCGCACCGGACGCCACCACACTGCTCAAGTTCCGCCACCTGCTGGAAGCCCACCAACTGACCGCCGCCATCTTCTCGGCCATCAACGCCCATCTGGCGGAACGGGGTTTGTTCATGCGCGCGGGTACAATCGTTGATGCCACGCTGATTGCAGCACCGTCCTCGACCAAGAACCGCGAGGGTAAACGGGATGGAGAGATGCACCAGGCCAAAAAAGGCAACCAGTGGCACTTCGGCATGAAGGCACATATCGGCGCCGATGCGAACAGCGGACTGGTGCACACCGTGGTGGGCACGGCGGCCAACGTCAGCGACATCACCCAAGCGCAAGCGTTACTGCATGGCGATGAAACCGACGTATTCGGAGATGCCGGCTATCAAGGCATCGAGAAGCGGGAAGAGAATCTTGAAACACCGGTGAACTGGCATGTTGCCATGCGCCCCGGCAAACGCCGGGCACTGGATCGCAGCCCGCTCGGGGAAATGATGGAGAAGCTGGAACAAGCCAAGGCCAGCATCCGGGCCAAGGTGGAACATCCATTTCATGTCATCAAGAACCTGTTCCGTCACCGCAAGGCCCGCTACAAGGGTTTGGCGAAGAACACGGCGCAGTTGTTCACGCTGTTCGGCTTCGCCAATCTGCTGCTGGCGCGCCGATGGTTATTGGCGGCAGGCAGCCAAGTTGCGCCCTGAAAACAGAAAATGGGGGAATTTCCCCCAAAAAAGCAGCAAAAAGTCGGGATTCGCTCAAAAAACGAGAGT
>JAUXWC010000230.1 GCA_030685025.1 Rhodoferax sp.
GCCAGTCTGTTGGCCGGGTCCCTCGCGCTGCCACCAGGTGTCTTGGGCTGGCTGACGATCATCCCCGAGCTGATTGGAGTCTGGAAGCTGCAAGCCCAGATGGTGTCCGACATCGCCGCCGTGTACGGCAAGACCGCCACCCTGAACCGCGAGCAGATGTTGTATGTCCTGTTCAAGCACGTGTCGGCGCAGCTCTTTCGCGACGTGGTGGTACGTGCCGGCGAACGGGTGTTGGTTCGCAGCGCCGGTGTCCATGCGCTGCAGGCTCTGGCACAACGCGTGGGGATCAAAGTGGCGCACGGCGCATCGGCCAAGGTCGCGTCACGCTTCGTGCCTCTGGTGGGTGCCATCGGCGTGGGCGCCTATGCCTACTACGACACCATGCAAGTGGCCAAAACCGCCAGCGAACTGTTTGCGCACGACATCGTGATCGAGGTGTCGCCCTGGAATGGATGACCTAAGGCCGGTCAGGCAGGTCGAAGTGAATGCCTGTATCGTATTCGCCCGCACCGTTCGGGCCAGGCGCCAAGGGTGATGTATTGCCCTCGACCGGCTTGTTCGACAAGCCACGGCGAGAAGCCTGCGCTGGCACCGGGATGGTGTTGGTTTTGAAGGGGGAGCGCATCAGGCCGGCCGATTTGCTCTCGGCACCGTCCAGGGACACCCGCACCAGCCGCTTCGCCACGGCATGCAAGAGCAGCAACTCACGGTACGCCGCCATGTCGAAGGACTGGCCCGATTCGTCGCCGGGGTTGCGGAAGATGCAGTCCTCCATGAACTCCAGTACCCGTGCCGAGGGCCACAGGGCAACGATGCGCCGCATCGCATCGGGGTAACCGTCAAGGGTCTGACCGTGCTCGGAGAACTCGGCAAACGCCGGTATCTTGCCGGTGAACAGTTGGCTGAATTCGCTTCGCACAACGTCATACTCCGACTTTCTGCCCAGCGTATGCAGGATGCCCAGCAAGTCCAGAAACACCAGGGGACTGGACTCGCCGCTTTCTTCGAGCCGGTGCTGCAGGACCTCAATCGCCTGCTCGTGCTGACCGAGCGACATGAAGAACTCGGCCTGGTGCCGAATATCGACCAGTTCCAGCGTGTCCACGTCGCGCAAATGCATGCCAGTGCTGACCCCGAAGCCACTCGCCGCACTGCTTGCTGTCGGGGCAGCCGGCCCAATTTGCGCCCTGGCTTTGGTCACCGTCTTGACAGCAGCCACCGGGGCGGGCGCCACTGGGCGCGCCGGGGGTGCGCCCAGGTCGATGTCAACCTCGGTCAATGCCGGCGCCAGCGTGGCGCGCTGCGAGACAACGGTCGGGCGCGAGGTATCGGCCGCCTCCGGCATGCCAGAAACCGACGCCGAGGCACCCAGTTCAGACCCGCGCCACCAATCCTGATGCTGGGCAAGCTGCCGCAGACGCCACAACCATGCCAGCGCCAGCACGCTCAACAGCAGCAGCGCTCCCAACAGGTAAACCAGCCAATTGGCGAAGCGCTCGGACTCGGACTGGCGCAAGCGCTCGCTCAGGTCCTTGAGCCCGATCTGATTTCTGGTCGTGATGGTTTTCAAGGCGCTGATGTCCGCATCCATCGCCTGCACCCGCGCGCCGTCGCGCAGGATGTCCTCGGGTGACGCATTCAGGGCGCGCCACAATGCGGCGGCCTCGGCGCGGCGCTGGTCGCTGTCAGTCGGAACCGATAACAGTTCCGACGAAGCCTTAAGCGTGGGGTCCCGCTCCTGGGTCAGATCGAGCATGTCGAGTTTCAGGCGCGACTTGGCACGCGCTTTGGCGATGCGGGCCTGTGCGTCTTTCGATGGCTGCTCGGCGCGAACTTCGGGTTTGGCAACAGATGGGCGCTTCGCCACTTCGGCAACCGGACCAGTCACGCCACGCACCAAAGGCGTTGGCGCCACACGATTGGCGCTGGCGGCGGCCGGTGGAGCAATCACATCGCTAACGACGTCGGCCAACAAAACGTACCGGCGCGAGCTCTTCTGGCTGCAGCCGGCGCGCAAGTACACGGTCACCAGGGGTTCATCGACCGGCACCGAGGAGACAATCCGCACCAGGCCGCTCTGAGGCTGGGCTGCGGGCTCCAGCGTAACGCGAATTCGGCTGGGATCTTGGCGGTTGTCGGCGTGGAACACCTCCGCCTCCAGGCAGGGTGAAGCAGCGTCCTCGGCATCGCCCAACTGCACCTGAACGCTCAGGTCCAAGGGGCGTCCAATCAGTGCCGCGCCCTGCATGCGCCCCAAGGTCGCCGCACCGCTGGCCAAGGCGAATGCCAGCAGACCGATCCCCAGCACTGTTCTTCTGATTGTTGACGAAGGTTTCATTATTTGGAACGATTTTCGCACAGCTTGTAACGATGCATATCAAGTGATAATGCCCGCCATGGAACCTCTATTTGCACGTACTGGTGTGATTGGCGCGGGTGCGATGGGCCGTGGCATCGCCCAGATTGCGGCCCAGGCGGGCAGCACCGTCATGATGTTCGATATGCAGGCCCAAGCCTGTGCCGCCGCGCAGGCCAGCGTGTTTGCGCAGTGGGACAAGCTGGCCGAAAAGGGCCGCATGACGACCGATCAGGTTGCACTTTGCAAGGCGCGGCTGGTCTGTGCGGACTCTCTGCGGGCCTTGTCGGACTGCCAACTGGTGGTCGAGGCCGTCGTCGAACGGCTCGATGTGAAGTCGACCCTGTTTGCGCAACTTGAAGACATCGTGTCGCCCAGCGCCGTGCTGGCCACCAATACCTCGTCGCTGTCGGTCACCGCGATTGGCGCCCGGCTCAAGCGGCCCGGGCAGCTCGCCGGTTACCATTTCTTCAATCCGGTGCCGCTGATGAAGGTGGTGGAAGTCATCGCCGGCCTGAAGACCGCTGCCTCGGTGTGCGAGGACTTGGCCACTTATGCCCGCCAGATGGGGCATACGCCAGTGATGGCCCAGGACACGCCCGGGTTCATTGTCAACCACGCGGGTCGCGGTTATGGCACCGAGGCGCTGCGCATTGCGAGCGAAGGTGTTGCCGACTTCGCCACCATCGACCAGATTCTGAAGGACCAGGCTGGCTTCAAGCTCGGACCCTTTGAACTGATGGACCTGACCGCGCTGGATGTGTCGCACCCGGTGATGGAGTCGGTCTACCACCAGTACTACGAGGAGCCGCGTTATCGCCCCAGCCCCATCACGGCGCAAAGACTGGCTGGCGGGCTGCTGGGCAAGAAGAGCGGCGAGGGTTTCTACCGCTACACCAATGGCGTTGCCGATGCGGTGGCGCCGACACCGGTTCCGACAGTTGAGACCATGCCACCGGTGTGGCTGTCACCTCGGGCCGCACGCCGCGCCGAATTGCTGTTGCTGCTGAAGAACCTGGGTGCCCGGATCGAGACCGGCGCTTCGCCCTCCGCCGAGGCCCTGACCCTGGTGGCGCCATTGGGCTTTGATATCACCACCGTGGCAGTGGTCGAACGACTCGATCCGGCGCGCACCGTGGGCATCGACATGCTGGTGGCCGACAGCGAGACCAAGCGGCGCGTGCTGGCCACCAACCCGGCTACCCGCACCGACATGCGAATGGCCGCGCACGCCTTGATGGCGCGTGACGGCAAGGCAGTCAGCGTGATCCGCGACAGCGGCGGCTTCGTCACGCAGCGGGGGGTCGCCACCATTGTCAATATTGCCAGTGACATGTGCCAGCAGTCGATCTGCTCTCCGTCCGACCTGGAAACCGCCGTCACCTTGGGCCTTGGCTACCCGATGGGTCCGCTGGCGATGGGCAACCGCTACGGGCCGACCAATGTTCTCGAAGTGCTGTTCAACATGCAAACCGTCTACGGCGACCCGCGCTACCGGCCCAGCCCGTGGCTGCGCCGACGCGGCGCCATCGGACTTAGTCTGTTGCATGAAGAAGATGCCATGTAGGCCACCACCATGAAGCACTGCTGGCACCGGACTACGGGAACTTCAGGGGCGCCGTGCCTGGCCATCTCAAGCCAAGCTCGCACCGCAGTGCGCGGCACCAAGGTACGCCAGTGAACGCCGAACTCAAACGCCACCGCGTCGGGCGCACGCTGGTGTTGACGATCAGCAACCCGCAGCATCGCAATGCACTGAGTCCGGACCTTTACGTTGAGGGCATCGAAGCCCTCAACCTGGCCGAAAGCAGCAAGGATCTGGGCTCAGTCATCATCACGGGCGAGGGCCACCTGTTCAGCGCTGGCGGCAATCTGCAGCGCCTACAGGCCAATCGCCAGCGAGACCCTGCCGTACAGGCCCAAAGCCTGGACGCGCTGCACAACTGGATCGAGACCATCCGCGCCTTCCCCAAACCGGTGATCGCCGCGGTCGAAGGCGCCGCTGCCGGCGCCGGCTTCTCGCTGGCGCTGGCCTGCGACCTGATCGTGGCGGCGCGCGACGCGGTGTTCACCATGGCCTACAGCAAACTGGCGTTGTCGCCCGACGGCGGCGCTAGCTGGAGCCTGTCGCAAGCGCTGCCACGCCAGTTGGTGACGGAGCTGCTGATGTGCGGTGAACGTATTGGTGCGCCGCGTTTGGCCGAACTCGGGGTGGTCAACCGCATGACGGAACCCTCACAAGCCCTGACGGATGCACTAACCCTGGCGGACCGGCTCAACGGCGGCGCCGCAAACGCGCTGGCCAGCATCAAAACGCTGATCAACGAGGCCGCGCGCAACGACTTGTCCGGGCAGCTTACCCTGGAGCGCGCCCACTTCGTGCAGAACCTGCACCACCCCAATGCCGGACGAGGCATCGAGGCCTTCCTGTCCAAACGCTCGCCGCAGTTCGAGTAGCGTGCCTGTGGCGGCGCGCGCCCAGGCAACCACCAGACACCCAGGCGACAACTTTCGTGGCATGGCGCCGTCCCCGGCGCGACAATGGCAGGGTTTCCAGTCACCCAGAGGACAGGCCATGATTGATCCCATTCTTACCATCGACGAACGCGAAGCGATCAATTCCGGTCGCTGGTTTTCGACACTCTCACCGTCACTGCGACACGATATTCTGCGATGCGCCTACGTCAAGCGATACAAGGACAACGAGCTCATTTGCGCGCGCGGCGAGCCGCCCGAGGAGTGGATCGCCTGTGCCAAGGGTGCGGTGCGGGTCAGCTCGACCTCGATATCGGGCAAGCAGATCACGCTGGCCTACGTCGAGCCGGGCATCTGGTTTGGCGATGTGGCGATCTTCGACGGCGACCGGCGCACCCACGACGCCTACGCGCATGGCGACACCACCATCCTGTGCGTGGCCAAGGCCGACTTCAAGAAGATACTGGCGATTCATGTCGAGCTGTACGAGGCCATGCTGCGCCTGCACGCCCGGCGTATCCGCCAGCTTTATGGCTTGGTCGAGGACCTCAACACCCTGCCGCTGCGGGCGCGGCTGGCCAAGCAGCTCTTGCACCTGGTGCGCAGTTATGGCGTGCCCTCGCTGAGCGACGGGCGCGAAACCCGCATTGGCCTGCAACTGGCGCAGGAAGAACTGGCACAACTGCTGGGCGCGTCACGCCAGCGCGTCAACCAGGAACTCAAGTCGATGGAGCGCGAGGAGGCGATCCGGATCGAGCCGGGCGGCCTGGTGGTTCGCAGCCGCGACGCCCTGTTGCGCATTGCCGAAGCCGACGCCTGACACTCTTCCTGCTCAGTTGGGGTCAGAGCACATTTGCTTCGCAAAGTGGTCTGACCCACAAAGTACCAACAACACCATGACCAACTTTGACCACTTCACCGGCACCCGACCAGTATCCAGCCAGCACGCGCTCGACTTGGGCGCTTTGCAGGGCTGGCTTGCGCAGCACATTGACAGCTTTGCCGGGCCACTGAGTCTGGAGATGTTCAAGGGCGGGCAATCCAACCCGACCTATAAACTGATCACGCCCGGCAAGAACTACGTGATGCGTGCCAAGCCCGGCCCGGTGGCCAAGCTGTTGCCGTCGGCGCACGCGGTGGAGCGGGAGTTCGCCGTGATGAGGGGTTTGCAGGGCAGCGAGGTGCCGGTGGCGCGCATGCATGGGTTGTGCGAAGACGAAAGCGTGATCGGCCGCGCCTTCTACGTGATGGAGTGTGTCGACGGTCGGGTGTTGTGGGACCAGTCTCTCCCCGCAATGAGCAACGCGCAGCGTGGCGAAATCTACGACGAGATGAACCGGGTGATTGCCGCCTTGCACTGCGCGGAGTTCGCTGAGCGCGGGCTGTCAAACTTTGGCAAACCCGGCAATTACTTCGAACGCCAAATCGGCCGCTGGAGCAAGCAGTATGTGGCGTCCATCACCACGCCCATCCCCGAAATGGACCACTTGATGGCCTGGCTGCCGGCGCACATCCCGGCCATGGCGCGCGACGAGTCCATGGTCAGCATCGTGCATGGCGACTTCCGGCTCGACAACCTGATCTTCCACCCCACCGAGCCGCGCATTCTGGCGGTGCTGGATTGGGAACTGTCGACCTTGGGTCACCCGCTGGCGGATTTCAGCTACCACTGCATGGCCTGGCACATCCCGCCGGGCGCGTTTCGCGGCATTGGGGGCCTGGACGTGCACAGTCTGGGCATTCCGACCGAGGACGACTACATCGCGCGCTATTGCGAGCGCACTGGCCTGGCGACACCGGACCAGCTCAAGGCCGACTGGAACTTCTACATGGCCTACAACCTGTTTCGGATTGCCGCCATTTTGCAGGGCATCGCCAAGCGCGTGGAAGCCGGAACCGCATCCAGCGCACAGGCGGTCAGCTCAGGCGCGGGCGCACGACCGATGGCCGAGTTGGCCTGGACTTTCGCGCAACGCGCCTAGGCACGCGCGCCCCCCTCTCACCCACCCTTATTCCCACGCACCCTCGAAAGAAACCATGGACTTCGACTATTCCCCCAAAACCAAAGCACTGCAAACACGGCTGCAGGCGTTCATGGCCGATCACATCTATCCAGCCGAGGGCGCCTACCACGCCGAAATCGAGGCCAACACCGCAGCCGGCAAACGCTGGACGCCCCTGCAGACCATCGAGCAACTCAAGCCCAAGGCGCAGGCAGCCGGCTTGTGGAACCTGTTCCTGCCGGTCGACAGCGCTGCCGCCTCGGGCTACGAGGGCGCCGGCCTGACCAACCAGGAGTACGCACCCCTGGCTGAAATCATGGGCCGCGTGATGTGGTCCAGCGAAGTCTTCAACTGCTCGGCACCGGACACCGGCAACATGGAAACCATCGCCCGCTACGGGTCGGAAGAAAACAAGGCGCGCTGGCTCAAGCCCCTGCTCGAAGGCAAAATTCGCTCCTCGTTTGCGATGACCGAACCCGAAGTCGCCTCCAGCGATGCCACCAACATCCAGACCCGTATCGAGCGCCAGGGCGACGACTACGTCATCAACGGGCGCAAATGGTGGACCTCGGGCGCCGGCGACCCGCGCTGTGCGGTCTACATCGCCATGGGCAAGACCAATCCGGACGCGCCGCGTCATTCACAACAGAGCATGGTGCTGGTGCCCGCCAACACGCCGGGGATCACGGTGGTGCGGGCACTCAATGTTATGGGCTACGACGACGCGCCGCACGGTCACATGGAAGTACTGTTCGAGAACGTTCGAGTGCCAGTCTCCAATATTCTGCTGGGCGAAGGCCGCGGCTTCGAGATCGCGCAAGGTCGGCTTGGCCCGGGCCGCATTCACCATTGCATGCGCCTGATCGGCCTGGCCGAGCGGGCACTCGAACTGATGTGCAAACGCGCCTCCGCGCGTGTCGCATTTGGCAAGACCATCGCCGCGCAGACCGTCACCCAGGAGCGCATCGCCGAGGCGCGCTGCAAGATCGACATGGCGCGGCTGCTGACCCTCAAGGCGGCCTGGATGATGGATGTGGCGGGCAACAAGTTTGCCAAGAACGAAATCGCCATGATCAAGGTGGTGGCGCCAAGCATGGCTTGCCAGGTCATCGACTGGGCCATGCAGGCGCATGGCGGGGCCGGCATGTGTGACGATTTTCCGTTGGCGTACAGCTATGTCAACGCCCGCACGCTGCGCTTTGCGGATGGTCCGGACGAGGTGCACCGCAATGCCATCGCCAAGATGGAACTGGGCAAGTACGGGCTCAGCGCCAAGTAGGTCATAGGGCCAGTAGGGGCCCTCAGGAAGTCGAGTGTGGCTCAGCCGATCACCAAGGCGGCTTGGCCAGACCGGACCACAATTCGTTGAGGTCCGGAAAGCGCCACTTGGCGGGGTCTTCGCGTCCGGCGATCTTTTCAGTGCAAGCTGGGTGGGACAGGTCGATCTCGACCGGCGTGATGCGCACATTGGATTTCGTTGAGAAGAACACCTTGACGCGCGGCGTTGTAAGTGATTTGCCAGTCTGCTCTATCACCACGCCAATGCGTCCCGAGGACAGGCGCACCAGGGAGCCAATCGGGTAGATTCCCAAGCTCTTGACAAAGGCCTGAAACACCATCGGATCGAAGTGTCCATTGGCCCATTCGGCCATCTTGCGCAGCGACTCAGCCGGATCGCACCCCGCTTTGTAAGGTCGATTCGAGGTGATGGCGTCGTAGACATCGCAGACCGCACCCATCTTGGCGTGCAGGCTGATTGCCTCACTCTTGAGCCCTTCAGGGTAGCCGGAGCCGTCCGACTTCTCGTGGTGGTGCAGGCACACATCCAGGGCTAGCGGATGTACGCCACTACTGCCCAGCAGCATCTTGTGACCCTCTACCGGATGGCCCTTGATGATGGCGAACTCTGCGTCGGTCAACTTGCCGGGCTTGTTGAGCACCTCCATCGGCATCGCGGCCTTGCCCAAGTCATGCAGCAAACCAGCGACCCCGGCGGCACGCATTTCAGCGTCCGGCAAGTCAAGCTGCTTGGCCAATGCCACCATCATCGCGCACACCGCGACCGAGTGCATGTAGGTGTAATCGTCGGCAGTCTTGAGGCGCGCCAGGCTGATCAGTGCGCCGGGGTTACGGATCACGGAATCAGCGATTTCCTCGACCAACTGCTGCGCGCCGCTGGCATCGACCGTCTTGCCCATGCGGGCTTCCTGAAACATGGAAACGACCGCCGCTTTGGACTGCGCGCAGATCTTGGTCGCACGCTCGATTTCAACCGACATGGAAACCGACGCGACGTCTCGCCGGACGGCGCCAGCCTGAGCGAGTTCGGCGTCGACTTGGGCCTCTGACTCGGCCTGCGACACCGCGCTCCCGCCCGGCGGCACGTCCAGGCCCTTGTCGCAGTCGATCCAGACTTCCTTGATGCTACTTGCCAAGATGGACGTGATGTCCTTCGGATCGGTGATCACAAAGCCCGATCGCCAGAAGGGATGTTCCATCCAGGAGCCGCAGAACTCCTTCAGGTGCATGCCCACGGTGAGCTGTTGAACGCTGATACGTTTTAACATTGAGTCAGACCTTGTGCCTGACATGTTAACTGAGCCCAGCCACCCATCCCGATGGCATTTCCCGCTGAATTGATCAAATAACGCGATGGGGCGTAAAAGATCTCCCTCAAGGACTTTGAACAAGCGGTCCTTGTGGGAGAGTCTCTTTCGACCAAGAGAGAGACCATCAAAGTGTGCCATGCCTTACTGCAAAACCCCAACTTCTTCTCGCTGCTACTGCAAATTGATATGGACCTGGCCGCAGCCACGCGCTCTGCTGGCTGTCCGTCGTGTGGTGGCGTTCTGCACCAAGCCAACTACCCGCGCAAGCCACGTGCGTGCCCCAAGGAGGTTCGGGCCGATTTCGAGTCACGCTTTAGTTTTTGCTGCAACGAGTGCCGCAAGCGAACCACCTCGATGTCGGTGCGCTTCCTGGGCCGACGCGTCTACAAGCGACTGAACCTGACCCGCGGACCGACGGCAAAGCGTTTGCTGTCACTGGTCGGCAGGTGTGTACTGAAAGCGTCCCATACTCAATAGGGGGGGTCGTCTCAGAAAACGGAATTAGAAGTACGCTAAGGTATTGAAAACCGTTCTCGATTCGCGCAAGGCGAAGCGGCGAGTTTCGAGAACACTTCTCTTAACGTGCTTTGTTGTCCGTTTTCCGAGACGCAAGCGCCGTTGCCAGCGGCAGGAACAACGTTAGCGGCGAGTCGGGCAGCGCAATGAACCCATGATGTCGATAGAAGGCCGCCGCAGCTTCATCCTTGGCATCGACCATCAAAGCGTAGGCGGCAATCTCGGAACGGGCGGCACGGTCGAGCGCGTCGGCCAGCAATGCCCCGCCAAGTCCTTGCCCCTTGAGCGCCTGATCGACCGCCAGGCGGCCCATCCGTACCGCTGGCACGGTCGGATAGCGTGGCAGCTTCTTGGCTGTCGTGGCGGGCAGATCGGCCAGCAGAAGACTTGCCGACGCCAGGGTGTAGTAGCCCGCGATACGTTGCCCGTCAGCCAGCGCCACGAAGCAAGCAGCCACGCGGCGGCGAACGTCTTGCGCGACTTGCTCCCGCAAGTAGCGATCCAGCGGTTCCGAACCACTGTTGAACGCAGCGCGGTCATGTACGACATCGAGCGGCGCGAGCCGGAACGGCGCACTGCTCATTCAGCGCGCAAGAGCTTGTTGCGACGAACGAACGCACGTTGCAAGGCTGGTGCCGGTTGCGGCGGCGCCAGCAGCGCCTGTGCAAAACACTCCTGATCGGCCAGCGACAGGCGGATGACTTCGGCCTGCTCGATAGCACGCTGGGCGGCGACTTGCACAGCGGACACCACGAAATCGGTCATGGTACGGCCCTGAAGTTCAGCGGCACGCTTGAGCATCGAATGCAGATCGACGCTGATCCGGGCTTCGAGGCGAGCGGTGGAAATGGTTTGTGACACGGTCTTATCCTCCTGATTGGAGTATACGGCTATTTGCCGTACATCGCCATTTTCCTTGGCGTACTTTAAATTCCGCAATCAACAAGCGTTTTCATAACTCTCGACCCAGTCGACTTGCTCCTGAAGTCGCACACGCTGATCTCCGTCGAGCAAAGCAATTGCAGCAAGAACGCTGGCGTGGAACCCGCTGGCGTCGTCAATGGCGGCTCCGCCGCCGCGCAGCAGGCGCGCGGCGATGCGCAGGCGCTGCCGCGCCCGCTGGGACAAACTGTTGGCCAGGTGGAGGCCTGAAGGCCTCCCGTTGCGCCTACCGGCGCCCTTTGATTCAGATTCCAACGTTTGCAAAATTGCCTGTTGATTGCCTCCGCCGGCAGGCGGTGCACAACGAATCACTTTTGCTCCGGCAGATCTATGGGGACTGATAAACGGCTGTTGGGAGGCCCCTTGTGGGCCGGGCGAAGCCCTGACCCGACCTCTCGAGTCTCGCGTGGCGCCAGTTATGCAGGGGTTGTCCCCTGGGGGTTCTATATTGTTCGAATTCATTAACTTCCTTCTGTACCGGCAGCCGGTACAGAACTAGCACCGTACCGGCAACCGGTACGGTTGCCTACTTTGCAGTCACGGCCGACCGCTTTCTGCGAGATATGCCCGCCGCCGCCGCGATCTCATCAGCCAACTCCATCACTCTCGCCCTTGCCTCAGCTGACGTGCCAAGCCGCCCGGTCGAGTTGATTGATTGGGCTAACTGTTCCGGAATCGAGTCAGCTCGCAGCAGAGTCTTAAACGTCCCTCTGGCAGGATCCATTTGTAGACCGGGCCCTGGAATCAATTCAACTTCCGACCAGACGTCGGCGGCGTCTATCTCCCCCGCCGTTGCCCCTTTAAGCCGCGCAAGTCGCGCGCGCACCGTCGCCGGCACGTAGTCGACGACGACCGTGCAAATTACCCGCTCCCCGACGCGGGCGTCGAGGCGCTCGCGCGCGATGTAGACATTCGTCTGTCGTCGCTTGCCGACGATCCGCAGCAAATGACACTCGACGAGTCGCTTGATTCCTGACTGAACCGGGTCGGTTGAAAGTCCGGTCAATTTCATCAGCCGCCTAATGCCAGGCCAACATCTGCCGCTTTGATAGTCACTGGACAGTGCTAAGTTCTCGCCATCGTTCAGCCGGTGTCTTTGATCAGCCGCAGGGTTGACAATTCCGTTGCCAAGTCAATCCATCGTTCCATCAGCAGCTTCATGCGCTCGTAGTTCTTTAGCTGCTTGCGCACCGTC
>JAUXWC010000251.1 GCA_030685025.1 Rhodoferax sp.
GACGGGCGCTGGGGCAGGCACGTTGGCTGCCAAGTACGCTCCAGCCGCCTGTCGTTGAGTTCAGCGCCCCTGCGGCGGCATGATGAAGAAGAGCGTTTCGGCGCTCTTTTTCACTTTCGTGGGGTTCGAGTTGCGCTCGACGCTCACACAGCGCTGCGCTTTCCCTGATATTCGAGCGGAGGCTTCCATGAAAAAGGTCCAGACGGGTTTCACGCTGATCGAACTGATGGTGGTCGTGACGATCATCGGCATCCTGGCTGCGGTGGCCCTTCCCGCGTACCAGGACTACACCATTCGAACCCGGGTGTCCGAGGGGCTCCACCTCGCCAGTGAAGCGAAGCTGGTCGTTGCCACGGACGGGTCTCGTAGCGCCGCCGATCTGGCGACTGTCAGCGCGACTTGGAATGCCCAAGCCGGCGGGACGGGCATCAACAGCAAGTACGTCAATTCCATCCTTCTCGACGCAGTGATCCCGCCTGCCGGCGTGATCACCATAGCTTTCAACCCTGCCACAGTTGGCGTGGGTGCGGGAAGCAATACGATTCTCATGTCGCCATACGTGCGAGCCGGAATCACGCAAACTCTGGCGGCGGCGCAATTGGCGGGAGTCGTTGGCGTCACCGTTTGGGCCTGCACCTCCACCACGGGAACCGCCGCAGTGACTGCGGGAATGCCGGGCGCGGCTTTGGGAACTTTGCCATCCAAGTTTGCTCCTGCAGTGTGTCGATAGTGATGCACGACGTGATCACCACGATCCTTCGCTTGATTTCGAAGTCACTGAAAGTCCGATCTTGACGCAGTCCCGCTTTCGATTTGCCATGCGCGCCGCATTCTGGCACTTGTGTGCCAGTGCGGCGGTCGCTATCGTGGCAAGCGCCTTGGTGTTTGGTCTCTGGTATCCGCATCCCTACCGTGAAGTGGCGGGAGGCGAGGCCCTGTTTCTGCTGATTGTCGGCGTCGATTTGATCTGCGGCCCGTTGCTGACGGCCGTGCTCTTCAATCCTGTCAAGTCGCGTCGCGAGCTGACGGTAGACTTGTCGCTGGTGGTGTCGATCCAGGTCGCGGCCTTGGTCTACGGCTTGTATTCTGTGGCGATGGCCCGTCCTGTGGTGCTTGCGTTTGAGGTTGACCGCTTTCGCGTTGTCGCCGCAGCGGATTTTCAGGCGTCGGATTTGAAGCTCGCCACCGCCGACATGCAGTTGCTGTCGTGGACCGGCCCCAAGCTCGTGGGGACACGCGCTCCGAACAGTTCGGACGAACGTCTGCGCAGCCTGGAACTGTCTATTCAGGGACAGGAGCCCGGTAGTCGGCCTGGGTGGTGGCAGCCCTACGACTTGAGCCGTCCGGAAGTCATGCAGAGAGCCAAGTCGCTCAGCTCTTTACGAACCAGTCGCCCAGACTCCACCGAAGCGATAGATCGGGCGGCAAGGCAAACCGGCCTGGCAGTTGACGAGTTGCTCTATCTGCCCCTCGTCAGTCATAGACGATCCGATTGGGTGGTTCTGCTCGATGCCGCCGCCGCAGTTCGAGGTTTCGCCCCGGTGGATGGGTTCTGACGCTTGGCCGCTCAGCAGCGATGTTTGCATCGCCTTCACTTGACCACAAAGCTTCCCGACTTCCCTCCATGCTTTTCTAACAGTCTGACACCATTGATGATCATGCCGCGATCCGCCGCCTTGCACATGTCATAGATAGTCAGCAGCGCAATTTGTACCGCGGCCAGTGCTTCCATTTCAACACCGGTTGGCCCCACGGTCTCGGTGGTTGCCGTGCACGAGACCCTGCCCTTCTGACGTATTTCATCCAGGGTTATCTCAAAGTCAAGCGCAACTCGGGTCAGCGCAAGCGGATGGCACAAGGGAATCAACTCGCTGGTCCGCTTGGCGGCCATAATGCCAGCGATGCGAGCGATGCCCAGTACATCGCCTTTCTTGGTGGTGCCGTTTTCTATCAGGGCTAGGGTGGCC
>JAUXWC010000254.1 GCA_030685025.1 Rhodoferax sp.
GGGCGAAGTGACGGTGGCGGTGCAGGTGAGCGACGAGTCCGGCGCTCAACCCATCGAATGTGAATTTATCTGGGCCTGGATACCCTCGGCCCCGCGCAAAACTGAATAAGGAGCCCGTATGAAACAAGTTCAAGAAGCCTACATCGTTGCCGCCACGCGCACCCCCATTGGGCGTTCGCACCGCGGGTTTTTTCGCAACACGCGCCCGGATGACCTGTTGGTCAAGACACTACAGGCCGCGTTGGCGCAAGTGCCCAGCCTTGATCCGCAATCGATTGAAGACCTGATTTGCGGCTGCGCCATTCCCGAAGGCCAGCAGGGCCTGAACATCGCCCGCATTGGCGCAGTGCTGGCCGGCTTGCCCACCAGTGTCGGTGGCATCACGGTCAACCGCTTCTGCGCCTCCGGTCTGTCCGCAGTGCAAATGGCCGCCGATCGCATCCGCGTCGGCGAGGCTGACGTGATGATCGCCGCTGGCGTCGAGAGCATGAGCATGGTGCCGATGATGGGCAACTCGCCTTCGCTGTCGCCGACCATGTTCGACAAAGACGAGAACATTGGCATTGCCTACGGCATGGGCCTGACCGCCGAGAAGGTGGCCAACCAATGGAAGGTCAGCCGCGAGGCGCAGGATGCGTTTGCGGTGGAGTCGCACCGCCGCGCCTTGGCTGCGCAGGCGGCTGGTCACTTTACGGCCGAGATCACGCCGATTGAAGTGATCGACCGCTCGCCCAATCTGGCCACCGGCGAGGTCATCGAGACCCGCCGCACCGTGGGCCTGGACGAAGGCGCGCGCGCCGACACCTCGCTCGAAGGACTGGCCAAACTCAAGACCGTGTTTGCCGCGCGCGGCTCGGTCACGGCGGGCAACAGCTCGCAGACTTCGGACGGCGCGGGTGCGCTGATTCTGGTCAGCGAGAAGGCACTCAAGCAATACGGTCTGACGCCGATGGCGCGTTTTGTGTCCTTCGCCGCCAAGGGCGTGCCGCCGCACATCATGGGCATCGGCCCGATTGAAGCCATTCCCGCCGCCCTGCGTTACGCCGGACTGAAGCAGGACGACATCGACTGGATCGAGCTGAATGAAGCCTTTGCGGCCCAGTCGCTGGCAGTGGTGAACAGCCTCGGCCTGGACCCGGCCAAGGTCAACCCGATGGGCGGCGCTATTGCCCTGGGCCACCCGCTGGGCGCCACCGGCGCAATCCGTTCCGCCACCGCCATCCACGCCTTGCGCCGCAACAACCTGAAGTACGCCATGGTGTCCATGTGCGTAGGCATGGGCCAGGGCGCGGCCGGTATTTTCGAACGCTGCTAAGCCGCACGGACGCGCTCCCCGAGCAACAGGAGGCGGACATGCAGCAGCGGACCATCGCGTCGGGGGATGGCACCAAGCTGGCGGTGCGGATGTATGAGCCTGACGCACCGGCGCAGGGCAGTGTGGTGATTGCGGCGGCCATGGGGGTCCCTCAGTCCTACTATGCGGCTTTTGCGAGCTGGCTGGCCACCCAGGGGCTGCGTGTCACCACCTTCGACTACCGGGGCTCGGGCGCATCCCGCCCCAATACACACCATGGCGGATTGCGGGGCTTCAAGGCCGATCTGTTTGACTGGGCACGCGACTATGAAGCCGTTATTGACCACGCCCACGCGGCCTTGCCGGACCAGCCGCTTTACCTGCTGGGCCACAGCCTGGGCGGCCAGTTGCCCGGCTTGATTGGCAACCAGCACAAAGTGCGCGGCCTGCTGGGGATCGGCGCGGGCAGCGGCTATTGGCGCCACAACGCACCGCAACTCAAGCGCATGGTGCCCTTCTTCTGGTGGGTGGCCGTGCCGCTGGCGACGCGCCTGTGTGGTTACTTTCCGGGGCGCCGGTTGGGCCTGGTGGGTGACTTGCCGCGCGGCGTGATTCTGCAATGGCGCCGCTGGTGCCTGAATCCCAGCTACAGTGCCGGGGCCGAAGGCAAGGCCGTGCAGCAAGGTTACGCGGCAGCGCGTTTCCCGGTGCACTCCTTGTACATCACCGATGACGAGATGATGACGATTCAGGGCACCCAGGCGCTGCTCGATCTGTACAGCCAGGCCCCGACTCGGCTGGAACACATCGCGCCGGCCGACGCGTCGGCGCGGCGCATCGGGCACTTCGGTTTCTTTCGCGAACAGTTCAGTCAGACGCTGTGGCCACACGCCTTGGCACGTCTGCGCAGTTTCGGACCTGCGCCGGACTTGCCGGTCGCCTAGACGACTGGCGCGCGGCCGCGCCTCCGGCACACTCAGATCATGACTCTCCACGCCTTTGACGACGCATTGCAACTGACCGCCCAAGGTTCCGGGCAGTACCAAGGCTTGACCAGTCCGGCCTGGTGGAACATGGTGGGACCCTTTGGCGGCGTGACCGCCGCCGTCGCACTGCAAGCCATCATGCTGCACCCCGAGCGGCTGGGTGACCCGATCAGTTTGACCGTCAACTACGCCAGCGGCCTGGTGCAAGGCGCGTTTGCGGTGTCGGCACAAGCGGTGCGCACCAACCGCTCAACCCAGCACTGGCTGGTGACGCTGAGCCAGACCGATGCCCAGGGTGCGAGCGCGGTGGTGTTGACGGCCACGGCCATCACCGCCGTGCGACGAGACACCTGGAGCGCCAATGACCTGCCCATGCCCATCGTCCCGCCACCCGAAGGCTTGGTGCGCACACATCCGCCAGCAGGCACGGTCGAGTGGCTCAACCGCTACGACATGCGCCTCGTCAGCGGGCCCATTCCGTCGCGCTGGGATGGTGGTGCCGCCAGCCCGGATCCGGCGCTGGCCAGCCTGAGCCAGTTGTGGGTGCGGGACGACCCCGCGCGCACGCTGGACTTTGCCGCCCTCGCGGCGCTGGCGGACGTGTTCTTTCCGCGCATCTGGTTGCGTCGCGCCGTCATGGTGCCGGTTGGCACGGTATCCCTGACCGTGTATTTCCATGCCACGGCCGCGCAATTGCGGGAGACCGGCAACGGCTATCTGCTGGGGCAGGCACGTGGACAGGCTTTTTGCAACGGCTACTTTGACCAGGCCGGGCAGCTGTGGAGCGCAGCCGGCCACCTGCTGGCAACCACGCACCAATTGGTTTATTACAAGAAATAGGGCTCCGTTGCCATGGCCTGCAGGCTTGACTAAATCATGGCGGGTATATTCCCCGCCCCTTGGGGCGCTCTCCTACAAGCCGAACGTAAGCCGTCGCGCCGCTTGGTGGTCGACTTTGCGCAGATGTTGGCAAAGCAGGCGATGCAAAACTGACGAGTTTTGCTATGAAGTTAGTAGCTGCCTACGCTTGTCCTGTATGCGCTGGAGCCCGATTTGGCATCAAGATTTCACGGCAGGGCAGAGACGGTTGATTCCACGCGGGACAGCAGTTGGCTGATTTGCGTGCTGATGGTTTGGCGTTCCAAGGGGGCATCGGCTTCCATGTGGCCTTCTTCGTAGCGGGCTTGGTGGGCAAACAGGGTGAATTCATCTGTCCACCACAGTTCTTCCACATCGGCTCCAGCATCGCGCAGCAGTACCAGCAAACGATTGATATGGTGGGTGAAGGGGTAGCTCAAACCGAGCGCGCACATCCAGGCCTTCAGGCATTTTTCGATGGCTTGCTGGGCGTGGAAACCAAAAATTTCATCGGCAAAAACAGCAGAATCGGCCATGCCCTGCAGTGCGGCCAAGTCACGGTGCGCAATGCGCAGCATGGCCGCGGCTTGCTTAATGTCGGGCATGCAGCACTTTGCCTTCGCGGCTGGCGTGGCCGACAACGTGGTTGGGAGAGTCTTTCCAGTAATCGAACTCTGCTTTGCTGTACAACAGGATGTCTTTGGCGTAGGGAATATCGCGCAGCGCCATGGACAGGCGGGAGTACTCGGCGCGGCGGCTGCGCTGGGCGGAAAAGGGTTCGGGTTCGACCACCATCAAATCCACATCTGAATCCGGCCTTGCATCGCCCCGCGCGTGGGAGCCAAACAGAATCACAGAATCCGGCGCAGCCTCGCGCACGATGATTTGCACGATGCGGTCGAGGGTTTCCTGGCTGAGAGTGGACATGGGTGGCTCCTGCTTGCTGGCGCCATTATGGCGCGGCATATTCCATATTCATATCAATCCGACGTGTTGTTGCTCGGCCTTGCGCATCGAAACCCAGTACCGCTTGCGCGGCGCCGGCCTCATTGCCCAGACGGTGAGCCAGCAACACAACCCCCAGCCCAGGGGGTGAAGACCTGCAATGGGGGGTTTGACCTGTACGCCAATGCCCTGGGGGCAGAGACCACGCCCTAACGCGAAAGAACACCGCCACTGCGAACGCAGTGACGGTCCATCTTCCTCGTCATTGCGAGTGCAGCAATCCATGGCCCCAAAATACGTGGATCGCCACGGCCTGCGGCCTCGCGATGACGATACTGGTTCAAGGCCCGTGTACGGTTAAGACCCGGAACTGGAGGCTTGCAATGACGCTGCGCTCGCAACGACGCGATGCCGCGATGACGAACACCCAACCCAAAGGATAGAAACCATGAATGAAATACTGAGTGACAACGCCGCGGGCGTGATGACCATCACGCTCAACCGCATTGACAAAAAAAACGCCATCACCGCCGCCATGTACGGCGCCCTGGCGGATGCGCTGGCGCAGGCCGAAGCGGACACCAGCGTGCGCGCGATTGTGCTGCAGGGGCATGAGACGGTGTTCTGCGCTGGCAACGACATCGCTGACTTTCTGGACAATCCACCCGCCACGCCGGAGTCACCAGTGTTTCGGTTTTTGCGCGCCATCAGCACCTGCGCCAAGCCGCTGCTCGCCGGTGTGTGTGGCCCGGCGGTGGGCATCGGCACCACGCTGCTGTTTCATTGCGACCTGGTCTACGCTGGTGACAACGCCGCCTTCTCGATGCCCTTTGTCAATCTTGGGTTGTGTCCGGAGGCGGCGTCCAGCATCTTGGCGCCGCAGTTGATGGGCTACCAGCGCGCCGCGGCAGCCTTGCTGCTGGGCGAGCCCTTCATGGCCGAGGCGGCGCTGGAAATGGGCTTGATCAGCCGCATCGTGCCGCCCGGGGAAGTCAACGCCTTGGCCCAGCAGCAAGCGCGCAAGTTGGCCAGCAAGCCGCTGAGTGCTTTGGTTGCTACCAAGCGCCTGATGAAGCAGGCACAGGCGAGCGCGATCGCCCAGCGCATTGCCGAGGAAGGTGTCATCTTCGGCCGCATGTTGAGTGAACCCGCCGCGCGCGAGGCGTTTGGCGCCTTCATGGACAAGCGCAAGCCGGACTTTTCGGGGGCTTGTTGAGATTTTCTCTATCCAAAGGCGCTCCACCGCACGGCTGATCTCGCGCTTGCCCCAATCAGTCTCAGCCACCTTCAAACCAGGTTTGCAGGGGCAGGCCGCCCGCGCCCAGAACCTGGGGCCGACACGCCGGGTAGAGTTTGCAGAAAGCGTCCAGCCCTTTTACGTTGCCCTGGTTGGCGCCGCTCTTGACTTCCAAGGCGAACAACTCGCCCCGGTGTCGCACAACGTAGTCCACTTCGTTCGACCCCTCACGCCAGTATTGAATCAGGGGCTGCAGGCTGCTGTGCTCCAGATGACGCGCCAGCAACTCGGCGCCCACGGCGCTTTCCACCATGCGGCCCCACAGATCGGGCGTGGCACGCAATCGATCAAAGCCGAACCCTTCTGTCGTGGCAATCGCGCCCATCAAGGCGGTGTTGAAGACCTGTAGCTTGGGGCTGGAGCCGCGCTGGCGCACGGCCTGCCCGGCGAATTTCTGCAAGCCACAAACCATGCCCGCGCCTTCCAGCAATTGCAGGTAGTGGGCCACGGTGGTCGTGTTGCCTGCATCGCTGAGCTGCCCCAGCATTTTTTGGTAACTCAACTCCTGTCCGCTGTAGCGGCAGGCCAGGTCAAACACGCGGCGCAACAGGGCGGGTTTTTGCACCGGGCTCATTAACAGCACGTCTTTGCTGATGGTGGTTTCAATCAAGGCGTCGCGCACATAGGCGGCCCAACGCGCGGGCTCGCCAATCAAACTGGCCGCGCCTGGGTAGCCACCGTAGTAGATGAACTGATCCAATGTGAAGCCGAAGGCCTCGCGCATTTCACGGAAGCGCCAATGCCCCAGGCGCGTCATTTCAAATCGCCCCGCCATGCTTTCGGTCAGGCCGCGCGCGATGAGTAGTGGCGCGGAGCCCAGCACGACAGCGCGCACATCGCGTCCGGCGCGGGTGTCCTCGTCCCAGAGTCGCTTGACTTCCTCGGTCCAGCCGGGCAGCTTTTGTACCTCATCGAGCACCAGGACGCAGGCACCTGCTTGGGCCGCCATTGAACGCGCTGCTTCCCACTGCGAACTCAGCCAACTGCTGCCGACAAGGCCAGGGTTGTCGGCACTCACGCTGTGTTGGGCGACCGCCTTGCCGGGCTGCTGCGCCAACACCGACAGGGCTTGGCGCACCAGGGTGGTCTTGCCCACCTGACGCGGGCCCGCCACCACCTGTAGAAAGCGCCGAGGCTCTTGCAGGCGAGCGCAGAAGCCCATCAAAGTGTCGCGGCGAATTTCGGGATTCATAAATTACTCAATGTATTGATTAATCTTACTAGGTCGATTGAGTAAGTTCAAATGAATCACCGCTCTGCAACGCCAAGCGGCGTTGGCCGATCGCTGCTGCGGATGTGTTCGCAGGGCGTATTTTCAGGGCGGCGGGGCGTCGCTTGCGCCGTAATCGGCAAGGGCTTGTGCCTTCTTCTCCAGCTTTCGCGCACGCCGATCTTGGTCGGCGGTGATCATCTCCTCAAGGGAACGGACGTCTTGCGGCGCCTCTCGCCCAAAGCTCTTGCGATAGCAGTTGGCGATGAACTCGCGTAGGGGTACTTTCCAGGGCTCCTGGCGCGTATTGGCCAGGCCGCCGAATTGCTTCGGGTTCATGCCAAGCTCCCGCGCCATTTGCACTTCGGCATGGGTCAACTTGAAGCGCTGCCGAGCGTCGAACCATGGTTGGAGCTTCAGGGGAATCCTCTTCATCTGGGAGGGGTTGAACGATGGACAAAGCGTAAGCTTACCTCGCGCAGAACGACCATTCGCTTCGTGTTAACGATTCAACCGTTTCCGTTGCGTCTCACGTCTTCGACACGACGCAACAACAAGTGTCCCGCCGCGCTCCTTGGCGACCATCAACGCGGTATGACCGAAGGCATCCATTGCTGCGCGGTCAGCACCATTCGTCATGGGCGACACGGGTATTGCCCAGCGCGCCCAGGTCGCGCAGAGGTGCGGGTGGGGCGGATGGCAGGGGCGATTTCAAAAAGCGCAGCGTATGAGCCCCTGGCGTCTGCACCACTCGCGCCTCGGAGTCCGCGCCAATGCGGTGGGGAACGGATTGCCGCACCGGGCTCGCAATGACTGACCCCACGAATGCCGGAGACCGTGAGAAATGGGCGCCTAGAACGACGAGCCCTGCTGGCGAAGTTGTTCTGCGATGTATTTCGAGGTTTGAACGAGGCAATGTCAACGTCTGCAGACGCGCTGACTGCACCTCTCGTCGAGCCGCCGTCAAATCGACGGCAACAACTATTGACTCGGCCATTGGGCCGCATTCAGCCAAGCCCTTTCCCGGGCGAACTGCGCGAACTCTTCGGCCGGCAAGGGCTTGCTGAAGTAGTAGCCCTGCACCTCGTCACAGCCTTGTTCACGCAGATAGGCCAGTTGCCCGGCCGTCTCAACCCCCTCGGCGATAGTTTGCAGGCCCAAACTCTTGGCCATGTGGATGATGGCGCTGACGATGGCTCGGTCCTCCGCATCGGTGCTGATGTCGCGCACGAACGATTGGTCGATCTTGAGCTTGTAGACCTTGAATTTCTTCAAGTGCCCCAGCGATGAATAACCGGTGCCGAAGTCGTCGATCGACATGCGCACGCCGCGCTCATGCAACTGGTTCATCACGGCGATGGCGCCCTGCGGGTCTTGCAAGGCAACCCCCTCGGTCAACTCCAGTTCGAGGTACTCCGGCGGCAGGCTCTCTTCATCCAGGATGCGGCTGACCAGGTTGGGCAGATCGGGATGACGGAATTGAACCGCCGACAGGTTCACAGCCATCACCAGCGGCGCCAGGCCGTCCTGCATCCAGAAGCGAGCCTGTCGCGCGGCGTGCCGCAACACCCACTCGCCGATTGGCATGATCAGGCCACTGTCCTCGGCGGCGGGAATGAACTCGGCCGGTGGCACCTGACCGAGTTCGGGGTGGGTCCAGCGCAGCAGTGCTTCAACCCCAACGATACGGCCATCGCCCAGGGATACCTGGGGCTGGTAATGCAGACGCAGTTGATCGCGCTCCAGTGCCTGGCGCAGCGCGTTGACCAATTGCAGGTGGCGTGCCGAGCGGGTCTGCATCTCGGCGGTGAAGAAGCGGTAGCCGTGCCGACCCTCCTGCTTGACGCGGTACATGGCGGCATCGGCGTTCTTGAACAGGGTCTCCAGGTCGTCGCCGTCATCGGGATAGAGCGCAATGCCGATCGAGCCCGAGACGTTGAGGTCGTAGGGCTCAATCCGATAGGGCTCGGCGACCACGTCCAGCAGCTTCTGCGCCAGATGCGCGGCGTGCTGGGCGTCAATGTCGTGAACCAGAAAGATGAACTCGTCGCCGCCCAGGCGTGACACGGTGTCCTCCTCGCGCAGCATCAGGCGCAAGCGTTTGGCCACTTCGACCAGCAGAGCATCGCCAACGCTGTGTCCCAGCGTGTCGTTGATGTCCTTGAAATGGTCGAGATCGAGGAACATCAGCGCCACACTGCCTTCGCTGCGTTGTGCCAGGCTGATGGCGTACTTGGCGCGATCATCGAGTTGCGCGCGGTTGGGCAGGCCGGTCAGGGCGTCGAAATGCGCGAGATACTGGGCGCGCTCCTCGGCTTGCTTGCGCTGTGTGATGTCGCGGGTGATGCCCAGCAGCATCTCGGGCTCGCCGTCGGCGCCGCGCATCGGCGCGGCATGCGTTTCGAGCCAGCGCCGGGTGCCCTTGAGACCCTTGATTTCGAACTCCAGCATGCCGGTCTCGCCCTTCATCACGCGTTGGTGCAGCGCCGTGAAAGGCGCGCGGTAGGGCGCCAGGATGTAGTTCGCCAGGCCATGCTGTTGCGCTTGTTCCAGTGAATCGGCCTCCAGCATCGCCAGGCCGGAGGCGTTCATTTCGACCAGGCGCCCACTGGCGTCGACGATCTTGACGCATTCGGGCTCGGTCTCGATGATGGTGCGCAGGTGCTGTTCGCTGTTTCGCAGTGCCACGGCGGCTTGCTCACGCTGCGCCTCGCGTTCGAAGTTGTTGAGCGCGAAGTCGATGTCAGTCGCCATTTCCGTCACCAGGTTGCGGGCTTCTTCATCGAAAGCGTGGGTGGTCTCGGCGTACAGGCTCAACACCCCCGTCACCGCACCGTGCCGGTGCAGCGGCAAGGCCGCCGAGGCGCCCCAGCCATACTGGGCACCCCGTTCGTGCCAGGGCGCGGTGCGGGGGTCATGCTGGAAGTCCTGGCACCAGTACGGTTGATCGTCGCGAAACGCCGTTCCGGTCGGGCCCCGACCGATTGCGGCATTTGCGTCCACCGAGATCTGAAGGCCGTGCAAGTACTCGGTTCCGGCGCCAAAGAAGGCAACGGGTCGAATTTCGCGGCTGGCGGTGTCGAGCGTGCCGATCCACGCCATCTTTATGCCACCGAAAGTCACGACGACGCGGCAGATTTGCTTGAACAGTTCGACTTCGTTGGTGCATCGAACAATCGCCTGGTTGCACTGGCTCAAAGCGGCATAGAGCTGAGTCAACCGCTGGTTTCTGGCTTCGGCGACCTTGCGTTGCGCCTCGATGCGATGCAGGTTGGTCTGCGTCTCCGACAGCCAGCCCATGACGCTGTTCTCGTGGCCGGGCGAGACCGGTATGGCCGACGAGAAGTCGCCACTACCCAGCTTTTCGATGCGCGCATGCAGTTCGCCCACCGATGCGCCGAGAATGGCCGACAGACCGCGCCGCGCGCCCCACAACAGGGACAACAGCAGCACGCCAAACAGCACGAAGGCGATGCGCATCCGGGTTGCGGCGGCCTCCGCCGTGCGCACCTCCTGCAGCGTGCGCTCATCGGCCAAGCGGTAAAACTCGCTGATCGGTCGCATCACCGCCGCCTTGGCCCGGTGAAAGGTATCGTCATGCAACATGCCGATGGCCCTGGCGCGCTTGGACTCAAGGGTCGGTCCGCCGGATTCAACCAGCGCCATGGCGGTGTGCTGAGTCTCGGCCAGAGTGTCGGAAGCGGCCTTGGACTGCGCCAGCAGGGCCAGTTCGGCATCGGTGAAGCCGGCTTGGCGCATCAGCGCCAGCAGCGCGACCGCCGGTCCCGATGGGCGCGGGCGCTGGTCGTCGGCGCCAACCAGATCCCAGTAAATGTTGTGATAGTCCATGGGGCGGGGCAGCTTGCCATCGCGGATGTCCAGAATCTCCTGGTGTTGCCGCTGGTAGCGTGCATCGCCGGTGACCACGTAGGTGCGCACCATGCGGGTCAGGTCATCGGAGGACTGGCGCAGTTGATCGGCCAGGATGAACATGCGCAGGCGCGACTCGTTGGCCCGGTCGATCCGCTTCTCGGCATTGACGTAGACAACAAAGCTGGCGGCAAATACCACGAACATGGCCAAGGTGAGCCACAGGTAGCGGGTGAAGCGCGTCAGCTTGTTCGGGCCTGTGGTCATGGGACTTGGCGAGGGAGATGGGTCGAGCGATGTCACAGCAAGTTCGGCGGCGTGAGCCTGCATTGTGATACCGAAGTCGCGCGCCCGCTCAAGGTGCCACAAGACCGCCGCTCACGCCGCGCCGCAAGGCAAATATTAATACAAAGCATTTGCTTGCTAAAAAGCAAGGCCTTCGGTATGCTGCGCCACTGTTCCGTCAGAAATGGACCCTCTTCATGGCATATCCCGGCACCCTTCAAGGCAAAACCCTATTCATCACCGGCGCCTCGCGCGGCATTGGTTTGGCCATTGCCAAGCGCGCCGCGCGCGACGGCGCCAACATAGTCATCATCGCCAAGACTGCGGAGGTCAACCCCAAGCTGCCGGGCACCATCTACAGCGCCGCCGCCGAGATCGAGGCGGCTGGCGGCCGAGCCCTGCCGCTGGCGGTGGACATTCGCGAGGACCAGGCGGTGTTCGACGCGGTGGCCAAAGCGGTGCAGACCTTTGGCGGCATCGACATTCTGGTCAACAACGCCAGCGCCATCAGCCTGACCAACACCGAAGCCACGCCCATGAAACGCTTCGACCTGATGAACGGCATCAACGCGCGCGGCACCTACCTGTGCACCATGGCCTGCCTGGCCGAGCTCAAGAAATCGGCTGCGGCCGGGCGCAACCCCCATGTGTTGACCATGTCGCCGCCACTGTCCATGAAGACCCACTGGTTCCAGAGCCACACCGCCTACAGCATGGCCAAGTACGGCATGAGCATGTGCACCTTGGGCCACGCCGGCGAGTTCAAGCGCTACGGCATTGGCGTCAACAGCCTGTGGCCGCGCACCGCCATCGCCACCGCGGCGATGCAACTGATTCCGGGTGTCGATGTGGCGCTGTGTCGCAAGCCCGAGATCATGGCCGACGCCGCTTACCTGGTGCTCACCGGTCCGAGCGCCGACAGCGGCAACTTCTTTGTTGACGACGTGGTTCTGGCCGCCCACGGTGTGACCGATCTGGACCAATACGCCGTCACGCCGGGCAACCAGAACTTCTTGCCGGACTTCTTTGTGGACTGACGGTCGTGGCGACGCGCTCGCCCGTCATCAGCCGCGTTGCGCAAACCGTTCAAAGTCCGCTATGGGCAGCGCGCGGCTGAAGAAATAGCCCTGGTGGGCATGGCAGCCGGCGCTGGCCAGAAAATCGCGTTGCGCCTGGGTCTCGACCCCTTCTGCGATCACGCCCAGTCCGAGACTATGCGCCAGCGCCACGATGGTGCGCGCAATAGCGGCGTCGTTGGGGTCGACGTGAATGTCGCGCACAAAGGACTGGTCAATCTTCAACTGGTCCAGCGGTAACCGTTTTAGATAGGACAGCGAGGAGTAACCGGTGCCGAAATCGTCCAGGGAGAAACTGACACCCTTGGCCTTGAGGGCAAACATCTTCTCGATCACATCTTCGACGTTGGCGACCAACAGGCTTTCGGTCAGCTCAAGCTTGAGTCGCCGTGGATTGGCGCCGGTGCTCTGCAGGACCGCCACCACCTGATCGACAAAATCGGGCTGGCGCAACTGGCGCGCGCTGACATTCACCGCCACCGTGAAGTGCGCCATCTCGGGCCGGTCGGCCCAGGCGACCAACTGCTGGCAGGCGGTCTCCAGCACCCAGTGGCCCAGGGGCAGTATCAGGCCGGTTTCCTCGGCCAGCGCAATGAAGTCCAGCGGTGGGATCATGCCGCGCAGCGGGTGTTGCCAGCGAACCAGTGCCTCGGCCCCCGTGGTGCGACCATCGTCGTCAACTTGGGGCTGGTAGTACAGGCGCAACTGCTGCTGTCGCAGTCCCTCGCGCAAGTCGGCCTCCAGCGCGGCGCGCGCCATCACGGCGGACTGCATCTCCGGATCGAAGAAGCGTACGCTGTTGCGCCCCGCCGACTTGGCCTGGTACATGGCCAGATCGGCCTGCTTGAGCAACTCGTCCACGGTGTCGGTTTGGCCCATGAACAGCGCGATGCCAATGCTGGCCGTGCAGTGGTGGCTTAGCCCTGCCAGATCGTGCGGCGTCTTGAACGCATTGAGCAGTTTGTCGGCCACCAGTGTGGCCTGGGCCGCTGCATCCTGGGCGATCAAACTGAGCCCTTCCATCATGATGACGAACTCATCGCCGCCCAGGCGCGCCACCGTGTCCTCTTCGCGCAAAGCGGCGCTCAGGCGATGGGCAACCGATTCGAGCAGCAAGTCACCCTTGTCGTGGCCCAGGGTGTCGTTGAGGGTCTTGAAGTTGTCCAGGTCAATGAACAGCAATGCACCGGCACTTTCGTTGCGAGAGCTCGTCAGCAGCGCCTGGCGCAGCCGGTCGATCAGCAGGCGCCGGTTGGGCAGTCGTGTCAGCGGATCGTAGAAGGCGAGGTGTTTGATTTCTTCCTCCGCGGTCTTGCGCTGCGAGATGTCGATGAAAGAGGCGACGTAGTGCGAGACAGGGCCATCATCCCCCTTGACCGCCGAAATGCTGGACCACGCGGGGTACACCTCGCCATTCTTGCGGCGGTTCCAGAGTTCACCGGTCCAGGAGCCGGTGGCGGCAATGCTGGCCCACATGGCCCGATAGAAGGCGGTATCGTGTCGGCCCGAGCTGAACAGGTGCGGCGTCTGTCCGATGGTCTCCTCGGCGGAATAGCCGGTAATGGCGCTGCACGCCGCGTTGATGCGCAGGATCTTCTGATCAACGTCCGTGATGAGCATGCCTTCCTGCGACTCGAAGGCGGCAGCGGCGATGCGCAAATCCGCCTCGGCACGCTTGCGCTCGCTGATGTCCTGCAGGCTGAACTGCAACAGGGTTCGGCCGTCATGCTCAAACGCCATCAGGTGCACTTCCGCATCCCAGATTTGACCGTCGTGGCGCTGGTGGCGCCATTCAAACACCTTGGCCCCGGTGCGCAGGGCCTCTTGGATGTGCTTCTCAGCCGCTTCGGCGGAACTGCGACCGTCGTACTGAGAGGGTGTGCCCAAGTCCGCAGACCACTGCGTGAGCAAGGCATCGCGGCTGGCCAGCCGGTGGATGGCAACCATGGCCTGATTGCAGTCCAACAGGCGCCCGGTTTCGGGGTCCAGCACGGCCAAGGCGATGTGTGAACCGGCAAACAGGACCTTGTTGTAGGCCTCGCTGTCCCGCAATGCCAACTCGGCTTGTTGGCGCTGCGCCTCGCGCACGGTTTCAAGGCGCCCATGGACCCGCTGGCGCCGCTGGTGGAAGAACAGGCCCAGGCTGGCCACCAGGACCAGCATGCCAAACAGAGCACCCTGTTGGTACGCACCGCGCTGCCAAGGCGCGAACAGGCTGGAGAGGTCACGCGACACTGCCACCAGCAAGGGTTTGTCCATGGCCAGTTCGACTGGTTTGAGGGTGCGTTGGGCCATCATGCGTTGTTCGCCCGTCGCATGGACCGGTCCGATCATGACCGTAGTCGTTTGGCCACTGTCGCGGTGTCGGGTATAGAAGCTGCCGGGCGTCGCCAAATCCGTACCAGCGGTGGCTTCCCCTTGCGGAGACATCAAAACCAGCTTGCCATCGGCATGTGCGATGGAAGTCCACATATCGGGCGCATAGCGAACCGAGCTCAGCACCACGTTGAAGTAGTCGGGGTCGAGCGTCGCCGATATCAGCCCGGCAAACTCGCCGCGCTCATTGGCGGTGACTTTCACCACGTTCATGGCGAAAACCCCCAGCACGGTCTTGAAGGGTGGCGACACAAAGAGAACGCTCGGGTCGGGGTTGCGTTGGGCAATCTGGAAGTACTCTCGGCCGCTGAAGTTTTGCCCGATCAGTGGCGCCCGGTCGCTCGCGCTGGCGTTGCCATCGGCGTCGAGCACCAGCAGGGTGCGCACCCCCACGATGGCGTCGCTCATGGCCTTCAGTCGGCGATTGACGAGCGCCTTGCCGTCGAGTTGCTGCCTCAGGAAGGGCAGATCATTGTGAATCGAGTCAAGCGCAAGTCTCGTTGCAAGCAGTTGTTGCCCCAGGTTCTCGGCGATGACCTTGGCCTGCGTGGCCAGGCGCTCGCGCTCTTGGGTGTCAATCTGCTGGTGATCCTGATACTGGACAAAGCCAATGTAGCCGCCCAATGTCAACAGCGTTCCAACCAGCAGCAGCCACTCGGTCAAGTAGCGGCGGCTGCGGGGTAGGGTGTCAGTCGGGGGCATGGTTGGGTTGAAGTCGCACGTCAACAGTCGGATCAAGCGCAAGGCTACGCACAATCGGTAGGGCAGTCAATGTAGGCGTTGGACATGCGCGCCCGCCAATGCGCCTCCAGATTGGCGATCAAGGCGGGCGAGAAATGGCACTCGGCTTGGTCGCGCGCATAAACCGCCAGGTACTGCCGAAACAGGTTCAGCGGTTCGTGCGCCACCCTGAATGCGCGGCGGTTGGCGGCGGCGCTGACCACGCCTGAACTGGTCATGCGCGCCACCGCGTCCGCCACCGCCACCTCCACCTGATCGGGTGCCACCACCTCGTCGCAAATCAGGCGGCCTTCGGCCGAGGCGCAATCGAGCCGGCGCTCCATCATGATCAACTGGCGCGCCAGCCGGTCACCCACGAAGCGTGGCAGGCGCAGGTTGGCCGCACCGGGCACGATGCCTTCCTTGCGCGCCGGCAGGGCCAGGTAGGCGTCGCTGCCGGCCACCACCAATGGCGAAGCTGTCCAACTGGGCGATCCAGGGTTTCTCCAGCGTCGCACCCGTCACCTCGTCGGTCGGCCGGTCGGCATAGGCCAGGCCGCTGCGTCGGGCAGATCCTGGACCCGCACAAAGCGGCTGCGTTGGGTTGTGAGGCGGTCGTAGAGTGCGTCGACGTGCCGCGCCAGAAAACCCTCGCGGGCCGCGCGAGCGCCACGCAGCAGGGCCAGTGCGGCGGCCGCCTCACGCGGGTCGCGCTTTGCTTTGGCGGGTAGGCGTTCAAGCAGCGATTGCGACAAGGCAAAGAAGTGCGAACTGACGGCTGCGTCGGCCTGGAACTCGCCGTGCAGCGCTGGCGTGGCATGGCGCCAGTGTGCGGCGTCGGCGGGCGCGAAACCCGCCGCCGTCAGGCAATCCGGTGGTGTGCCGGTTTCGGGTGCCTGGTCCACCATGGCGCTCAACTGGCCAGGCCGGCGCAGATTTGGTCGATCCGGCCCAACACCTCAGCGTTGAGTTGGGGCACTACCGCGATGGCGCCCAGGTTGTCCTGCAATTGCGACAGCCGCGAGGCACCGGTGATCACGGTGCTGACACGCGGGTTGCGCACGGTCCAGGCGATGGCCAACTGGGCCAGCGTGCAACCGAGCTCGGTGGCCACACCGGCGAGCTTGCCCACGGCGGCGTTTTTGGCCGCATCGGTCAGGCCCTTGACCAAAAAGCCCATGCTGGGCAAAGCGCCCCGGCTGCCTTCGGGCACGCCGTCTTGGTACTTGCCGGTGAGCAGGCCGCTGGACAGGGGACTCCAGGTGGTCAGGCCCAGGCCGATGTCCTCATACAGCCGCGCGTATTCCTCCTCGACCCGCTTGCGGTGAAACAAGTTGTATTGCGGCTGCTCCATCACCGGCTTGTGCAGGTGCTGCCGATCGGCGATATCCCAGGCGGCGCGAATCTCGGCGGCCGACCATTCGCTGGTACCCCAGTACAAGGCCTTGCCGCGGCTGATCATGTCGCTCATGGCCCAGACGGTCTCCTCGATCGGGGTGTGCGGGTCGGGGCGGTGGCAGTACACCAGGTCGATGAAGTCCAGGCCCATGCGAGAGAGTGAGCCGTCGATGGCGTGCATCAGGTACTTGCGGTTGAGCGTGTCCTTGCGGTTGGTGGCGTGACCCTCGCGGTCCAGGCCCCAATAGAACTTGGTCGAGACGATGTAGTTCAGGCGCGGCCACTTCAGTGCCTTGATTGCCTCACCCATCACCACCTCGCTGTTGCCGCCGGCATAGGCCTCGGCATTGTCAAAGAAGTTGATGCCGGCGTCCATGGCGGCGGCCAGCATCTCGCGCGCGGCGGCGGTGTCGACCTGGTTGTGGTAGGTCACCCAGGAGCCCAGGGAGAGTTGGCTGACCTGCAGGCCGCTGCGGCCAAGACGTCGGTATTGCATGGGGGAGATCTCCGCTTGGTTGTGAAACAAGCGGGTCAGCCTACCAGAGTCAAGGGGCTTGCGCTGGCGCCGGGATTCTGGCGCTGTTACCAATGGACACAGGCTGCCGCGCCGGCATGTGGCACGATTGCCAGGGCGGCGTGCAGGCGCTCCGGTTGCGGCCTGCCCTGACACCGCGCTGTGCCCTTGTCCTACAGCGACTTGGGTCCCGGGTCACTACCATGGGCTGGCACATCGCCGCAACGCTTGGCCACAGGCTCGGCGACGCACCATGTTTCTTGTTGTTCTTTTTTTGGGGTATGCCATGAAGTTGTTTCAAACCATCAAGCTGGTCCTGGGGAGTTTGCTGATGGCCACCCTGGGGGCCTGCGGCGGGGGTGGCGATGGCGGCGATGTCGGTGTCAGCACCGGTACCTTGCGTCTGGCCTTGACCGATGCGCCCAGTTGCGGTTATGACGCGGTGAACATCACGGTCCAGAAGGTGCGCGTGCACCAGAGCGCCACGGCGGGCGACACCGATAGCGGCTGGTCCGAAATGGTGCTGGCGCCGGCCAAGCGTGTGAACCTGCTGACGCTGAGCAACGGGGTATTGGAAGAACTTGGCCAGATACCTCTGCCAACTGGCAAATACACGCAGCTCAGGTTGGTCTTGGCCAGCAACGACAGTGCCCAGCCTCTGGCCAATTCGGTGCGACCCACGGGAGGCGCCGAGGTCGCGCTGAAGACCCCCAGCGGCCAACAGTCCGGCGTCAAGACCAACATCAGCATCGACATCGCGGCCAACCAGATGGCTGACTTCGTGCTGGACTTCGATGCCTGCAAATCGGTTGTCTCGGCTGGCAACTCGGGGCAGTATTTGCTCAAGCCGGTGCTCACCGTGGTGCCGCGTCACATTTCCGGTGTCATGGGCTACGTGGACGCCAGTCTGATCATGGCCAATACCGGTGTGTCGGTGCAGCAGGCGGGCGTGGTTATCAAGGCCACCACACCCGACAGCACGGGCAAGTTTGTGCTGCAACCGGTGGCCCCTGGCAGCTACACGCTGGTGCTGACCGGCGCTGGCCGCGCCACCATGGTGGTGACCAATGTGCCGGTTGCCGCCGACACGGTGATGGCCCTCAACACCACCAACACGCGCCTGACCCCGGCAGTGTCAGCCAGCGGTACGGTCAACGGCAGCGCGACGCTCGACACGCTGGTGCGCGCCACCCAAACCGTGGCGACTGGCACCACCGTGGAAGTGGTGGGCCGCTTCGTCGACAGCGTCACCGGCAACTACGGTTATGTCTTGCCGGTCGACGCTCCGCTGGTGGCACCCTACGTGGTGGCGCCAGGCGTGCTGGTGTTCGTGGCGGACAGCGCCGCCGTCGGCAAGTACACGCTTTACGCGAGCCTGAGCGGGTTCACGGAAAAGAGCAAGGTGCTCGGCACGCTCGGCGCTGGCGCCACCCTTACCAGCAATTTCACGTTTCCGTAGCCGCTGGTTTGATCTCTCCAGCCGGGCTGTTGCGGCCAAGCAGCTTGCTCACCAGGCCGGTCGCACGGGTGCGTGGCGCATTCCGAGCCACTGCAGTTCCAGCAACAGGCCGACCGTGACCGCCTGCACGGCAATAAAGGTCTTGCCCAGTAGCGTGGGTGTGACCAACGGTCCCAGCAGCAGGGACAGGCAGGCCAGCACCCACAGCAGGTTGCCGGCAATCAGGGCCCAGACTGGCGCGCGCGGGATGATGGCGCGGGTGGCGATCCAGGTGATGCCCGCCACATAGGCCAGGATCAGCCAGCCCGATCCAATCACCAACTGCGCCGGCAGGCCCAGCCACGCGGCCAAGGCGTCGGCCAGCAGCAGTTGCAGCAGACCGGTGGCAGTGCCGGTGGCAGCGTCGAGCCAAAGTACGCGACGCAGAAAGTGGGGCGACGCGAGCAGGGATGAGACAGACGAGGTGTTGGAGATGGTGTTCTCCGAGAGTTGACAACAGTGGATGGAATGCGACGCGGGCCTGGGTGCTGCCCAAGTCGCGTCGGCTTGAATCATGGGCGCGCTGGCGAGGCCAGTCCATGACCTCGCAGCCCTTCGGCGAGCACCTGCACCATTGGCGCCAACACCGGCGCTTGAGCCAGCTCGACCTGGCCGCCGAAGCGGCGATCTTGACCCGTCACCTGAGTTTTGTGGAGACCGGTCGCGCCGTGCCCAGCCGCGAGATCCGGCCTTGCTGCAGCCACCGATGAACGTGCTGCGACTGAGCCTGCACCCCAGGGGCCTGGCGCCGCAGATCGCCAATCTGGCGCAGTGGCGCAAGCACCTGTTCGAGCGGCTGCGCCAGCAGATCGCGGGCACCGCCGACCCGACCCTGGTGGCCCTGCTCGACGAGTTGCGCGGCTACCCCGTCCCCGAAGGCGCCGGCCTGCACCTTGACGGTAACCTATTGAACAAGCTGGGCGGCGCACTGGATGACGGCCAATTCAGCTCTCCCGCATCCACCCCGAATACCGAGTAAAAATCTCGAATACCTCGTAAGGGGTGTTCGGCAGGCTACTGATTCTGTAGCGCCTGTAGCCGAAAGGTCTATGACGTCGCCCACCTGCAGTTGTTCCAGGTCGATCAGGTTCGGGGCTACGGCGGCGTGGCGTCATCCCGCGCCGGACGACACCCGCTGGCGCAGGGGCTGCACGATCCCAAGGCCAAGAACGCCGCCCATGGCACCGACCCTGCGGGCAGCGTCCAGCTCGGCCTGGACGGCTCCAGCGCCGCCTTTGTGCCGGCGCGCCGGGCCATGATCTGGCGACTGGCCGACATGGCGCCCGCCGCCCTCGCGGCATAATCCCGCCATGCCCGCACCCCCCTCCGAACTGCTTGCCACGCAAGGCCCTGTGGTGTCGGCGATTCGTGCGCGCTTTCCCGATGCCATGGCGATTTATGCCTTTGGCAGTCAGGTGCAGGGCTCGGCCGGGCCGCACAGCGATTGGGACCTGGCGGTGCTGGTGGCCGGGGTTGCCGATCCGCTGGTTCTTTGGGATGTGTCTGGAAGCCTGGCCGATGTGCTCGGTGGCCCGGTGGACTTGCTGGACCTGCGTCGCGCCTCGACTGTCATGCAATACCAGGTCATCACCACCGGCAAGCGTCTGTGGTCGGTGGGTCTGCCGGCCAGTCTGTTTGAGACCTTTGTGCTGAGCGAAAAGACGGCATTGGACGAGGCACGCGCGCCCTTGATGGCCGATATTCAACGCACCGGGAAGATCCATGGCCGATGACGTCTTGATCAACAAATCCGCAACCGTCGAGCGCTGCGTGGCCCGTGCGCGCGAGGAGTATGCGCGTGACCCGGTCAACTTCGCCACCGACTTCACACGTCAGGACGCCGCCGTCCTGAACATTCAGCGCGCCTGCGAGGCGGTGCTGGACATGGGCCAGCATCTGGTGCGTCGTGAAGGGCTGGGCGTGCCTCAAAGCGCCCGAGACGTGTTTGAGTTGATGGCACGCGGCAATTGGATCGACGCCCCACTGGCCGAAGCGCTCAAGCGCATGGTTGCGTTTCGCAACATCGCGGTTCACGACTACCAGAGCCTGCTGCTGCCCATTCTGGTCAACGTTATCACCGGCCATCTGGATGAGTTCCTGGCCTTTACCCGCATCGTGTTGCAGCGCGGGTGATGCCGTGGGGGAGCCGGTTGCCGAAGTAGGGTCCGACGTCGGGTGGCGTCGGTGGCAACGTGAACGACTCGCGCACTCACATTGAGACCTGGAACACGCTGTGTCGGGTCGCCGGGCGTGTCGACTTCCTCTACGTGGCCGACTCGAAACTGTGCTCGCGCGACTACATGGACCATGTTTCAAGAAACCATCGCATACCTGACCCGTATGTCCGCTGGTGTCGCTTCGGATGAACCCCGCCAACAGCACTCAAGCCTTGGCCGGGGCTTAACCGAAGGTGAACGCCGACAGCGTCGTTTCCATCACTCGGTCTGAAAACACCTTGCGACCGGCATCCTGGCCGGCAGCACCCGCCACGGTCATCAGCGGGATCAGGTGTTCCTCCGCGCCCGGTGGGTGGCATTGCCTGGCACCAGGTGCCTGCTCCCAGTTCGCCAGCAAGCGATAGCGCTCCCGCGGGCTGGACTCGACCGCTTTGGTAAGCCAAGCGTCGAAAGCATCGGACACCGGGCCGTATTGCGGGTTGCCATAGCCGCGCATGTTGTGAAAACTCATACCGCTGCCGATGATCAGCACATCCTGGTCGCGCAGAGCCTCCAACGCACGGCCTGCCTCGATATGCAGCGTAGGGTCCAGTGAGGTGTGCAGCGAGACTTGCACCACCGGAATGTCGGCGTTCGGAAAAATCAGCCTGAGCGGAATGAACATGCCATGGTCAAAGCCGCGTTGTGGGTCTGGGGCGCTGGCAGCACCGGCAGCGGTCAGCGTCTTCACGATCTGATCTGCCAGGGCCGGGGCACCCGGGGCGGGATACTTCAGATCGTAGGTGTGAGGCGGGAAGCCGTGGTAGTCATAAATGAGTTCCGGTCGCTCGCCGCTGGTCACGGTCAAACGCGGCTCCAACCAGTGCGCGGACACCATCACGATGGCTTTGGGCGTGCGAGGCAGGGTGGCGGCCACATTCCTCAAGAAATCGGCCATACGGTGCCACGCGTCTGGCGGGTTCCAATCCATGAAAAAGCAAGGGCCACCGCCGTGGGGGATGAACCAGGTTGGCATTCTTGCGCCAACGCCAACGCCTGCGGTTGCGTTTGACATGTTATGGTTTCCTTTTGAGGTAAATAGTCCGGGCATTGCCTTGGCGCTTGGGCGAAGTATCGCCCGATGCCGAAACCCCGTGGTCACGCACGTCCTTCTCATGATGTTCAGCGCGTTGGGCGTTGGTCAAGACGGCTGCGGCCCGCATTTTTACAAAGCAATTGCTTGCTAAAAATAGCAATTTTTGCTATCGTGCGGCTCCATGGACAAAATGCAGGCCGACACCACCACCGACGCCGACGCACCCAAGCGCGCGCGCGGCCGGCCGCGCAAGACCTTGGACGAGCGCGATGATGGCAACCGGCGCCAGGCGCTGCTCAGTGCCGCCGCCAAGCTGTTTCGGCGCCAGGGGTTCGACGGCACCAGCACGCGCGACATCGCCACCGCTGCGGGCATGCAAAGTGGCTCGCCGTTTTACCACTTCAAGAGCAAGGACGCGCTGCTGTACGCGGTGATGGAGGCCGGCATGTTTTCGGCTATCGAGCGGCAGGCCAAGGCGCTGCAAGGCAAGGCGCCGCCCGCCAATGCTGCCGACGCAATGCGCCGGTTGATCAAAGCCCACTTCGAGGTGCTGCTAGGCCCCGGCAACGACTTTGTGCCGGTGATGTTGTACGAACACCGTGCGCTCAGCGCGGCCGAGCGTGCCAAGCTGGCCCAACTGCAGGTCCGCTACGAAGCGGTGTGGACGCCGGTGTTGCAGGCCTTGCACGACAACGGCCAGTTGCAAGCGCCGGTCAAGCTGTCGCGTCTGCTGATTCTGGGCGCGCTGAACTGGACCGTGCAGTGGTTTGACCGCAGGAAGGGTGCGTCGGTGGATGAACTGACCGACGCGGCCCTGTTGTTGTTCCTGAGAGCTGATTGATCGGAGATGTTTGTGACCTACGGTTCTGTATTCGCCCCGAACTTGTTCGCGGGCCAGGTGGTGGTGGTAACGGGTGGTGGCTCGGGCATCGGGCGCTGCGTGGCGCACGAGCTGGCGGCCTTGGGCGCCCACGTGGTGTTGATCGGGCGCAAGCCCGACAAGCTGCAAACGGTGCAGGACGAGATCGCGCAGGACGGTGGGCACGCCAGTTTTCAGGTATGCGACATCCGCCAGGAAGACGCGGTCAAGCAAGCGGTGGCGGCGATTGTCAGCGGGCAGGGCCGCATCGACGGCCTGGTCAACAATGCCGGTGGCCAGTACATGACGCCGCTCGAAGCCATCACGGCCAAGGGCTGGGAGGCGGTGATCGCCACCAACCTGACTGGCGGCTTCCTGATGGCGCGCGAGTGCTTCACACAGGCCATGAGCAAACAGGGCGGTGCCATTGTCAACATCGTGGCTGATATGTGGGGCTCCATGCCCGGCATGGCGCACAGTGGCGCGGCGCGTGCGGGCATGGTCAGCTTCACCGAGACGGCGGCGCTGGAGTGGGGCGCACGCGGCGTGCGCGTGAACGCCGTGGCGCCGGGCTACATCGCCTCCAGCGGCATGGACCATTACCCCGAGGCCATGGGGCCGATGCTGCGCGAGATGGCCAAGACCGTGCCACTGGGGCGTTTTGGCACCGAGGCCGAGACGGCTGCGGGCATCGTGTTCCTGCTCAGCCCGGCGGCCTCCTTCATCAGCGGCAGCACGCTGCGCATCGACGGCGCGCGGCCGCAAGTGCGCATGGGCTGGCCGATGCGCGTGGCCGACGGACCAGCGCGCGAGCGCCGGGCGATCAAGCCCTTCAACGGCTTTCATCGCGCGGTTACGCCCAAGGTGTTTTCGTGACTGCCAGCACCGAGGACTTGCAGCAAGAAACGCGTCTGCTCGAAGACACCGTGCGCCGCTTTGTGCAGACTGAAGTGGCCCCGCATTTGGAGCAGTGGGAGGAGGCGGGCGAGTTCCCGCGCGCACTCTACGCCAGAGCGGCCGAGCTGGGTTGGCTGGCCCTGGGTTACCCGACTGAGTTGGGTGGTATCGAGGCGCCCTGGCATCTGCGCAATGCCATGACGGTGGCGCTGGCGCGCTATGGCGGCAGCGGCGGCCTGATGGCCAGCCTGTTCAGCCACAACATTGGCTTGCCCCCGGTGGTGCGCCACGGTTCGCCGGCATTGCGGCAGAAGGTGATTCCGGGTGTGCTGCGCGGCGAGACGATCGCCGCCCTGGCCATTACCGAACCGGGTGGCGGCACCGATGTGTCGGCCCTGCGCACCACCGCCCGCCGCGAGGGCGGCGACTACGTGGTGGACGGCGAAAAGGTGTTCATCACCTCCGGGATGCGCGCCGACTGGCTGACGGTGGCGGTGCGCACCGACCTGAAGAACAAGGGTCCGGGGGGTATCTCGATGTTGATCGTGCCCGGCGATGCGCCGGGCTTGAGCCGCAATGCGCTCAATAAGATGGGCTGGCTGTGCTCGGACACGGCACAGCTTCGATTTGACGGCGTGCGGGTGCCGGTGGGCAACCTGGTGGGGCAGGAGGGTGAGGGCTTCAAGATGATCCTCACCAATTTCAATGGCGAGCGCCTGGGCATGTCGGCGATGGCCCTGGGCTTCTCGGAATGCTGCTTTGACGAGGCGCTGGACTGGGCGCGCCAGCGCAAGACCTTCGGCATGGCTTTGGTGGACCACCAGGTGATTCGCCACAAGCTGGTGGACATGAAGATGCGCATTGAGTCCACCCGCGCTTGGCTCGATGCGGTGAGCGCCCGGGCCGATGCAGGCGTCAAGGGTCCCGAATGGGTGGCGCAGGTGTGCATGCTCAAGAACCACGCCACGCAGACCATGCAGTTCTGCGCCGACCAGGCGGTGCAGATCCTGGGCGGGATGGGTTATATGCGCGGCACCAAGTGCGAACGTATTTATCGCGAGGTGAAAGTCATGATGATTGGCGGCGGCTCGGAAGAAATCATGAAGGAGCTGGCTTCGCGTCAGCTTGGCTTGTTATGACCAAGAAAAATGAAATTGACGCTGAAGTCGAACCCGATATTGCGTTCGAAGACGAATTCACGCTCGGGCTGAAACATGTGTTCGAGGAAATGATTGTCTTCAACAAGGTGCTGGGCTTGAAGATCACGTCGCTCAAGCCTGGCCACGTGCGAGGACGCATTGACATGAAACGCGAGTTGATCGGGCACTTCAGCTTCAACCGCTTGCATGGCGGTGTCATCAGCGCCGGGCTCGATGCCATGGGTGGCCTGGCCGTGATGGCCGCGATTGGCGCCCGTCACATGGACGAGCCGCCCCTGCAACGGCTGCAACGCTTCTCCAAACTCGGCACGATCGACTTGCGCGTGGACTACCTGCGCCCCGGTATTGGTGAGTACTTTGAACTTAGCGCCGAGGTGATGCGCTTGGGCTCGCGCGTGGCCTCCACCCGCATGGAGTTCCGCGGCGCCGACGGCAAACTGCTGTCCACTGGCGCCGGCGCCTACATCGTCTCCTGAGACCTTGCGGGACAGACCAAAGTTACACGCAGTGAACTTTGCTCTGTCCTCAACTGATCAGGGGTGTTCTTGCGGGACAGGCCAGAACCCCACGCAGTGAACTTTGCTCTGTCCTCAACCGATCCTCGGCTGGCGCGCGGCAAGAGGGTACGAAAAAGGCCACCTCGCGGTGGCCTTTTCGATCCGCGGCAAACGCCTACTTCTTGGCTGGTGCCTTGGCCGGTGCGCCTGGCGCCACGGCTGCCGTGCTGCCGAAGTACTCGGAGACGGCCTTCCACTTGCCGTCCTGAATCTGCGACAGGCGCGAGGCATCGCTGCCCAAACGCTTGGTGGGCGAGAACGAGGCCGACGCGCTGCCAAAGATGTCGGGAGGGATGGTCATGGTGTCCATCACCTTGATGAAGCTGTCGGTCGTCAGGTTCTTGCCGGCCTTGGTGGCCGCGTTGGCGAAGGTGTTGATGATGGTGTAGCCATAAACCGAGAACACGGCGGGGTCTTCGTTGAACTTGGTCTTGTACTTGTTGGCCCAGAAACGAATCGGCTGCGAGGGCTCGTCGGTGTAGGGGTTCTGCACCGTCATGGTCGCATACAGACCGTCCATGGCTTTGCCGCCCAGTTTGTGAATCAGGTCGGTATAGGCCGCGCTGGAGCCCAGGAAGATCGGGTTGTAGCCCAGCTTGCGCGCGGTACCGATGGCGCCGATGGTCTCGCGAATGATGGTACCCAGCACAATCATGTCGCAGCCAGCCGCCTGCATCTTGGCCACTTGAGACGAAAAATCGGTGGCGCCACGTTTGTACGAGGTGGTCTCGGTGAAGTCCATGTTGATGGTCTTGAGGCCGGCCTCCGCGCCGCGCAGCACTTCGAGGCCGAAGTCATCGTCCTGGTACATCGTGCAGACCTTCTTGGCGCCCTTTTCCTTGACGAGTTTGGGTACCGCGTTGCGCATCTGGTCATAGTAGGTGGCGGCGAAAGAGTATTTGAGCTTGTGGAAGGGCTCGTACATTTCGCGTGCGGCGGTGACCGGGAAGAAGTTGATCACGTTCTTCTCGAACTGCACCGGCATCGCGGCCATGTTCTGGGCGGTGCCGATATGCCCCAGCATCATGAATATCTTGTCCTGATTGACCAGTTTCTGGGCCGCCAACACGGCTTTCTTGGGGTCATAGGCAGAGTCTTCGACCAGCAGTTTGATCTTGCGACCATTGATGCCGCCCTGCTCGTTGATCTCGTCAACAGCCAGCATCATGCCCAGGCGAACCTGCTTGCCAAAGCCGGCGATTGGGCCGGACAAGTCCTGGATCGATCCCAGGGTGATTTCGGTGTTGCTGACACCCTGTTGGGCCAGTGCCAGGGCGCTGGCCGTGGCCAGTGCCGCCAGCAGGGCGCTTTGTTTCAAAGTCATGGTTGGTCTCCTTGTGATAAATCTCATGTCATCGGGGCGCGGTCGCCATTGCCTACGCGGCGTGTATGGTGCCGTAAATCTTCGTCTTTGTCATGGGGGACTGAAAAATAGCGGGTTTACCGGTACATCGCGTCGATCTGCGCGGCGTACTTCTTTTCGACCAGCTTGCGTTTGAGCTTCATCGTGGGGGTCAGCTCTTCATCTTCCGCCGTAAGCTGGTTTTCCAGCAGGAAGAACTTCTTGATCTGCTCGACTCGGGCGAACTTCTGGTTCACGCGGTCAAGCTCCGTCTGGATCAACGCCTGAACTTCGGGTGCGCGTGTCAGTGACGCATAGTTGCTGAAGGCCACGTCTTGGTCTTGCGCGAACTTCTCCACGTTCTCCTGGTCGATCATGATGATGGCGGTCAGGAAGGCGCGTTTGTCGCCAATCACCACCGCGTCGGTGATGTAGGGCGAGAACTTCAAGTCGTTTTCCAACTCGCTGGGGGTGATGTTCTTGCCGCCCGCCGTGATGATGATGTCCTTCATGCGGTCGGTGATGCGGTAGTAGCCGTCGGCGTCCACCGTACCCACGTCGCCAGTGTGCAGCCAGCCGTCGGCGTCGATCGTCTCGGCGGTCTTCTCGGGCTGGTTCAGGTAACCGGCGAAGACGTTCTTGCCGCGTACCAGAAGCTCGCCAGTGGCGGGGTCGAGCCGAACTTCGTTGAAGCCGGCCGCCGGGCCGATCGAGCCGGGCTTCATCAGCGTGGCGGGCACGCCAGTGGAGGCGCCGCAGGTCTCGGTCATGCCCCAGACTTCGAGCATGGGCACACCCAAGGCGAGGTACCAGCGCACCAGGTCGGGCGATATCGGCGCGGCGCCGGTCACCAAGAAGCGCGCGCGGTGGATGCCGATCAGCTTGCGCGCATTGTTGAGCACCAGCCACTGCGCGATCTGAAACTGGATCTTGAGCGAGCCACTCACCGGCTGCTTCGCCAGCACCTTGTCAGCGATGGCCGTGCCCACGCCAATGCCCCAGGCGTAGGCGGCTTGTTGCAGCTTGCTGGACTCCTTGAGGGAGATCATCACGCCGGAATAGAACTTCTCCCACACACGTGGCACGGCGGTAAACACGGTGGGCGCAATCTCGCGCACGTTCTCCGGAATCGTTTCGGGGTTCTCGACGAAGTTCAGTTTGGCGCCGGTGTACAAGGCAAAGTACTCACCGCCCATGCGCTCGGCGATGTGGCACAGCGGCAGGAAACACATGCGCTCATCGCGCTCGTCCTGGGCCACCAGGGTGTTGTAGCCCCGCACCGTGTAGACCAGGCCAGCGTGCAAGTGCATCGCACCCTTGGGCTTGCCGGTGGTGCCGGAGGTATAGACCAGAATCGCCAGGTCCTCGGGTCGGCAGGCATCAATGCGCGCGCGCAAGGCATCCGGGTGCTGGTTGAGGTAGTGCACGCCCAGCGCGCGCAGATCCGCCAGGCTGATCACGTCCGGGTCGTCCAGACTGGCCAGACCCTCCATGTCGAACACCACAATCTTGCGCAGATGGGGCAGCGCCGCGCGCACTTCCAGCGCCTTGTCCAGTTGCTCGTCGTCCTCCACAAACAGGATGCTGGTGCCGGAATCCTCGCACAGGTACTGCACTTGCGACGTGGCATCGGTCGGGTAGATGCCGTTGGATACCCCGGCGCAGGACAACACTGCCAAGTCGGCCAGGACCCATGGCACCACCGTGTTGGACAGGATCGAGGCGGTCTGACCGCGGGCAAACCCAAGGCTCATCAGGCCGCCAGCGATCTCGCGCACGGCCTGTCCGGTCTGGTCCCAGGTCCAACTCTGCCAGATGCCCAGATGCTTCTGGCGCATCCAGACCAAGGGCCCGCGCTCTTGCACGGCGTTCCAGAACAGCGCCGGAATGGTCTCGCCGGGCAGCACGATGGCGCTGTTGGGTTGAATGTGGCTCAGGTCCCAGAGTTGTGTCATAAATACACCAATGCCTTGTCTTTGCGGGGCAGGCCCGGGCTGTCATCCCGGACTCGATCCGGGATCCATGGATTGCGGGTCAAGCCCGCAATGACAGTGACCAAGCCGCGCTGGATGAGAGAAGAAGTATTCATCGCCAGGTCTTCTTCTTTTTCCAGCGCCGCTCGCCGCGCACGCCATCGTCCTTGAACCCCAAATAGAACTCCTTGATGTCGTCCTTCTCGCGCAGGTTGGCGCAGGTGTCTTCCATCACGATGCGGCCGTTCTCCAGCACGTAGCCATAGTCGGAGGCATTCAGCGCCATGTTGGCGTTTTGCTCGACCAACAGAATCGTGGTGCCGCGCTCGCGGTTGATGCGCACCACGATCTCGAAGATCTCCTTGGTCAGCTTGGGACTCAGGCCCAGGCTGGGTTCGTCCAACAGGATCAGGTCGGGCCGGGCCATCAGGGCGCGCGAGATCGACAGCATTTGCTGCTGGCCGCCCGACAGCAGGCCCGCGTCCTGGCTGGCCCGCTCGAGCAGGATCGGGAAGTAGCCGTACACCGCTTCCATGTCGGTCGCCACGCCATCGCGGTCGCTGCGGGTGTAGGCGCCCATCAGCAGGTTGTCGTGCACGCTGAGCAAGGGGAACACCTCGCGCCCCTCTGGCACGTGTGAGAGACCCTGGCGCACGATAAGGGCCGGGTCGCGCGCCGTGATGTCGGCACCCTTGAATTCGATCGAGCCCTTGCGCGGATCGATGATGCCGGAGATGGTCTTGAGGATGGTGGTCTTGCCCGCGCCGTTGGAGCCCAACACCGTGGCGATTTCACCTCGGCGCACCTGCAGACTGACGCCCCGGATCGCCTTGATCGGGCCGTAGGCGCTCTCGACGTTTTGCAGCTTCAGCACGGGCTGGTCGGTGATAGCTGCATTGCTCATGCTGCTTTCCTCCGCAGGGACGACACGTCATCGACGCTGCCCAGGTAGGCTTCGATCACCGCCGGGTGGCTTTGTACCTCGCGCGGCGTGCCCAGCGCCAGCACCTGGCCCTGGTTCATGGCAAGCACCCGGTCCGACACCTTGGAGACCAGGCTCATGTCGTGCTCGACCATCAGCACGGTGATGCCCAGGTCGTTCTTGATGTCCTGTATCCAGTAGGCCATGTCGTTGGTCTCTTCCATGTTCAGACCGCTGGAGGGCTCATCGAGCAGCAGCAGCTTGGGCTCGGTGCACAGGGCGCGCGCCAGTTCCACCACCTTGCGCACGCCGTAGGGCAGGCCGGCGACAAAGGAGTCGCGGTGGTGCTGCAGCCCGAGGAAGTCGATCACCTCTTCGGCCTTGCGGCGCGCCTGCAACTCGGCCTGGCGCGTCTTGGCGGTAAAGAACAGGTCTTGCCAGAGCTTGGTCTGGCGATGCGTGTGGCGGCCAATCAGCAGGTTTTGCAGCACCGAGGCGTGTTCAAACAACTCGATGTTCTGGAAGGTGCGGGCAATGCCCAGTGCTGCAATGGCCTGCGGCGGCAGCGCCGTCAGACTCTTGCCCAGGTAAGTGATCTCGCCCGTGGTGGGCGTATAGATGCGGCTGATCAGGTTGAACACGGTGGTCTTGCCGGCACCATTGGGGCCGATCAGGGTGAACACCTCACCCTGGCGCACCTCGAATGACACACTGTTGACCGCCAGCACGCCGCCAAAGCGCACGCTCAGGTTGTTGGCAGAGAGGAGTATTTCAGTCATTTCAGTCTGTCCGACTTCTGGAACGATTTCTGCCGCTTGAACATGCCTTTGCGGTAGAAGGGGAACATCTGTAGGTAGGTTCGGATCTTCAGCCAGCGGCCGTACAGACCCATCGGCTCGAACAGCACGAAGGACACCAGCACCACGCCGTAGACCACGCTCTTGAGGCCGGGCGCCTGGCCCACGACGGCGGGCAGGTAGTCCTTCACGATGGTGATCAGTTCTGGCAGCGTGATCAGGAAGATCGCACCCAAAAAGGCGCCATGCACCGAGCCGACCCCGCCAATCACCACCATCAGCAGCAGGTCGATCGACTGCAGGATGTTGAACTGGTCGGGCGAGATGAACTGCATCTTGTGCGCGTACAAGGCACCCGCCACGCCAGCCAGCGCCGCCGACAGGGCGAAGGACAAGGTCTTGTAGTGCGCCAGGTGAATGCCCATGCTTTGGGCCGAGATCTCCGAGTCGCGAATCGCCACAAAGGCCCGGCCGGTGGGCGAGCGCAGCAAATTGAGGATGCCCAGCGTGGCCAACACGGTAACCACCAGGCACAGGAAGTAGAACTCCTCACCCGAGCCCAGCGTCCAGCCAAACAGATCGGGCTTCTTGATGTGGATGCCCGCGTTGCCACCGGTGACCGACTCCCAGCGCGCCAGCACCTCTTCCACGATGAAGCCAAACGACAAAGTGGCCATGCCCAGGTAAATGCCCTTGACCCGCAGCGCCGGCAAACCCACCACAAACCCCACCGCCGCCGACAACGCCGCAGCAAAGACCATGGCCAGAGGGAAGGGCAATCCGGCATTGGTCAACACCGCTTGCGTGTACGCGCCCACGCCCAGAAAGGCCGCGTGACCCAGCGAGAACAAGCCGGTGAAGCCTGCCAGCAGCATCAGCCCCAGGCCAGCCACGGCGTAGATCAGGATGAAGGTGAGTTGCGCCAGCCAGTACTCGGTGGCGATCCAGGGCGCCGCCAGCAGCACCAGCATCAAGGCGCCGTACCAAAACATCTGGCCGCCATGCTTGGCCAGCTTGATGTCTTGCGCGTAATCGGTTTTGAAGATGAATCTCATACTTTTTTGCGCAACTGTTCACCGAACAAGCCATTCGGTTTGACCACCAGCATGATCAGCACCACGATGTAGGCGGCGGTGTCCTTGAAGCCATCGGGCAAATAGAAACCCGACAAGGACTCGACGATGCCAATCACCAGCCCGCCGACAATCGCGCCCGGCAGGCTGCCAAAACCACCGACCACGGCCGCCGGAAACGCCTTCAGGCCAATGAAGCCCATGTTGGCGTGTACAAAAGTGATGGGCGCCAGCAGCAGGCCCGCGACAGCCGCCACGGCCGCCGCCAAACCCCAGGCGATGCCGTTGAGGCGCTGCACTGGAATGCCCATGTAGTAGGCGGCTAACTGATTTTGCGAGGCCGCTTGCATGGCGATGCCCAGCTTGCTGTAGCGAAACAGCGCGAACAGCAGCACGCATAACACGGCGGTGACCGCGATCACCGCCATCTGCTCCACATTGAGCACCAGGCCACCCAGCCTCCAGATCTCGTCTTTGTAGGGCACCGGCAGGGTGTGGGTCTCGGTGCCGATGTTGGGGATCATGGTGATCAGGCCGCGCGCCACATAACCAATGCCAATCGTCAGCATGACGATGGAGAACGCCGGTTGCCCCAGGATCGGACGAATCACCAGCCGCTCCAGCGCCACGCCAAACAGGGCCATGCCGGCAATGGCGCTGAGCACCGACAGCCAGTACGGAAAGCCGAGCATGGTCATGGCCGCCAAGCCGCCAAAGGCGCCCAGCATCATGAGCTCGCCCTGGGCGAAGCTCACCGTCTCGGTGGCTTTGTAGATGAGCACGAAGCCCAGCGCGATCAGGCCGTAGATGCACCCCTGGGCGATACCGCTGATCAGCAGTTGAAGAACCTGCACGTTTTCTCCTGAGAGCTTGCCGTCGGATGGCGACGCCCGTTTATATCGGCATTGCCTGACCTTGGCCGCAGGGTTTGTACCGACATGCTGTCGGGCGCGCGACACGAAGCGGTCTTTTCCGCGCCGGGACGTCTCGTGCGAGACAGGGCGGTTGGTGAACCGGTTGACAGGCGACGCGGATATTCGCCCAAAACCGGTCGCCGGCGGCGCTTTCGGCGCTGGAGACAGCACATAGAATGGGGCACTCTTTGCGGGAACGTGTGAATGAAGCTGCTCAAAATTCTCTTGTCCCTGGTCATTGTGGCGATGCTGGCGGCCTGCGGGGGCGGTGGAACGCCGCAGCCCGATCCACGCAATCCGGGCAGTACCGCAGGCACCTGGGCCTTAGGCGTGGCGCTGGTGGATTCGGCCGGGGTGGTGCTCGTCACCAACGCCATCAACGGCGCCGGGCCGTTCTACGTGCGCGTCACGCTCACCAGTTCCAGCGGTGGCTCGGTCGCCAATCGCCTGGTCAGTCTTGAGGCGGACGCCGCTGTGGCCACGCTGGCGCAGACCTCGGCCCTGACGGACGCCACGGGTGTGGCCCTGGTTCGGATCAGCCCAACCAGCGCCGTGGCCGCCAATGCGGGCCGCCTGGTGGCGTCGGCCACGGTTAACGGCGTGGCCGTGTCGGCCAGTCTGGATTACCGGACCACGGTGGCCTATGTGGCGCTGACCAACTTCAAGGTGGCTCAGGGTTCGATTTACGCTTTTCAATCGACAGCGGTCACGGTGCAGGGCTACGTCAATGGCGCGCTGGCCACCAGTTCTCCCGTAACGGTGGCTTTCTCGGCCAGTTGCGGCAGCTTCAGCCCGGCCAGCGCGTCCACCAATGGCGCGGGCCTGGCCAGTTCGATTTACCAGGCGACGGCCGGATGTTCGGGCACGGTGACGTTGGTTGCCCAGGCAGCCGGCGCTTCGGCGGTGCTCGCCAGCGTGAATGTGGCGCCCGCCCTGCCGACCGGCCTGGTGTTCAGTTCCGCCAGCGATGCCCTGCTGGTCTCGACCGCCGCCGTGGGCGGCACCAAGCAAGCCACGCTGAAGTTCCAGGTGCTCGACAGCTCGGGCGCCGGCACGTCGGGCCAGAAGGTTCGCCTGGCGCTCGGGGTCAACAGCGCGCAGGCGGGGGTCCGGTTCCTGGTCGGTGGTTTGCCCAGTAGTGCCGAGCAGGTGGCCACCAGTGACGCCAGTGGCTATGTGACGGTGGTGGTGGCCGCGGGCGCCTTGCCCACGCCGGTGGTGGTAACGGCCTCGCTCGACGCCAATCCGACGGTGCAGGCCTCTTCTAGCGGTGTGGCGGTCACCTCGGGACGCGCCACGCAAAATGCGGCGTCCCTGGCGGTGAACAAGTTCAGCATTGAGGCCTTTGACATTGACGGCGTGCAGAACACGCTGAGCTGGCGCGTGGCCGACCGCCAGGGTAACCCGGTTCCCCCGGGCTCGGCTGTCAGCTTTGTGGCCTCGCATGGCCAGGTGCAGGGCACGTGCGTGCTGGACGCAGCCTCGCAATGCAGCGTCACCTACACCAGCCAGGGGATGCGCCCGGCCAGTGGGCGTGCCGTGGTCCTCGCCTACATGGAAGGCGAGGAAAGTTTCATTGACCAGAACGGTGACAACATCTGGCAGAGCGGCGAGCCCTTCTTTGATGTGGGTCTGGCCTACCGTGATGACAATGGGAACAGCATCTACGACATCGCCACCGAGCAGACCTATCCAGGCGGATCGACTGGCGCCATGCCTTGCGAGGGCACGGGCGCCGGGGTCGGCGCGGTCAGTGGCCTTGAGGCGACCCGTGGTCGTTACCCTTCGGTGGACAACACATGCGATGGCGTTTGGAGCAGCCAGATCCGGGTGCGCCGGCAGGCCGTCTTTGTGCTTGCCGGCTCCAAGGCGACGGTTTCCCTGCTTGGGGGGCGGGCCAGTTCCGGTTTCTCGGTTCTGGTCGCGGACGCCCGAGGCAATGCCATGCCCACCGGTACCACCGTTACCGCCGCCATCGTTGGCACTGGCGCCACCTGCACCATCCTGTCAGTCGCCCCGCCAGTGGGCGACAACACGCCCGATGCCAGCGTGCACCAGATCCGGATGGATGGCGCGGCCGACTGCCCGTCGGTGGGGGTGGACGTGACGGTGACGACGCCCGGCGGCGTTGCCACGGTGACGCCCTTCTTCTAAGCGTCTGGCTCGCCATGGTCCCTACCGTAGAGACAAGCCAGCAAGGCTCCATCACCATCGTCACGCTGAACCGGCCCGATGTGCGCAACGCGGTGGACGCCGCCACGGCGCAGGCGCTGTATGCGGCGTTTGTGGCCTTTGAGCACGACGCCGATGCCCGCGTGGCGGTGTTTCATGGCGCAAACGGGCATTTTTGCGCGGGCTGGGACTTGGCAGCAGGCGCCAAGCTGGCTGGCGCCACGCAAGGCGATACATCGGCGGGGTTGGACGCCGTGTTTGCGTCGCTGGACTTTGATGGTGACAAGTTTCCTCTGCCGGGGCCGCCGGGCCCCATGGGCCCGTCCCGCCTGATGTTGTCCAAGCCGGTCATCGCCGCCGTCAGCGGCGCGGCGGTGGCCGGGGGCATGGAACTGGCGCTGTGGTGCGACCTGCGGGTGATGGAGGCCGATGCCTATTTCGGCGTCTACTGCCGGCGTTTCGGTGTGCCCTTGATTGATGGCGGCACGGTGCGCTTGCCGCGACTCATCGGCATGGGGCACGCCATGGACTTGATTCTGACCGGCCGCAAGGTCGAAGCCACCGAGGCGCTGCAAATGGGCTTGTGCAACCGTGTGGTGCCCACTGGGCAGGCCCTGCACGCGGCGCTCACCCTGGCCCAGCAATTGGCCGAATTTCCGCAGGCCACCATGCTGGCCGACCGGATGAGCGCTTATGCGCAGTGGGACTTGGCACTACCGCAGGCCTTGCACCAGGAGTGGCAGCGTGGCAAGCAGTGCCTGGGTGATGCACTCCAAGGCGCCGCCCGCTTTGCCGCCGGTGCTGGGCGCCACGGCAAGTTTTAGCGGCAAATGGGGCTGCAAGCCATACTGCATAAGCTGTTTATGCTATTCATTTAATAGCACTCTAGGGCTTAAGACTTGGGGATCTCGCGTGGCTTGCCCTCGTCGTCGATGGCCACATAGGTCAACGAGGCCTCGGTGACCTTGATGTAGTGGCCCTGGTTGCGAAAACGCTCGGCATACACTTCCACCTTCACCGTCACTGATGTGCGCCCAATGCGCACCAGTTTCGAGAAGAACGACAGGATGTCGCCCACCCGCACCGGGTGCTTGAACACAAACTGATTCACCGCCACCGTGGCCATGCGGCCCTGGGTGTACCGTGCCGGGATCACCGAGGCGGCCAGATCGACCTGCGCCATCACCCAACCACCAAAGATGTCGCCATTGGCGTTGCAGTCGGCCGGCATCGGAATCACCTTGAGTACCAGTTCCTCGTCGGTAGGCAACTGAACGTCGGCGGGGCTTGTGTTGGCGGACATAGGCACAATCTCTCATTTAAAGTGTTGAGGACAGAGCTGGCAACGCATGGCGTTGCTGCGGTCTGTCCCGCAAAGATTCAGGTATTGTCATCCATGCGCCGCTCTGGCGAAATCAGCAGTTCATCTTTTCAGGCTCCCGTCGCGGCGGGGGTGCCCATTGCCAAACGCACCGACTGGGCCACGCTCAAGCGCCTGTTTCCTTACCTGTGGCAATACAAATGGCGAGTGGTCATCGCGCTGGCCTTGATGGTCGGGGCCAAGATGGCCAACGTGAGTGTGCCCTTGTTGCTCAAGGAACTGGTGGACACCATGAATCCCAAGGGCGGGATCAGCGCCACCGCGATGCTGGTGGTGCCGGTGGCCCTGCTGTTGGCCTACGGGCTGTTGCGCTTGTCCACCACGGTGTTTGCCGAGCTGCGCGAGTTGGTGTTTGCCAAGGCCACGGAGGGCGCGTCGCGCACCATCTCGCTGCAGGTGTTCCGCCATCTGCATGCCTTGAGCTTGCGTTTTCACCTGGAACGCCAGACCGGGGGGCTGACCCGCGACATCGAGCGTGGCACGCGGGCCGTCAACTCGCTGATCTCGTATTCGCTGTACAGCATCATCCCCACACTGATCGAGGTGGCCATGGTGCTGACGCTGCTGGCGGTCAAGTTCGACATCTGGTTTGCCTGGATCACCATCATTGCGCTGGTGTTCTACATCACCTTCACCGTGACCGTGACCGAATGGCGCACCAAGTTTCGCAAGGAGATGAACGAGCTGGACTCCAAGGCCCACAGCCGCGCCATCGACTCCCTGCTGAACTACGAGACCGTCAAGTACTTCAACAACGAGGAGTTCGAGGCCAAACGCTACGACGAGAACCTGGAGCGTTACCGCCGCGCCGCCGTCAAGAGCCAGACCACCCTGAGCCTGCTCAACACTGGCCAGCAACTGATCATCGCCACCGGCCTGATCGCCATGTTGTGGCGTGCCACGCAGGGCGTGGTGGAGGGCCGCATGACGTTGGGCGACCTGGTGATGGTCAACGCTTTCATGATCCAGCTCTACATCCCCCTGGGTTTCCTGGGGGTGTTGTACCGCGAGATCAAGCAGAGCCTGACCGATCTGGACAAGATGTTCACCCTGATGGAGCGCGAGCGCGAGATTGCCGACGCGCCCGGTGCCCAGCCGCTGCGACTGCAGGATGCCGGCGTGCGCTTCAGCCACGTCAACTTTGCCTATGAGGCGGCCCGGCCGATCCTGCACGACATCAGTTTTGAGATTCCCCCCGGCAAGACCGTGGCGGTGGTGGGGCCTTCGGGCTCGGGCAAATCGACGCTGGCGCGGCTGCTGTTTCGTTTCTACGACGTGCAGCAGGGGCAGATTCAGATTGGCGGCGAAGACATCAAGCAGGTGACCCAGGCCAGCGTGCGTCAGGCGATTGGCATCGTGCCGCAAGACACGGTGTTGTTCAACGACACGGTGGAATACAACATCGCCTACGGCCAGCCCGGCGCGACCCGCGAGCAGGTGGAAGAGGCGGCGCGCGCCGCGCACATCCACAGCTTCATCGACGCCACGCCCAAGGGTTACGACACCATGGTCGGCGAGCGCGGGCTCAAACTCTCGGGCGGCGAAAAGCAGCGCGTGGCGATTGCCCGCACCCTGCTGAAGAACCCGCCGATTTTGATCTTTGACGAAGCCACCTCGGCGCTCGATTCCGCCAACGAACGCGCCATTCAGGCCGAACTGCAAAGCGTGGCGCAAAACAAGACCACGCTGGTGATCGCGCACCGCCTGTCCACCGTGGTCGATGCACATGAGATTTTGGTGATGGAGGCCGGTCGCATCATCGAGCGCGGCTCGCATGCGGAGTTGTTGGCGGCTGGCGGGCGCTATGCGCAGATGTGGGCGTTGCAGCAGTCTTCTGAGTAGTCTTATATGGGTTTTGTGGCTGTCGCTCTTGTGGAATATGCGTTAGCAGCTATTTAAATAATAGCGAATTGGGCGCTGGGGTGAACTGCCATTTCCATCCCGTTGATGGTCGGGTTGGCAGCGGGAGCAGTCGTTCACCACCATTGCCCAATTCACGACTCCATCGCAACTTAGAATCGAACAATAGCGATCTGCGTGGGAGGCTCGCTGCAAACTCTATATCGCAGCACGAAGAGCAGAGCAGACTGGACAAACCAGGGCTACAAGCCATTTTCAGGGGAATCAGATGTCCAGTATGTGGAGCAGATCCCAACTTATAGAGCAGTTTCATATGCTCTGGGAATTACGTTAGGCGTCAAATGACTATACCCTGGCAAGCGTATGAAGGTGCCGCTCGCTCTGTACTGCAGCAGATTGGCAGCGTTCTTGGAATTGGTTCGGTCGAGGGGAAGCAGACCCTTGATGGGAAGAGCGGGACGCAATGGGAGATCGACGCCAAGGCGATTCAGGAGAACGGTGAGAAGTTCTTGGTGGTTGAGGTACGCCGCTACACAACAAGCTCTCTCAAGCAAGAGGATGTTGCAGCCTTGGCATTCCGCATCGGCGATGTAGGAGCCGTCGGCGGTGTTGTGGTCTCTCCTCTGCCACTACAGCGCGGAGCGGAGCTAGTAGCCAAGTCGGTCGGGATCGAGCACGTTCGCCTGAGCGCCGACAGCACGGCAACAGACTACTTGGCAGAATACATGGGCAGGCGGTTCATAGGTGTTTCGGTGGTCGAGTCCGCAAATCTGAGCGATAGCTGCGATGCCGTCGTCGTTCGCGGCTCCGGCAATGACGCCTAGCCTTCACACCCATGCCGACCCTTCTGCAGCTCCGCTGGGAGTACACACTGAAGAACCTCTTCGAAGACCGGCTTGCGACCGAGTTCGACGGGTATCCCATTACGCTCGATGATGGTGCCGTACTTGCGACGCTCCCGATGGTTGCGGGCGATACTCGCTCGCCACTTCGCAAGGCTGTCGAGTTCTACGTCGAATCGATCTTCCTTGGCGTGCAGGTCGCCGCGCACACCGAGTGCCAGCTTGGTCGTCCATCCGCGAGCACGCTGAACGATGAGGGCTCGCGCGGCTACATTCTCGAGTGCGAGACCGGGGTAGCAAGAGTCAAGGGAGGTTGTGTGGACCTCAGCTACACCCGAAGTGACGGCACCGTTGTGGATACCCGGCGTGAGCGAATCGATCGCAAGCACCGCTTAAGTCTCGCAGCCGCGTCCTATGGCTCCGACGAAGCCCTGGCCCCGATGGCCACTCAAAGTGCTCCACTTATGGCCAGTCAAACTGCTCCACCCCGGCCACCGTAAATTGATGTGCTGACCTCGGCGCACCAGTAGTTCGGAGGTTACTGGCAGGACGTTACTTTCACCCCCTCACCTTTGAGGGAATAACCGGAGTGAACGTCTTGAAACTGCATTTGCAAACCACCATTTGGACCCTGCTTAAAGCCGGGTCCACCCAACGCCAGATTGAGCGCGCTACAGGCATTTCGCGCCACACGATCCGGGCCTACAAGAAGAAGTTCGACAGTCAAAGCCCTGACCCATCTCCTGATCCGTCGAGCGTGCCAATTCAAACTGCTCCACCCTGGCCACCGACCCCAGCGGCTGCACCGACTGAACAATTGACCGGTGCCTCCATCTGCGAGCCCTACCGGGACTACGTCGAGGCCCAGTTGCGCCTCAAACGCAACGCCATGGCCATCTACCAAGACCTGGTCGATCAGTTCGGCTTCACGGGCGCCTACAACTCCGTCAAACGCTTTACCGGCAAACTACGCTGGCGCGAGCCAGAGCAGTTTGACCGCCTGGAGTTTTCTCCCGGCGAGGAGATGCAGGTTGACTACGGCGAGGGTGCACCCACCCGCGTGCTGGGTACCACCCGTTACCGCAAACCCCGCCTGTTCGTGGCCACGCTGCGCTACTCCCGGCGCAGTTATCGCCGGGTGGTCTGGAAGTCCAGCCAGGAGACCTGGGCACGCCTGCATGAGCAGGCATGGCGCTACTTCGGCGGGTCTTGCCGATATGTGGTGCTGGATAATCTCAAAGAGGGTGTGCTCAAGCCCGACATCCACGAGCCAGAACTCAACCCGGTTTACGCAGCCGCGCTCAAGCACTACGAAGTCGTGGGTGACCCTGCCCGCGTACGAGATCCCAATCGCAAAGGCACCGTCGAGAACGCCATCGGCCACACCCAGGCCACCGCCCTCAAGGGCCGACGCTTTGAGACCATCGAAGAGCAGAACGACTTTCTTGAGCACTGGGAAGTGACCTGGGCCGCCACCCGTATCCACGGCAGTGAGCGCCGCCAGGTGCAGGCCATGTTTGAAGAAGAGAGGCCCCACCTGCAAGCACTGCCCATCGTGGGCATGCAGTATTTCACCGAGTCCCAGCGCACCGTTTATGACGACACCTGCGTGCGCGTTGACCACAGCAGCTACGCCGCGCGCCCAGCCCCCATTGGCTCCCTGGTTCTGGTGCGCATCTTCGAACACCGCATCGAGATTCGTGACCTGCAGTCCAAAGCTCTGCTGCGCACCCACCCGCGTGCCCAGCGCCCGGGATCGGTGATCCTGCCCAATGAGGAGCGCGTC
>JAUXWC010000257.1 GCA_030685025.1 Rhodoferax sp.
TGTCCGAGACCATCCAGCACACGCTGTACGGCAACCTGATCATGCCGTTTGCGGTGCTGGGCGCCATGAGCTTCATTGCCAAGCGCAACGTCAAGCCGGACGACGACTCAAACGACAAGCAGGAGAGTTGACCATGGCCACAAATCAACATGCCCACGCCGCGCCGGCCCCAGTCGGCGGCAGCCTGGTCAACGCGCTCACGCTGACGTGTGGCGTGCTGATCGCGCTGATGCTGGCGGTGCTGGCGGTGCGTTTCATGTTCGGCCTGGGCAGCGTGACGGCGCTCAACGACGGCTACCCCTGGGGCATCTGGGTGGTGGTCGATGTGGTCATCGGCTCGGCCCTCGCCTGCGGCGGCTTCTCGGTGGCGATGCTGGTCTACATTTTCAACCGCGGCGAGTACCACCCGCTGGTGCGCCCGGCCCTGCTGGCCAGCCTGTTTGGCTACACCCTGGCCGGTGTGGGCGTGATCTTTGACCTGGGTCGCCCGTGGAACGTGTGGAACATGTTCTGGCCCGGCTCGATCAACCCCTACTCGGTGATGTTCGAGGTGGCGGTGTGTATCACGCTCTACATCATCGTGATGTGGATCGAGTTCTCGCCCACCTTCCTGGACCAGATGGGAAAACACGCCATCAAGAAGAAGCTCAACAAGGCGATGTTCCTGGTCATCGCCCTGGGCACCGTGTTGCCGATGATGCACCAGGCTTCGTTGGGCACCTTGCTGGTGGTGATGGGCGTGCAGATTCACCCGCTTTGGCAAACGCCGGTGCAACCCGCGCTGTACCTGTTGTCGGCCATCTCGATGGGCTACGCGGTGGTGCTGTTCGAGTCCTGTCTGTCGTCAAGCGCCTATCGGCGGCAGATCGAGACGCACCTGCTCACGCCCATGGCCAAGATCATGCTGGGCGTGCTGGCGGCCTTTCTGGTGGTGCGGGTGGGCGATTTGCTGGTGCGCGGTGCATTGGGCCACGCTTTCACACCGTCCATCGCGGCGGTGTCGTTCTGGCTGGAGACCGCCTGCTTCATCGCACCGCTGATCCTGATCGGCGCCGAGTCCAACCGACGCAATCCGGCCAAGCTGTTTTTGGCCGGCGTGCTGCTGATGTCGGGCGGCGCGTTGATGCGCATCAACGGCTTCCTGATTGGCTACGACACCGGCCCGGGCTTCAGCTACTTCCCGACCTTGCCCGAAGTGCTGGTCACCACCGGCATATTCGCGGTCGAGGTTCTCGGCTACATCATCATCACCCGTCGTTTCCCGGTGCTGCCACGGGAAAGCGCGCAGGTGGTTCGTTAAATCAATAAGAGTGGAGACAGCCCATGTCCAAGCGCATCACGATTGACCCCATCACCCGTATCGAGGGCCACCTGCGCATCGACGTTGACGTCGATGGCGGCAAGGTTCAAAAAGCCTGGTCCTCCGGCCAGATGTGGCGCGGTGTTGAACTCATCCTGCTCGGGCGCGACCCGCGCGACGCCTGGGCCATCACCCAGCGCATCTGCGGCGTCTGCACCACGGTGCACGCCATCACCTCGGTGCGGGCGGTCGAGAACGCCCTCAAGATGGAGATTCCACTCAATGCCCAGTACATCCGCAACCTGATCATCCTGGCGCACTCGGTGCACGACTTCATCGTGCACTTTTACCACCTGTCGGCGCTCGATTGGGTCGACGTTACCTCGGCCCTGAAAGCCGATCCGGACAAGACTTCGATCCTGGGTGAGAGCCTCTCAAGCTGGCACTTGAACAGCAAACACGAGATGCGTCGCGTGCACGAGCGGCTCAAGCATTTTGTCAACGGTGGACAGCTCGGCATCTTCACCAATGGCTACTGGGGCCACCCGGCGATGAAGCTCTCGCCCGAGGTCAATTTGCTGGCGGTGGCGCACTACCTGCAAGCACTGGAAGTGCAACGCAAGGCCAACAAGATCGTCTCCATCCTGGGCTCCAAGACGCCGCACATCCAGAACGTGGCGGTCGGTGGCGTGGCCAATCCCTTGGCCACCGACTCGCAGGCGGTGCTCACGGTGGAACGCCTGATGGCGATCAAGGGCTGGATCGACGAGCTGTCGGACTTCGTCAAGAACGTCTACCTGATCGACGTGGCAGCAGTGGGCGCCTTCTATCCGGAGTGGACGCAGATCGGCAAGGGCATCACCAACTACCTGTCGGTGCCCGACATTCCGCTCGACACCAAGGGCACGCAGTTTGCCTTCCCGGGCGGCTTCATCGAGGGCGGCAATCTGGCCGGTCGCAAGCCGATTGCCTCGTTCAACGACGAGTACTGGACCAAGGGCGTCGAGGAGTCGGTCAAGCACTCCTGGTACGACTACGACAAGGCCGGTGCACTGCACCCCTACAAGGGCGAGACCAAGCCGAACTACACCGATTTCAAGGACGACGCCAAGTACTCCTGGATGAAGTCGCCCACCTTCTACGGCAAAACCGCACAGGTCGGCCCGTTGGCGCGCGTGCTCAACGGCCTGGCAGCCAAGCACGAGGCCACCACCAAGTACGCCACCGCTGCGCTGGACACGGTGTCGGCGCTGGCCAAGACCAAGATCGGGCTGGACGCCATGCACTCGACCATCGGCCGCCACGCCGCGCGCGCCATCTCCTGCTGCGTCAACGTGGACTTGTTGTCCGAACAGTGGACCGCCTTGCTCACCAACATGGGCAAGGGCGATCTGTCCACTTTCAACCGGCCGGTGTTCCCCAAGGACGAGGTCATGGGCGTCGGCTTTCACGAGGCGCCACGCGGTGCGCTGTCGCACTGGGTGGTCATCGACAACGGCAAGATCAAGAACTACCAGTGCGTGGTGCCCTCCACCTGGAATGCCTGCCCGCGCAACGAGAAGGACGAGCCCGGACCGTATGAGGCCTCCCTGCTCAATACGCCGATTGCGGATGCAGAAAAGCCGCTGGAAGTGCTGCGCACCATTCACTCGTTCGACCCGTGTATTGCCTGTGCTATTCACCTGACCGACACTGAGAACAACACCGCGATCACGGTCAAGGCGGTTTAGCCCATCTTTGACCTGCCATGACAAGCGCTGTCCGTCATTGCGGCCCCCGAGCCGCAATCCATCGCCGTCGGCCCAGCGCCTTTGCTGCGGGGTGGATTGGATTGCGGGTCACGCCCGCAACGACGACCCTTTTGCCTGGTGATGACACAGCGCGTCGATCAGGTCTTGATTAGACTAGACGGCATTGGGACAAACTTTATGCGCGCTGTGGTTCTGGGTATCGGCAACACCATCCTCACTGACGAGGCGGCCGGTGTGCGCGCCGCCATGGCACTGGAAGGCGCCTACCGGATTCCCGACAACGTGCAGGTCATCGACGGTGGCACCTCCGGCATGGAGATGATCGAGGACCTGTCCGACCTCGACTTTCTGATCGTCATCGACGTGGTGAAGACCGGTGCCGCGCCGGGCACCGTGGTCAAGATATCGGGCGAGCAGATACCGGTGTTCTTTCGTCGCAAGTTGTCACCGCACCAGATCGCGCTGCCCGATGTGCTGGCCAGCCTGGAATTGCTGGGCACCATGCCTCAGGAAATTGTGGTGCTTGGCGTGGAGCCGGTCTCGCTCGAATTGGGCATGGAGATGACACCCACGGTGGCCGACAAGATCCCCACCCTGGTGGGCATGGCGCTGGCCGAGCTGACGGCGCGCGGCTATGCCCTGACGCCGCTGGCCGTGCCGGTGCACTGAGGGTTTGCCGTGTGTCTGGCCGCCCCGTCGCGTGTGATTGAAGTCCGGGATGGCACGGCGCTGACCGAGTGCTTCGGGCAAACGCGCGAGGTTAGCCTGTTGCTGCTGGAAGGCGAAGACGTGGCGGTTGGGGACTACCTGCTGATCCAGGCTGGCGGATTCGCGTTCGAGCGGGTCGAGACGCAGCGCGCCGAGGAGGCGCTGGCACTGATGCAGCAACTGATGGCGCAAGGCGACGACGCGCGCCGTTGGGGTGAGACGGTATGAGCGCAAATACGCCGTCCCAAGGCGGGTTCCGCGTTCATGCGCACAACCCCAGCGATCTGGTGGAGCAGACCTACTTTCGCGTCTACCAGGAGCGCATGGCCGATGTGCCCATCCTCAACCCTGCGCTGTCGGTCGAGGTGATCGACTTCCAGCGCTGGCAGGGGCACTGGCTGGGCATCGTGGTGACACCCTGGTGCATGAGTGTGCTGCTGGTGCCCGGCAGCACCGACAACTGGGTCTGGACCGGCGAGAACAAACGCCGCTTCGTCAAGTTCCCGGCTGGCGAGTTTGCTTTTTTGGGCAGCGAGGAAGCCGAGTTGGGCGAGTTCCAGAGCTGTTCGCTGTTTTCACCGATGGGCAAGTTTTCAAACCAGGTTGAAGCCGCCATGACCGCGCGCGCGTCGATGGTGGCGCTGCTGACTGCACCCCCGGCGCCCGAGGCAAGGGCTGCGCAATCATCGGCGGCGGCGGCGAAGAACCCCGCCGCGCAGAAGGTGCCCGTCACGGTGCCAGTCACGGTGCCAGTCGCTAGCGACCGGCCTGCCCTGTCGCGGCGCGGTTTCTTCTCGCTGCGCGCGCGTTAGGAGCCCGCGCCATGCACGAGATGTCGCTCGCCGAGGGGGTGCTGCAACTGATCGAGGATGCCGCGCGCGCACAATCGTTCACCCAGGTCAGCGTGGTGCGGCTGGAAATTGGTCAGCTCTCGGGCGTGGAGCCGGAGGCGATGCGCTTCTGTTTTGACGCCGTCACACGCGACAGCGTGGCCCAGGGCGCACATCTGGAGATCATCGAACTGCCCGGCACCGGCTGGTGCATGGCCTGCGCCAAATCGGTGCCGATGAAGGAGGTGTTTGGCGAATGCCCCGAGTGTGGCGGCTACCAGATGCAGGTGACCGGCGGCACCGAGATGCGGGTGAAAGACTTGGAAGTGACGTAAGCGACTGTCAAGGACGACGTGCAACACTATCGAAGCACTCCCCAATCGCGGCACAAAGAACCCGTCATTGCGAGCCGAATTCGTTTCGTCATGGAAAGCATGGCGCGGCACAAAGAGTCCGTCATCGCGAGCGCAGCGCGGCAATCCATGTCTGCGGCCCGGCAATATGGATTGCCGCGCTACGCTCGCAATGACGGGAGTTGTTTCTGCGGTATGGCGTTTTTGTGTTGCCCTCAATGATTTAGAGATCAGGAGACAAACCATGTGTACCACTTGCGGTTGCGCTGCCGGGGAAGTCAAGATCGACGGCGAGAGCGTCGATCACGATCACGATCACGATCATGGGCACGAGAACGCCCATGACCATGTGCACGCCGATGGCACCCGGCACCGCCACGATCACCAATGTGGCCACGACCACGGCCACGATCACGCCCATCACCACCAACACGGCGAAGAAGCGGCCCACTCGCACGCACCAGGCCTCAGCCAGAGCCGCATGGTGCGGATCGAGCAGGACATCCTGTCCAAGAACAACGCCTTTGCCCAGGCCAACCGGCAACGCCTGGCGCGCCAAGGCATCTTTGCGCTGAACCTGGTGTCCAGCCCCGGCTCGGGCAAAACCACGTTGCTGTGCAAGACTATCCAGATGCTGGGCGAGCAAGCCGTGGCGGTGATCGAAGGCGACCAGCAGACCAGCCAGGACGCCGAGCGCATCCGTGCCACCGGTGCGCCCGCCATCCAGATCAACACCGGCAAGGGTTGCCACCTGGATGCCCACATGGTCGGCCAAGCGCTGACCAAGCTGCCACTGGCCGACGGCACCCTGCTGATGATCGAGAACGTCGGCAATCTGGTTTGCCCGGCCGCTTTCGACTTGGGTGAGACGCACAAGGTGGTGGTGCTGTCGGTGACCGAGGGCGAAGACAAACCGATCAAATACCCCGACATGTTTCGCGCCGCCAGCGTGATGCTGCTCAACAAGATTGACCTGCTGCCCTACCTGAGCTATGACGTCGACGCCGCCATTGGTTTTGCCCGGCGCGTCAATCCGCGCATTCGGGTCATTCAGGTCTCGGCCACCACCGGCGCGGGCATGGACGAGTGGCTGCAGTTTTTGCGTGATGGTGCCAAGGTGGCCGGCTACAGCCGCCAGCCAGCGGCGGTGCCAGCCAGTGCACCGGGCCACGAACACGCAGCGCAGTTGTAACGGTCATCACCTTGACGGTCATCGCGCGTCGCATCCGGGTTACCGGCATCGTTCAGGGGGTGGGTTTTCGGCCCTTTGTCTGGCGGCTGGCCCAGGACCTGGCTTTGACCGGCTGGGTGCGCAACGACGACTACGGTGTGGAGATTGCGGTGCAGGGTGGCGCGGCCCAGATAGCGGCGCTGCTCCAACGCATCAAAGCCGAGGCGCCCGCGCTGGCGCGCGTCGACACGCTGCAGGCGCACGAGGTCGTACCGGAGGGCTGGGGTGCTTTCAGCATCGTGGCCAGCCACCGTGGCCCGGTGGGCAGTGCCACCAGCGCCATCGGGCCCGATGTGGCGGTCTGCCCGGAATGCCTGGCCGAACTGTTTGACCCACAGAGTCGGCGTTGGCGTCACGCTTTCATCACCTGCACTCACTGCGGCCCCCGCTACACCGTGACCCGCGCCCTGCCTTACGACCGACCTCAGACCAGCCTGGCACCGTTTGCGTTGTGTCCTGCGTGCGAGCGCGAATACCGCTCGCCGACGGACCGGCGCTTTCATGCCGAGACCACCTGTTGCCTGGTCTGCGGCCCCAGCTTGTCATTGCGCGACATGCAGGGCGTCACCATGGCGGGGGACGCGATTGCTGCCACGCTGGGCCTGCTGCACGCCGGGGCCATCGTCGCCATCAAGGGCTTGGGCGGCTTTCATCTTGCTTGCGATGCGCGCCAGCCCGAGGCCGTGGCTCGCCTGCGCCTGCGCAAGGACCGCGAGGCCAAGCCGTTCGCGGTGATGGCCGCCAACGTGGCCAGCCTGGCACCCTTTGCAAGGGTTGACGATGCCGAACGCGCCCTGCTGGAGGGCCGCGAACGCCCGGTGGTTCTGCTGCGCCGACAAGCCGGCGCCGAGACGGCCCTGACCGGCGTGGCACCAGGCCTGCTGTGGCTGGGGGCCATGCTGCCCACCACGCCGATCCACTTCCTGCTGTTTCACGAGCATGCCGCGCGCCCGGTTGGCACCCACTGGCTGGCCGAGCCGCAGGATCTGCTGCTGGTGATGACCAGCGCCAACCCCGGCGGCGAGCCCATCGTGCGCGAGGGCGCCGAGGCCATGAGCCGCCTGGCCGGCATCGCCGACGCCGTGCTGGACCACGACCGCGAGGTGGTGGCGCGCTGTGACGACAGCGTGGTGCACGCGCTGGATGGCCAGCTCCAGTTTGTGCGCCGCAGCCGAGGTTATGCACCAGCGGCGATTCGACTGCCCCATGGCGGGCCCTCGGTACTGGCCTTTGG
>JAUXWC010000259.1 GCA_030685025.1 Rhodoferax sp.
GCCAGGACCACCACCCGGTGTCGCAACTGGCCGCAGTGCGTTCGCACCAACCCAGGGCACAACCCTTTGCCGGCACCGAGCGGCGTGGGGGCGGCGTGCCCAAGGGCGCCGCCGCGCGCGGGCGCGCCAGCTCGGCCAAGGTGCCGGCTGCCGCCGCTGCGGCTGCCGCGACAACCCAGCAAACCATCGATGTGCCTCCCAAGACCACCGCCCGGGTGATGCCCGCCGGCGGGGATGAGGACTGGGAGACCTTCTGAGACCTGAACTGATCAGGGGTACGGGCACAATCCTGGCATGACTTCCACAATCGCAGGCCATCTGCTGGTCGAATGTCTTATCGCCCAGGGCGTCACCCACGCGTTTGGCGTGCCTGGCGAAAGCTACCTGGCGGTGCTCGACGGCTTCCACGAGCACCAGGATCGCATTCGGTTTGTGATCAACCGCCAGGAGGGCGGCGCGGCTTTCATGGCCGAGGCGCATGGCAAGCTCACCGGTCGCCCGGGGGTGTGTTTTGTGACCCGTGGCCCGGGTGCGACCAATGCGTCGATCGGCGTGCACACGGCGTTTCAGGACTCGACCCCGATGGTGCTGTTCGTGGGCGATGTGGCCAGCGACACGCGTGACCGGGAGGCCTTCCAGGAGGTTGACTACCTGAGCTTTTTCGGCCCCAGCACCAAGGGGCTTGCCAAGCGCGTGGAGCGCATAGACGACGCACGGCGCATTCCCGAATATGTGGCGCGCGCCTTTGCCACCGCCGTGAATGGCCGGCCCGGCCCGGTGGTGCTGGTATTGCCCGAGAATATGTTGACGCAAGCAGTGGGTGAAGGCTTGCCCAAGATGCCACCCCTGGTGGCGCCCGCTCAGGCCAATATTGGCCAGAACGACTTGACTACATTGCGTTCCTTGCTATTAAAAGCGCAGCGTCCGATGGTCATTGCAGGCGGCGGTGGCTGGACCGTGGAGGCCGCGCAGGCTTTGCAGCGATTTGCCGAGGCCTGGCAACTGCCGGTTGGCAATGCGTTTCGCTTTCAGGATATTTTCGACAACCATCACCCGTTGTATGCGGGTGATGTGGGCATCGGCATCAACCCCAAGCTGGCCGCGCGTGTTCATGACAGCGATTTGATCGTGGCCGTGGGTCCGCGCCTGGGCGAGATGACCAGTGGCGGTTACAGCCTGTTTGAGTCGCCACTGATGAAGCAGCAACTGGTGCACATCCATGCCAGCGCCGAGGAACTGAACCGCGTTTACCAAGCCGACCTCGCCATCAACGCCACCATGAACGCCGCCGCGCATGCGCTGGCTGGCCTGTCGCCACCCGAGGCCCGACCCTGGGGCGCCTGGAGCGCGGCCTGTCATGCCGACTACCTGGCCAATCTGGCACCCCAGAGCCTGCCCGGCGACGTGGACATGCCGGCCATCGTGGCCTGCTTGCAGCGCCACCTGCCGGCAGATGCGGTGCTAACCAATGGCGCGGGCAACTTCGCCAGTTGGCTGCACCGTTTCTTCAAGTACCACGGCCTGACCAAGGGCCACAAAACGCAACTCGCCCCCACCAACGGCGCCATGGGCTACGGCGTGCCGGCGGGCATCGCGGCGGCCATCACCACTGGTCGCCTGGTTTTTACCATCACCGGGGACGGTGATTTTCTGATGAACGGGCAGGAGCTGGCCACGGCGGTCCAGTACGGTGCCAAGACCATCATCGTGCTGCTCAACAACGGCATGTACGGCACCATTCGCATGCACCAGGAGCGCGAGTACCCCGAGCGCGTGATGGGCACAGCGCTGCGTAACCCTGACTTCGCGGCGCTGGCGCGTGCCTATGGCTACGTTGGCTTGCGCATCACGCGCACGGCGGAGTTTGAACCGGCGTTGCTGACCGCTCTGGCCCGCGACCAGGGCACCCTGATCGAAGTGATGCTGGACCCGGAAGTAATCAGTACACGCGGCACGCTGAGCGCCATCCGGCAGGCCGCGCAAGCACGCCTGCTAGATCAACGTTGACCTGGCGCACCGCGTCTAGAGCTCGTTCAGCAGGCGCGCCAGCGCATCCAGATAGGCGTCAAACTCGTGGATGTCGCCGTGGGCCGCGCCCGCGATACGCAGCACCTTGGCGTGTGGCGCCAGCGCCTGCAAGGCCTGGCTGTGCTGCGGCGCGATCAACTGGTCCAGGTCGCCGTCAATCAGTACCAACGGCCCGCGCAACTGCCCGATCAGTTGATCGGTGCGCATCGGGTAACGCAGTATCCAAGCGGGCACCCAGCCATAGTGCTCGGCGGCCAGCGCGGCCATGCTGCTGTAGGGCGACACCAGCACGGTGAGGTCCGGTGTCTGTTTGGCCGACAGCTCGACTGACAGGCGCGCGGCCAGGCCCGAGCCCAGCGAGCGTCCGTAGACCACCATCTTGCGTCCCGCGTACTGCGGCGCGACGTGATGCCAGGCCGCGCGCACGTCGGCATGCAGTTGGGCCTCGCTTTCGATACGGCCGGTGCTTTTGCCATAACCCCGGTAGTCGATCATGAACAAGTCGAAGTTGGCGCGCCGGTACAAGTCGGTGTTGGTGAACCAGGTCTGCAGGCTGCCAGCATTGCCGTGCAGGAAGAACACCACGCCCCGGGGCTTGGGCAGGCGCAGGTGCAGGGCCGACAGTTGTGCGCCATCCACCTGGATGTTGGCTTCATGAATGTCCGCGGCCGTGGTCAGAACATGCTTGGCCGGCAACACGGTCGGCGCGAACAGCAGGCTCTCCTGCTTGAACCACAGCAGACCCAGGACCGCGACATACAGGGCCAGGCCCACTGCGGCCGCGCTCACAAGGTTGGTGAGCATTGTCATGGCGGGGGGGCGGGCGAGGGGCATGGTTTCACGGATGAACTCCTGGCGTGCAGTGTAGTGCCGTCGTCAAAAAAAAGGGCCGTTCAATGACGGCCCCAACTTGGAGAAATGATGACACAAGCTGAGGAAACCTCAGTCCGTCATCGCGAGGCCGAAAGGCCCCGGCGATCCATGCTGGCGCGCCCAGATGGATTGCCGCGTCGGCTGCGCCTCCTCGCAATGACGGCGACTTCTGCCTTGAGTGACGAAACGCTCAATAGGTGCCGCTTACTCCTTGATGTCCACGCCGTAGAAGCTGTGGCGGCCAAAGGGGCTGAGCTTGAAGTCGATCACTTCCTTGCGCACCGGCTTGAGCTGCACCGCGTGGGCGATGGTGAACCAGGGCGCCTGCTCTTTGAAGATCACCTGCGCCTGCTCGTACAACTTGGTGCGTTCGGCGGTGTTGGTGACGGCCTTGGCCTTGACCACCAGGTCATCAAAAGGCTTGTAGCAGAACTTGGCGACGTTGCTGCCGCTCACGCCCTGGGCCGAATCGCAACCCAGCAGGGTGTGCAGGAAGTTGTCCGGGTCACCGTTGTCGCCGGTCCAGCCCAGCATGCCCATTTGGTGTTCGCCGGCCTGCATGCGTTTGCGGTATTCACCCCATTCGAAGCTCTTGATCTCGGCCTTGACACCGATTTTGGCCAGGTCGGCCTGCATCAACTCGGCAATACGTTTGGCATTCGGGTTGTACGGACGCTGCACCGGCATGGCCCACAGGTCGGTGCTCATGCCGTTGGGGAAGCCGGCATCGGCCAGCAACTTCTTCGCGGCCTCGGGATTGAAGGCGTCGTCCTTGAGGTCCTTCTTGTACGACCACATGGTCGGCGGGATCGGGTTGACAGCCGCGATGCCGCTGGACAGGTAAACCGCGTCGATGATGGCCTGCTTGTTGATGGCCATATTGATGGCCTTGCGCACGCGCACGTCGTCAAACGGCTTCTTGGTCGTGTTGTAGGCCAGGTAACCGACGTTCAGGCCGGCTTGCTCCAGCACCGTGACTTTGGGGTCCTTGCGCATGGCGTCCAGATCCGCCGGGTTGGGGTAGGGCATCACATGGCATTCGCCCTTTTGCAGCTTGGCCCAGCGCACCGACGCGTCGGGCGTGATCGAGAACACCAGGTCATCGATCTTGGCCTTGCCGGCGTAGTAGTCCGGGAAAGCCTTGTAGCGAATGATGGCGTCTTTCTGGTATTGCACCAGCATGAACGGGCCAGTGCCAATGGGCTCCTGGTCGATCTTTTCGGGCGTGCCGGCCTTGAGCATGGCGTCGGCATACTCCTTGGACTGCACACCGGCGTATTCCATGGCCCAACCGGAGAGGAAGGGCGCATTGGCCGAGTTGAGTGTGATTTTCACGGTCATCGGGTCGACCTTCTCGACCGACTTGAGCAGCTTGTCCATGCCCATGTCATTGAAGTACGAGTGGTTGGGGCTGGTGACCTTGAAGTAGGGGTGCGTGTCCTTCCACTGGCGCTCGATCGCGAAAATGATGTCGTCGGCATTCATCTCGCGGGTGGGTTTGAAGTTCTTGTTGCTGTGCCACTTCACGCCCTTGCGCAGGAAGAAGGTGTACTCCTTGCCGTCCGGCGAGACGGTCCAACGCTCGGCCAGGCCTGGCACCACTGTGGTGCCGCCGCGCTCGAAGTCGACCAGGCGGCTGTAGATCTGGCTGTTGGCGTCGAAGGACGTGCCGGTGGTGTTGATGCCGGGGTAGAAGTTCTCTGGGCTGCCTTCCGAGCAGTACACCAGGGTCTTGGCGGCCACCGGGGTCAGGGCCAGCATGGCGGGCAGTGCCACGGCACACAGCATGGCAATCTTGCTGGGACGCTGTTGGCCAGTTCGCGATTTGGTTTGAATCATCTTATGGACTCCTCAGGGGTTGTTGCTGCTCACGCAGCGGGTTGGATAAATTGTTCGGCCAGGTGGCAAGCGACTTGCCGTTCGGCCAGTTGGCGCAGTATCGGGCGTTCCACACGGCAACGCTCAACAGCGTTGGGGCAGCGGGTGGAAAACACACAGCCGCTGGGTGGGTTCAGCGGCGAGGGCAACTCGCCGGTGAGCACGATGCGCGGCAGCCCGGTGGCCTGGCCCGCCAGCCCTGGGGTGGAGCCCAGCAGGGCGCGCGTGTAGGGGTGCAGCGGCTGGGCGAACATGCGCTTCTTCTCGCCCTGCTCGACGGTGTGGCCGAGGTACATCACCAGCACGTCGTGGGCAATGTGGCGCACCACGCCCAGGTCATGCGAGATGAACAGGTAGGCCAGGCCGAGTTCCTGCTGCAGGTCCGCCAGCAGGTTGAGCACCTGGGCCTGAATCGAGACATCCAGCGCGGAGACCGGCTCATCTGCCACCACCAGCGAGGGCTTCAGCATCAGCGCGCGCGCAATCGCGATGCGCTGGCGCTGGCCGCCGGAGAACATGTGCGGGTAGCGGTCATAGTGCTCCGGGCGCAGACCCACCAGCGCCAGCATGGCGCGCGCCTGAGCCTGGCGCTCATCGGCGCTCAGGTCGGTGTTGATCTCCAGCGGCGCTTCCAGAATCGCGCCGATCTTTTTGCGTGGATTAAGCGAGCCGTAGGGGTTCTGAAACACCAGTTGCACGGCCCGGCGCAGCGCTTTGCGCTGAAGTGGCGCGGCGCCGACCACTTCGATGCCACCGAGCTTGAGTTCGCCCGTCGTGGGGTGTTCGATCAGCGACACCATGCGCGCCAACGTGGACTTGCCGCAACCCGACTCGCCCACCACCGCCAGGGTCTTGCCGGGCAGCACCGAGAACGATACACCGCCCACGGCCTGCAGTTGATCGGGGGCGCGGAACAGGCCGCGTCGGATGGCGTAGACCTGGCGCAGATTGCGGGCCTGCACCACCGGTTCGGCCGTCGGCGCGACTGCGTGCAACATGGCGGTCACCTGCCCACCTCGTCAAGATCGCCTGCGGTCTGGGCGGATCGGGCGGCGGCGTCACCCAGGGGGTAGTGGCAACGCACCATGCCTTGGTGCCACGACCGTAAGGCTGGGCGCTGGGCCCGGCAGTCGTCGGCGGCGTAGGCGCAACGTGGACCGAACAGGCAGCCGCTGGGCCGGTCGTACAAACCCGGCACCATGCCGGGGATGGTGGCCAGGCGGCGCAGGCCGTCGCTGCGCTCGGGCAGGGCCGCCATCAGCGCTTCGGTATAGGGGTGCTGGGGCGTCGCAAACAAATCGGTGGCGCCGCGCTCTTCCATGATCTGGCCGGCGTACATCACGGCCACGCGTTGCGCCATCTCGGACACCACACCCATGTTGTGGGTGATCAGGACCAGCGCCATGCCACGTTCCTTTTGCAGGCTGCGCAACAGGTCCAGGATTTGGGCTTGAATCGTCACGTCCAGCGCGGTGGTGGGCTCGTCGGCAATCAGCAATTTGGGGTTGCAGGCAATCGCCATGGCGATCATCACGCGCTGGTTCATGCCGCCCGACATCTGGTGTGGAAACACCTTGAGGCGGCTCTCCGGAGCGGGGATGCCAACCTGCTCCAGCAGTTCGATGGAGCGGCGGTGCGCGGCCTTGCGGTCCATGCCCAGATGCAGCTTGAGCGTTTCGGCCAGTTGAAAACCAATCGTGAAGCAGGGGTTCAGGCTGGTGGTGGGGTCCTGAAAAATCATCGCCACGTCTTTGCCGGTCAGGCGCCGACGCTCACGTTCCGACAGGCTAAGCAGATCGTGCCCATCAAAGCTCAGCTTGTCGGCCTTGACCACGCCAGGATAGGCCACCAGCCCCATCAGCGCCATCATGGCGACGCTCTTGCCCGAGCCCGATTCGCCCACGATGCCCAGCACGTCGCCCACCTCGACCGACAGGCTGACGCCGTCGACCGCGTGCATCACACCGCTCTGCGAGGAGAAGTCGACCGACAGGTTTTCGATTTCAAGTAAAGCCATGAGTGGGCGAAATGCGGTTATGGCGTTTAGCGCTTGAGCTTTGGGTCGAACGCATCACGCAGTCCATCACCCAGCAGGTTGAACGCCAAAACCGTAATCAGAATCATCAGGCCTGGAAAGGTCACCACCCACCAGGCGCGCAACACGAACTCGCGTGCGTCGGCCAGCATGGTGCCCCATTCGGGGGAGGGTGGCTGTGCGCCCAGGCCGAGAAAACCCAGCGCCGCGGCGTCCAGGATCGCGGTGGAGATACCCAGCGAGGCCTGCACGATCAGCGGTGCGGTGCAATTGGGCAGCACTTCGTTGAACATCAGCCGCATGTGCCCCGCGCCGTTCATGCGTGCGGCAGTCACGTAATCCTTGGAGACTTCGCTGATCACTGCGGCGCGCGTGATGCGGACATAGTGCGGCAGCACCACGATCGAGACCGCCAGCATCGCATTCATCATGCCAGGGCCGAGGATCGCCACGATCACAATGGCCAGCAGCAGGCTGGGCAGGGTCAGGATGATGTCCATCAGGCGCATCACGGCGATCTCGTAGATGCCCCGGAAGTAACCGGCGGTCAGGCCCAGCACGGTACCCACCAGCACCGACACCGCCACCACCGCAATGCCGATCACCAAGGACAGACGAGCGCCATGGATCAGACGCGACAGGATATCGCGGCCGATGGCGTCGGTGCCTAGCGGGTAGGCCCACGATCCGCCCTGCTGCCAGGCCGGTGGCTTGAGGAACACCGCGCTGTTGGTCAGATCCGGTGCATACGGCGCCAGCAGCGGCGCAAACAGCGCCACCAGCAAAACAAAAACGACGATGACCAGGCCGGCCACCGCGCCCTTGTTGGCGCTGAAGTAGGTCCAGAACTCACGCAGCGGGTGGGGCGGAGCTTGCTGCTCCAACACCGGGCTTGTCATGTTTGTGCCGTTCACCGCTGGTGCCTGATGCGTGGGTTGATGATGCCGTAGGTGATGTCCACCAGCAGGTTGACCACCATCACCATGCTGCCCAGCAGCAGAAGGCCACCTTGCAAGACTGGGTAATCACGTCGGCTGATGGCCTCGATCATCCACTTGCCCACGCCCGGCCAGGAGAAGATGGTCTCGGTCAGGATGGCGCCGGTGAACAACACACCCACCTGCAGGCCAATCACGGTCACCACCGGGATCAAGGCGTTGCGCAGGGCGTGCAGCGAGACCACGCGCAAGTTGGTCAAGCCCTTGGCACGGGCAGTGCGGATGTAGTCCTCCCCCAGCACTTCGAGCATGGCCGAACGCGTCATGCGCGCGATCACCGCCAGCGGGTTGGTGCCCAGCACGATGGTGGGCAGGATCAGGTGGGTGAGCGTCGACCAAAAGGCGCCCTTGTCGTTGGCAAGCCAGGAGTCGATCAGCAGGAAGCCGGTGACCGGTTCGATGAAGTACCTGACATCCAGGCGCCCCGACACCGGCGTCAGGTCGAGCTGCACCGAGAACAGCAGAATCAGCAACAGGCCCCACCAGAAGATCGGCATGGAGTAGCCGGTGAGCGACACCCCCATCACACCATGATCAAGGATGGAATTGCGTTTGACTGCCGCCAGAATGCCCGCCGGAATGCCGATGATCAGCGCAAACAGAATGGCGCAAGTCGCCAGTTCGATGGTGGCGGGAAACAGCGCGCCGAACTCGGTCAGCACCGGGGTTTGCGTGATCACGGATTTGCCCAGATCACCCTGCAGCACACGGCCGATGTAGATGCCATACTGCACCAGGATCGGGCGGTCCAGCCCGTACTCCTTGAGTAGGGTCGCGTGCCGTGCGGCATCGATGCCGCGCTCGCCGGCCAGGGTTTCAATCGGGTCGCCGGGTACTAGGCGAATAAGGAAGAATGCCACCAGCGTCATCCCCAAAAAGGTGGGAATGACCAGGCTCAGGCGGGTCAGGATAAAGCGAAACAAGGTGGAAACGTCTAACGGCTGATGTGACTCAAGAAAGCAGCTTGTGACCGCCCGGTCTATGGTTGCAAGGCGATGCGATTTTAGCGGCCTTGGGGACCAATTATGGCGTGATGCGGGTCAAGCTTTCCTACGGACAAACCCGGTGAGTCCGCTGCAGTTGCAGCGAGCCACTGCGACGCGCTTGTCTACAAGAGGGGCGAGTCAGGGTTTGACGATACCCAGGTCGAGCAGGCAGCGCGCAGTGTCCACGATGCTTTGCTCGGCCGGCCGCGTGGCCCAGTTGAGCACGACTTTGGCATGCGAGGCGTCTTGGTTGCGCACGGAGCCCAGTTCGCCCACCACGGCTTTGGCCACCGGGTTGAAGTGCGCTGCCACACGCACCAGCCAGTCTGGCACATTGCGGGTGGTGACCCGGTGCGCCTCGGGGCCCAGCGCGTCGCGCAGGATGTCGGCCGCTTCGCGCAGCTTGATGAAGCGCCCCGATGCGATGAAGCGTTCGCCGGCCATGTCGGGCGCTTTGAGCGCGCGCACGTGCAGGTCGGCCACGTCGCGCACATCCACCACGCCAAAGCCGAAGTCCGGGCAGGCGCCCAGGCTGCCGTCAAGCAGCTTCTTCACGATCACGACCGACGCTGAATAGTCCGCACTCCATACCGGCCCCAACACCACCGAGGGGCAGATGCTGCAGTACGCCATGTCACCGCCTTCTGCCGCCACCCAGTCGCGCGCGGCACGTTCGGCCACGGTCTTGCTCTGGATGTAGGGCGACAGGCCGGGCTTGGATAAATCGGTCCAGTTGGCCTCGGTGAAGTGGTGCACGCCGCGGCCACGGCCGTAGGAGATGGCCGCCACCGACGAGGTCATCACGAAACGCCTGACACCCGCCGCCTTGGCCGCGCGCAGCGCACGCAGCGCGCCGTCACGGGCGGGCGCGATCAGCTCGTTGGCGTCCTTGGGCACGCCTGCTGGCAGTGGCGAGGCCACGTGCGCCACGTGGCTGCAGCCCACCATCGCTTCATGCCAACCGGTGTCGGCGTTGAGGTCGGCAGCAAAGAATTTGAGGCGGCTGTTGTCCACCGCCAGCAGCGTGCGCACCGCTGCTTCCTTGGCCAGGCTGCGCACGGTGGTGTGCACCATCCAGCCCTCGGCCACCAGTTGCCGGATGAGAAAGCCCGCAATGTAGCCGCTGCCGCCGGAGACGAGTACGGTGTCCGCCATGAGAGTCTGCCTTGTGCCCCTGAGGGGTGGGTTGTCGGATTAATTGCCACGCAGTGTGGCACATCCATGCCACTCGCGGGCCCCGCCGCTTTAGCTCACGGCAGAAAGCCCTTGGCCTCCAGCAGGGCACGCAGTTTCCGAGAGTCCCGCTCGAACGCCTGTGGCGCGTACTTCATGTCGCTGGTGTAGTACTGCGCCAGCGAGGTGATGCCCAACTCGTTCATCCGCTGAACCACGTCAGGGCCCATGTTTCGGTAGCGGTTCCAGCCGTTTACCTCGCGCGCCTCGAACAGGCGGTCAATGTCCTGTTCGCTGGGGCGTTGGTATCGTTCGTTGTGTATCCACGCTGCGCCTGGCAGGCGGTCGCGCTGCTTGGGCGTCTCGGCTGGCCAGCCCACTACCATGCTGGTGACGGGCAGGCAGTGGTCGGGGCACTCCAGGTATTCGGCTATCTCTCCCATCGTGTGCAAGGTGGTGCCCATGTAGCAAATGCCCAAGCCCAGGCTTTCGAGCGCCAGCGCCGTGGTTTGTGCCAGGATGATGGCGTCAAACGAGGCCACGTGCCAACTGATGAAGTTGCCAAAGTTGAGTCGCGCGCCGCGCTGCGCCAACCACTGGCGAGTGCGAAAGCTGTCGGCGCAAAAGGTCAACACCAGCGGCGCCTGCAAAACCATTGGCTGCCCAAAGTGCAGCTTGCACAGATGCGCCTTGCGCTCGGCATCCTGGGTCTTGATGACCGACACCATGTTGAGGTTGCCGCTGGATGATGAGCCGTGAAGCGAGTCCTCCAGCACCTGATCGATCAAGGCCGGGTCAATCGGGCGCTCATCGTATTGACGGATCGAGCGGTGCGCCATCAGGAGGCGGGTGAAGTCTTCGGCGGTCATCAGTGCTCCCAAGAAATAAGTGCCACGCCCAGAGTCTCGCCATGGCCAACAAGGCGCCAGCCGCTCCTGTGTGATGGTGCTTGGGCGGACCTCGCCATCGCCGCGCACCACCCAAAAAAAGGCCGACTTGCGTCGGCCTTCTGAGCAAGCAGCCGGAGCTGATTACTTGAGGTGCTTGCCAATCAAGCCAGCCATTTCGAACATCGACACTTGCATCTTGCCGAAGATTTCCTTCAGCTTGGCGTCGGCGTTGATCATGCGCTTGTTGACGGCGTCTTGCAGCTTGTTCTTCTTGATGTAGGTCCACAGCTTGCTGACCACTTCGGTACGCGGCAGTGGGCTGTTGCCCACGATCGCGGCCAATGCGGCGCTTGGCGTCAAGGCTTTCATGAACGCTGCGTTGACGGTGCGCTTCTTGGCCGGAGCCTTTTTAGCGGCGACTTTCTTCGCAGGTGCAGCCTTCTTGGCCGCAGGGGCCTTCTTCGCGGGAGCGGCCTTCTTGGCCGGGGCCTTGGCGGCTACCTTCTTCGCAGGTGCGGCCTTTTTGGCGGGTGCTGCTTTCTTTGCGGGAGCAGCTTTTTTCGCCGGAGCTTTTTTTGCAGTTGCCATGATGAATTGTCCTTCTAGAAGTTGATTAATCACCAGCAAAAAACTGCTTCTTCACTGGCAAGGCGGATGCTACTGGAGAAATAGCGTGTTTCCAAGGGGAAAAATGCTTTTTCCCCTCTGGCGTGTTGTTTTTTTACTCGATGCCAGACCCCTGCGTTCCCCAGTGAGCGCCCCAGGGAGTCGCCACTGGGTGCGATAGGCTGCTCATGCAGTGCCGCAGGTGCAGCGATCAAGCCCGCGTTACCAATGAAGATTTCTCTTCCGCGAGGGGCGGCACGGCAAGACGCTTTGCCAGCGACCAGGCCCTACAATTTTGCGAACTCAAGGACGATTCAACCATGACCCCAAACTTCGCGACCTGCGACCTGTGCGATGCCCACAAGACTGATCTGTCCGGCGATTTCCGCGTGCTGCCCCCCGTGATGCGGGACTTTGGCGCCCTGCGCAAGTTCGCCGGCCCGGTGGTGACGGTGAAGTGCTTCGAGGACAACACGTTGGTCAAGGCGGCGGTGGATTCGGTCGGCTTCGAGGACACGCCGCAAGGGCGGGTGGCCAAAGTGCTGGTGGTCGATGGCGGTGCCTCGCTGCGCCGCGCGCTGCTGGGCGGCAACCTGGGCGCGGCGGCCGCGCGCAACGGCTGGGCCGGCGTAGTCGTCGACGGTTGTGTGCGTGACGTGGCCGAACTCGCGGTGCTGCCGGTAGGCATTCGTGCATTGGCCAGCAGCCCCATGCCCACCGAGAAACGCAACGAAGGGCAGAGGGATGTGCCGGTGCAAATCCAGGGCGTGTGGGTGCGCCCTGGCGACTGGCTGTATGCCGACGAAGACGGTGTGGTGATCAGCGCGCAGCGGCTTGGCTGAGCCGCTCGGTCAACCCTCAGTCGAACGCGAAGCGGTTGATGCGGTACGGCGCCAGTTCAACCGGACTGCGCCGCCCCAGCACCACCTCGGTCATGATGCGCGCGCTGACACCTGCCAGGGTCAGGCCCAGATGCTGGTGACCGAAAGCGAAGAATACGTTGGCATGGCGGGGCGCCACGCCCAGCACCGGCAGGTGGTCGGGCAGTGAGGGTCGAAAACCCATCCAGGTGCTGGCCGCTGTCGTGTCGGTGTCGGGCAGCAAGGCCTGCAGGTGGCGCTTGAGCAACTCGTAGCGACGCGGATCGGGCGGCAAATGCAGGCCTCCGAATTCCACCGTGCCGGTCATGCGCAGGCCCATGGCCATCGGTGTCACGATCACCTTGCGCTCGTTGGAGGCGATCGGTCGGGTCAGGGTGGGTTGGGCTGCGGCGCCCGGCGTGGGGTGGGCAATGGTGATCTGATAGCCACGCTCGGTGTCCAGCGGCACGTGGTAGCCCAGGCTGGCCACCAGGGGCTTGGACCAGCCTCCGGCGCACACCACGACGCGTTGTGCGCTCAACGCGCTGCCGTCTTGCAGGCTCAGTGTTGCGCGCTTGTCGCCATCGGCTTGCAGCCGCTCGACGCGACCCTGGCGGATGCGCCCGCCCAGGCGCTGCACGCCTTGCGCCAGCCCGGTGCACACCGCGTGCGGGTCGTCAACGTGGCCGCTGTCCATGTAGTGCACAGCGCCTTGCAACTTGGCGCTGAGGCCTGGCACCCGCTCGCGCAGCACATCGGCAGTCAGGGGGAGGGACTCGATGCCGTAGGGCCGCAGCCGGCGCGCTTGCGTCAGTGCACTGGTGCGTCCGCTGGGGCTCTCCCACACTTCCAGGTGGCCGTCCAGGTGCAGCAGGCGCCCCAGTTCGGCGTCGCGCAGCAGTTGTGCCAGGTCGGCCCGCGCGCTTTGTTGCAAGGCCAGCAGCGCCGCCACGCCGCGCGCAAAGGCCGGCGTGCGCGCCGCCCAGACAAAGCGTGCCAGCCAGGGCAGCACCGGCAACAGATAGGCCAGGCGCAAGCGCAACGGGCTGTCGGCATCCAGCAGGTAGCGCCAGCTATTGCGGATCACCTCGGCGCTGGCCAGCGGGAACAACTGCTCGGTGGCAATGTGGCCGGCGTTGCCAAAGCTGGCGCCCATGCCAACCTGGCCGGCGTCGAGCAGCATGACCTCGCGACCGGCCTGCGCCAGACGAAAGGCGCAGGCCGCGCCAATCACGCCGGCGCCGATGACGATTACCTCCGCATCCAAGGAGTGGCCGATGTGGGGCATGCTGGCGTTCAGCAGGCTGGCAGAACTGGCTTGCTGGCGAGCGCCTGCGTGATGAGGGTGTTGGCCTGCTCCAGCTCGTCGCCGTCCAGCATCAGGCGCGGCGCGCGCACGGCAGCGCTGCCCATGCCGACGTGCGACTGCACCAACTTGATCAGTTGCACGAACTTGGGCACCACGTCCATGCGCAGCAGCGGCAGGAACCAGTGGTACAGCGGCTCGGCCTCGGCCCAGCGGCCGGCGCGCGCCAGTTTGAACAGGGCGATGGATTCGTTCGGAAAGGCGTTGACCAATCCCGCCACCCAGCCGGTCGCGCCCGCCGCGATGCCTTCGACGATCAGATCATCCACCCCCACCAGAATGTGCAGGCGCTGGCCCATGACCGACTTGATGGCGGCAATGCGGCGTACGTCGGCGCTGGACTCCTTCACCGCGACCAGGTTGGGGTGTTGCTCGGCCAGTTCTTTCATTTGCTCGGCGTTGAAGTCGATCTTGTAGGCAATCGGGTTGTTGTAGAGCATGCAGGGCAGCGTGGTGGCGCCGATCACGGCGCTGACGTGGGCCTTCATCTCGCGCCAGTCGGTGGAGTAGACGTAGGGCGGCAGCACCATCAGGCCGTGGCAGCCCTCGGCCTGCGCTACTTGCGCAAAGGCTACCGCGTCGCGCGTGGCCAGTGCGGCCACACCGGGTACCACTGCGCCGCGACCGGCCGCGGCAGCCACCACGGTGCGCAGCACGGCTCGCTTCTCCTCAAAGCTCAGGGTGGCGGTCTCGCCCAGCGAGCCCAGTGGCACGATGCCAGTGCTGCCGGCATCCATCATCAGCGTGACGTGCTGTGCCAGAAA
>JAUXWC010000272.1 GCA_030685025.1 Rhodoferax sp.
AGCCCGCAACCCATGCTGGGCGAGGCCACCGCCGGAGGCACTGCGCTGATCGATGGGCAACCCTGGGCCAACCGCCTGATCTACGGCGACAACCTGCTGGCCATGGCTGCCCTGCTGGCCGGGGACGACACCACGCCCAGCCTGCGCGGCAAGGTGGATTTGATCTACATCGACCCGCCGTTTGACAGCAAGGCCGACTACCGCACCAAGGTCACGCTACCGGGCATGGAGCTGGAGCAAAAACCCACCGTCATTGAGCAGTTCGCCTACTCCGACACCTGGAGCGACGGCACCGCCTCCTACCTGGCCATGATCACGCCTCGGCTGATCCTGATGCGCGAGTTGCTGGCGGATACCGGGTCGATTTATGTGCATCTGGATTGGCATGTGGGGCATTACGTGAAGATTCTCTTGGACGAGGTTTATGGGAAGCGATATTTCGAAAACGAAATCATTTGGCACTACAGCCAAGGTGGTAAGTCGACAGAGGGCTTTGCAAAAAAACATGACTTGATGTTTGTGTACACCAAGACCGATAACCGGTTCTTTGATGGCAAAGCCGTCCGAATGCCCTTCACTCCACACAAGCAGGACAAATCGGGGAAAAACTATGGCGGTCGGATGGGTGTTGACGAAGATGGCCGAGAGTACGTGGAAAAATGGGGTACGGGAATGAAAAAGCTCTACCGGTACTACTTGGACGAAGGGAAAGTGCCGGAGAACGTTTGGTCAGATATTCAGTCCATCCAATCTGATGCTGGAGAACGTTCAGGATATGCAACACAGAAACCAGAGCCACTCCTTGAGCGTGTGATTCTCGCGTCATGCCCGATGGGTGGGGTAGTACTTGATGTGTTCGGCGGCTCCGGCACCACTGCCGCCGTCGCCGAAAAACTAGGCCGCCGCTGGATCACCACCGATCTCGGTAAACCCGCCTGCATGATCATGCGCAAGCGCCTGATCGATCTGGACGCCAAACCCTTTCTGTACCAGGCCATCGGTGACTACCAGGTGGAAGCGGCCAAGGCCACGCTGGGCCGGGACTTTCGCATTGGTGACCTCTCCACCATCGTGCTGTCGCTCTATGGTGCGCTGCCCTTGCCGCCAGACGTCAACCCGCAGCGCAACCTGGGGCAGATCGCCAGCATCGACATCAGCGGCGCGGGTAGCCGCAAGGGCAGCAAGACCCTGGTGCTTGCCGATTCACCCAACAAGCTCACCGGCGCGGCCACGCTGAAGAAAGCCATCGCCCAGCGCGACAACCTGATGGGCGGCTGGGACCGTGTGGTTGTGCTGGGCTGGAATTTCGAGCCCTCCATTGGCGAAACTATCACCGCACTCAACGACACGCGGCTGGAAGTGCTGGTGATCCCGCCCGACCTGATGGACCGGCTCAAGAAAAAGGGCGGCATCGACAAGCTGCGCGGGCAAGTGCGTTTCTCTTCGCTGCAGTATTTGACGATCCACCCGATTGAGCGCAAGGCAATTGCCAACGCGCCCGATGGTGCCGCGCAGGAATCGTTGACGGTCAAGCTCAAGAACTACGTGCTGCTCTCGCCCGAAGCCATCAACCTGGACGACGCCAACCGCGTCAAGCTGCAAGCCATTGCCAACCAGGAGCCGCTGGCACTCATCGAATACTGGGCCGTGGACCCGGACTACGACGGCAAGGTGTTTCGTTCGGTGTGGCAGGACTACCGGGGCAATACCGCCAATGACGCCGATGCGCTGCGGGTCGTGACGCAGGCGGTGGTCACCACGCCAACAAAAGATGGCCCGCGCAAGGTGTGCGTGCGGGTGGTGGACGTGTTTGGGTTTGAAGCCGAAGTGGTGGTTTCCGTTTAAGGCCGAACTCAATCTGTTCGGAAAAATTTTTCAACCGAGAGAGCGAAGGAAAACCATGAGCAATGAACTTTATACGACCTATTTTGTGAACCGCGAAGGTGAACACCTTGGGAGCGATCCGGGCATATTGCCAATTCCCTTGCGCATAGGCTTGCAGATCACTATTCACAGTCATCCAAAGGCATTCACTGTGGTCGATTGGAGTTTCCGCAAAGATCATCCGACCGAAAACGGCGGACTCACAATTGTGCTGGAGTGACCGTCGCTGGCGCGCAGCGCGCATCGACCCGAAAAGGTAAACGCCTGCGCGGGTCTAATGCGCTGCGGAATGCTGAGCACGTTTCTCACGAAACCGCTGCGCCATTTCCTGCTTACTGCGCCTCAGTAATTCGATTTCGGATGGTGTCAGCCGTCTCGGTCCGGGCGAGGTACCGAGCTTCTGATTCAGTAAGCGCGTCGAAGGTGTGAGCGAATCGTCCGTGCCACCAGTTTTCAAGTTCTGTTCCATGTTTCAACCTCAATTCTTGCAAACGTTCTGGCGAGAGCGCCAGTTTGGCGGAGTGGGGCTTGCCGGTCAAGGATACCGCCGCCAGAACCTTGCCACCTTTGGATTCGATATAGCCCTTCAAATTGGCCAGCGTGCCACCCATGCCCACGAAATCATCCACCAGCACATAGGTACGCCCTGTCTGCACCGGGCCATCAAATTCGGCTTGACGCGCCAAGCGCCAAAAACCGTTGGCCCCAGTGTGAGAGACAACGTTGACCTGCACAACGCCGGTTTCTGCGGGCCAGCCCAGGACTTGGCTCAAACGTTCCGCAAACACTTCCGGTATGGCGTTGACGCCTTCGCGTTCCATCGCGTGCGCGCTGACCAGCGTCGGCACTGCATCTCCTGCAATGCGCTTCAAGACCAGAGCACTTTCCACGTTGAAGGTGTCAAGAACCAAGGCCGTTGCCGCGTTGTCGCTTCCCGCCTTGGCTGCCTTGTACGCCGGGTGCTGCTTCACCACCGACTCACTGGCGTGAATCAGCACGTCGGGGAAGTTGCCCCAGGGCGTGCGTGGCGGTTTGATCAGCTCTGACATGGCCGCATTTTGACACGCACTCCATTCTTTAAGACACATCGCCATGCCCCAAACCCACGCTGACCAACTCGCCCTATCCACAGGCCTCACCGCCAAAACCAACCAACTCTGCCTGGGCCTCGAATCCGGCGCTGCCGACATTCTGGAGCTGGTCACCCCCACCACCGCGGAGCTGCTGCTGTGGTGGTTTGGGGAAGACATGGTTCTGGCTAGAGGCGGGCTGAACTTTCACGCGGGGCAGAAGCAGGCGATTCTCAACGCCATCGTCGCGCATGAAGTCTTGGGCAAGGATCAGACTCACTGGACGCTGTTGGACCTGTACCGCGCTTGCGCCCCCGACGCACTGTTGACAGGCACACGCCTCAACGAGGTGGCGCAGGCCAAACACGCGCACCCCAAATACTGCTTCAAGATGGCCACCGGCACTGGCAAAACCTGGGTGTTGCAGGCTCTGATGATCTGGCAGTTGCTCAACAAAACAGCGGTGCTGGCGGAAGGCATTGACGACGCCCGCTTCACCCGCTTCTTTCTGGTCGTAGCGCCGGGGCTGATTGTGTATGAGCGGCTGCTGGATGCGTTTTGCGGCAAGCTGGTGGAGAACGGTAACGGTTCGCGGGACTTTGCCAAGTCCGATATTTCGCAGTTTGCGGATCTGTTTATCCCGGACGCCTATCGCGATGCCGTATTTGCCTTTGTGCGCGGCAACGTGTGCAGCAAGACCGAGATTGGCCTCAAAGCAACCGGCAACGGCATGATTGCCATCACCAACTGGCACCTGCTGAATGAAGGGGATGCCGCTGAGGACATCGAGGAAGTGCAAGCGCTGGGCGCACCGCCGGACCCGCAACAGGTGATCAACGCCGTGCTGCCGCTCACCCCCGGTCGAGCGACCGGCAACAGCCTGGACGTGCTGGACCGACGCTATGCGCGCGGCAACGTGCTGGAGTTTCTGGCAGGGTTGCCTGAACTGATGGTGTTCAACGACGAGGCGCACCATATCCATGAATTCAAGCGAGAAGGCGAAAGCACCGAGGTGGAGTGGCAAAAGAGCCTGTCCAAAATTGCCGAGACAAAAGGGCGGCGCTTTGTGCAGGTGGACTTTTCCGCCACGCCATACAACGATGTGGGTGCGGGCAAAAACAAGCGCAAGCTGTACTTCCCGCACATCATCACGGACTTTGACCTGAAAAGCGCCATGCGCGCCGGGCTGGTCAAGTCGCTGGTGCTGGACCGGCGCAAGGAGATCGGCGCGCTGCCGCTGGAGTTCAAAGCCGAGCGGGACGACGCGGGCAACCCTGCTTTGAGCGAAGGTCAGCGTGTGATGTTGCGCGCGGGCTTGAAGAAGCTGCGCAAGCTGGAGGCGGACTTTGCACGCATTGACCCGACGCGACACCCCAAGATGTTGGTGGTGTGTGAGGACACCACGGTGTCGCCTTTGGTGGCTGCCTTTTTGCAAGACCAGGAAGGGCTGCCCGAAGACGAGGTGATGACCATCGACTCCGGCAAGAAGGCCGAGCTGGGCGATAAGGATTGGGCGCCAGTTCGCGAGCGCCTGTTCAGCGTAGATCGCCACGCCAGCCCGCGTGTGATTGTCAGCGTGCTGATGTTGCGCGAGGGCTTTGACGTGAACAACATTTGCGTGATCGTGCCGCTACGCAGTTCGCAAGCGCAGATTCTGCTGGAGCAGACCATTGGCCGCGGCCTGCGCCTGATGTGGCGGGATGACGAATACACCGACTTGAAGCGTGAAAACCGCGAGCGCATCAACGCGGGGCAAGAGCCCGGCAGTTTGCTCGACGTGTTATCCATCGTGGAGCACCCGGCCTTTCAGTCGTTTTACGACGACCTGATCAAAGAGGGGCTGGCGGGCACCACGGGCGACGACATGGACGACACCAGCGCCACCGGCGACGTCATCGCAGCCGAGCTGCGCGAGGGCTACAAGGCGTTCGACTTCGGCATTCCGTTCATTTTGCAAGAGGCCGATGAAGTACGCGACCACCACGCTCTGGACTTGACGGCATTGCCCAGCTTCACCGCCATGTCACTGGACCAATTGACCGCGCTGCTGGGCAAGGGCGATACTTTCATATCCCAGGACCTGCAAAGTGCCACTCTGTTTGGCGACTACCGTGTCGATGGGGCGGTGATGAACGTGAGCGGCTACAACGAGTATTTGTCACGCCTGACGCGACGTATCAGCCAGGTGCTGAGTGAGCCGGTGCCGAAGGGAAACAAGATCGCCACCCACGTGGCCAAACCGTACTTGCAGGTCAACACCGCGGAACTCACCGGCTGGCTGGACGACTACATTTGGACGTGCTTGTTTGGCGCCACCTTCAACCCGCTGGGGGCGGAAGGCGCAGGCGAGAACTGGCGTGTGTTGTTGCTGGCGCCAGTGGTTGACCACATCACCAAAGTGTTTGCCGTGGCGCTGCTGGAGTCAGAACAAAGGCACGTCACCGGCGAAACCGAGGTGCTGTTGCGGCGCTTGTCTGAGGTGCCGCGCCTGATGATGCGTGAAAGCCATTCGGTGACTGTATCCAAATGCATCTATACCCGGCTCGGTTGGCCGGCCCGCAACGGCGGCTTGGAGCAGGCCTTCATACACTGGGCGCAGGCAGACACGCAGGTTGAGGCCTTCTGCAAGATCAGCGAGAACCGCCACACCTTCGCGCGGCTGCGCTACGTGAAGGACGATGGCCTGCCCGCCTTCTATTCGCCCGACTTTCTGGTGCGCACCGCTGACGCTGTGTACCTGGTGGAAACCAAGGCACAGCAACAAATGATTCACCCCAACGTGCAGCGCAAGCGCAAAGCCGCATTGGCCTGGTGCGAACGCATCAACGGCTTGAGCCCCGAGCTGCGGGGCAGCGCGCCCTGGCATTACGTGTTGCTGGCGGAGGACGTGGTGACCGAGTGGCGGGCCAAGGGTGCGCGTCTGGCCGATTTGCTGGACTATGCCCGCTTGCGTCCACTGGCGGACGCTACTCTTCAGGCACGGCTGATTTGAATCGAAATTGCAAGCCAAACAGGCCTGTAGACCGCATGCAATATGCGTGAGAAGCTCCTATTTGTATAGCGCCTCTAGCCACACGACAAGCTCACCGCCTGCAGGGTCTGTCCGCCTTGCGGGTTGATCACCACCAGATTCACCTGCCGGGGATGTTCGGGCTTGGCCGCAATGGCGGCGAACTTCAACGATTGCGCGCCTTGGTAGCGCCCAACCGGTGTGTATTGGCGCACCACGAAATCGTGCTTGAGTGTTTCGCCATTGTTCTCTCCTGCCTTCACGCGTGAGCTGTGGCCGTGTTCGGTAACGGTCCAATAGGCGCTCCAGGTGGCCACCCCGGCTGCCGGGCTCACTTTGGCTTCAAAACTGTCGGGGTCGTTGGCCGCGCGCAGCAGGGTGATGGTGGCGCGCGCGGGTTCGTTAGGCGCGGTGGCGGGCGCCGCGTAGTCACGCCAGTCGCGGCCGTTGCGTGCCAGTTGCGGCGTGTAGATGCCGCGCAGGCCATTGGCTGCCGCCAGTTGCCGCTGGCGCTCGGTGTGCTGCGGACTGGCGAAGCGGTCGACCCAGCCGATGTAGTCCCAGTAGCCTACGTGAAAGGCCTGCGCCACCACCGGCTTGCCCTTCTGCGTGGACAGCCATTGATCGGCCGGCGGGCAGGAGCTGCAACCTTCGGAGGTGTACAGCTCGATCACCGGGGTCAAGGTCTCGGTTGATCGCACCTCGCAAACCGGGTTGGTGGCGAGGGCGGCCACCGGCAGGCAGAGCAAGGCGAGCAGGGTGTGACGCGCGTTTACGAGATGCATGGCCGTCTCCGGGTTGGTGGCTGATGCACTTGGTCGGGTGCTGGCGGCGGTCCTTACACCGGCGCCGGGATGACAGCCGTCTCAATCTGCTTTCTTTTGCCCCAGCTTGCGGTACACGGTGGCGCGGCTGATGCCCAAGGCGCGGGCGGCTTGCATCACATTGCCTTTGGCGTCGCTGACGGCTTTGCGAATCAGGGCGGCTTCCATGTCTTTCAAGGGCAGGCGCTCAGTCGCGGGCTGGCGCCGCTCGACGGTCAGTGGCTCGGACTCACAGGCCCGGGCAATCGGCAGGGCCTGCAGGCGCAGCCCGGTCCACAGGGGAATCTCCAGGCGCGGGTCGCTGCGGCGCACGGCGTCGAACAGCGCCTCGTGGGCGATGCCGAACACTTCGCTGATGTGCACGCCGTCCCGATTGGCGCCGCCCAGGTTGGGGACCATGTCGCGGGCGGTGCGGTTGGCGCCGGTGATCCAGCCGTCGGTGTCCAGGCACAGCAGGCCATCGGCATCGCTGCCCATGTGGTTGCCGGGCCAGTTCAGCCGCACCGTCAAGACGTGTGGCTGGGCCAGCACCAAGGCGTTTTCGATCTTGCTGGCCGACTGGGTCACCAAGTGTTTGAGCTCCGGGCGTTCCACCGCGTCGATGCCGGTCAGGTCGAGCATGCCGGCGCACAGGCCATCAGGGCCGAACACGGGCGCGCCCGCGCAACTGTAGACCGAGGTGTCGGCAAAGAAGTGTTCGCCGCGGTGCAGCCAGACCGGCCGCAGTTCATTGAGCACCGCACCGATGGCGGTGGTGCCAACGCTGCGCTCCGACAGGTCCACGCCAACCCGGGTGATCAGGTCGGCGCGTCGGTCGGCGCGGTCGATGGCGCCACTGACATCCACCACCACGCCCTGGGCGTTGGTCAGGATCGCGAAGTAGCGGGTGTTGACAATGGCTCGCCCGAGCCTGTCGAGCACCGGTCGGGCGGTTTGCACCAGGGCGGCGTTGGCCTCGGCGGTACGGCGCATCTGCTCGCTGCTCAGTACATCGAAGCCGACCCGCTGATCCGGTTGCAGCCCCAGGGCCACGCAACGCTGCCAGGATCGCTCGATCCAGGGTGCGACGGCGCCGCTGGGCGGCGACCGGTGCTCCTGAATGACCGCCTGGCGTGCCTGCTCGATGCGCGTCAGCCGCGCCATCGGCTGGGCATTGGGCAGGGGCGAGGCGGGTGGCTGCATGGTGTGCGAATTGTGCGCCAAGCGGCGCCTGGGCGCGGCGCGGCGCCCGGCGGCGCGAGTGTTTCAAATTGAGAATTTCGTCGTCGTGCAGGTGTTGGATTAGGGTTGTCCCTAGCCCGCGCAGGGTTTTGTCGCACAACAATGCCTAGGCAAATCAATTCATAGGCAAATCACTGCATAGGTGGTTTGCGGTTTTTCAGCAAACGCCCCCAAAGGAGACAACCATGCAAAAGGTGTTGCACATCAATGCAGACAAGTGCACCGGCTGCCTGCAATGCGAAATGGCCTGTTCGTTCGAGAACTACGCCACCTTCGCGCCGGCCAAGTCGCGCATCAAGGTGTTTGACTTTCACCATACCGGCAAGAAGGTGCCCTACACCTGCACGCAGTGCGACGAAGCCTGGTGCCTGCACGCTTGTCCGGTTGAAGCGATCACGCTGGACAAGCTGACCGGCGCCAAAGTGGTCAACGAGAGTACGTGCGTGGGCTGCAAGGTGTGCACCATTGCCTGCCCGTTTGGCACCATCAATTACGTGCAGGAAACCGGCAAGGTGCAAAAGTGCGACCTGTGCGGCGGTGAGCCGGCCTGTGCCGAGGCTTGCCCGACCGGCGCCATCACCTTCATCGACGCCAACTGGACCGGGCTGGGCAAGATGGCGCAGTGGGCCGACAAGCTTGGCAATCAACCGGCGGCATCGTGAAAACTTGCGGGACAGACCGCAGCTACGCGTAGCGAGCCAGCTCTGTCCTCAACTGACTAAATAGGAGAAACATCATGTCATGGGCTGGAAAAATTCTTCGCGTTAATCTGAGTGCCGGCACGGTCAAGTCCGAGCCGCTCAACATGCAATGGGCGCGCGACTACGTGGGTTCGCGCGGCTTGGGCAGCAAATACCTGGTGGAAGAGATTGACGCCAAGGTCGACCCCTTGTCACCCGAGAACAAGATCATCTGGGCCACCGGGCCGCTGACCGGCACCATGGCCTCCACCGGTGGGCGCTACACGGTGATCACCAAGGGCCCGCTGACCGGCGCCATTGCCTGCTCCAACTCGGGTGGCTATTGGGGTGCCGAGCTCAAGATGGCGGGCTGGGACATGATCATCTTCGAGGGCAAGGCGCCGAAGCCGGTTTACCTGTATATCAATGACGACGTGGCCGAGCTGCGTGATGCCGCCCACCTGTGGGGCAAGAGTGTCTGGCAGACCGAAGAGATCATCAAGAAGGGCCTGCAAGACCCGCTGACCCGTGTGTCCAGCATCGGCAAGGCCGGCGAAAACGGCGTGCTGTACGCCGCAGTCGTGAACGATCTGCACCGCGCCGCCGGTCGCTCCGGCGTGGGCACCGTGATGGGCAGCAAGAACCTCAAGGCGATCGCCGTGCGCGGCACCTTGGGCGTGGGCAACTTGAAGGACCCCAAGGGCTTCATGAAGGCGGTTGCCGCAACCAAGAAGATCCTCGCCGAGAACGGCGTCACCGGTCAGGGCCTGCCCACCTACGGCACCCAGGTGCTGATGAATGTCATCAACGAGATGGGCGGCCTGCCTACGCGCAACCACCGCGACGTGCAGTTCGAGGGCGCCAAGGACATCGGTGCCGAGGCCATGGCTACCCCACGCAAGACCGACGGCAAGAAACATCTGGTCACCAACCAGGCCTGCTTTGGCTGCACCATCGCCTGTGGGCGCGTCAGCAAGATGGACGAGAACCACTTCACCATCGTCAACAAGCCGCAGTACCGGGGTGCCAGCGGTGGTTTGGAGTACGAAGCGGCGTGGGCGCTGGGCGCGGCCAGTGGCGTCAACGATCTGGAGGCGCTGCAATACGCCAATCTGTTGTGCAACGAGGAAGGCATCGACCCGATCAGCTTTGGCGCCACCGTGGGCGCGGTGATGGAGCTGTACGACATGGGTGTGCTGACCAAGGAACAGATTGGTATCGACGCCAGGTTTGGCTCGGCCGAGACCTTGGCCTTCCTGGCCGAGGAGACCGTCAATGGCCGCGGCTTCGGCGTTGAGATTGGCCAGGGCTCCAAACGGCTGACCGCCAAATACGGCCACCCCGAGTTGAGCATGAGTTCCAAGGGCCAGGAGTTCCCCGCCTACGATGGCCGCGCCATTCAGGGCATTGGCCTGGCCTATGCCACCTCCAACCGGGGCGGCTGCCACTTGCGCGGCTACACCATCGCGTCGGAAGTGTTTGGCATTCCTGTCAAGACCGACCCGACCGAGCACGAAGGCAAACCCGAACTGGTCAAGGCCTTCCAGGACGCCACGGCCGCGTTTGATTCGTCGGGTCTGTGCATCTTCACGACCTTTGCCTGGGGTCTGCCCGATCTGGCTGCTCAGTTGGCGCCGGCTTGTGGTGACGAATACACCACGGACGAGTTGGCCAAGATTGGCGAGCGTATCTGGAACATGGAGCGTGAGTTCAACAACCGCGCCGGCTTCACCGCCAAGGACGACAGCCTGCCACCGCGCCTGCTCAATGAGCCGTGCAAGACCGGCGGTTCCAAGGGCAAGGTCAGCATGCTGGCTGAGATGATGCCCAAGTACTACAGCGCGCGCGGCTGGGACAGTGAAGGCCGGCCCACTGCTGACACCAAGGCGCGCCTGGGGCTTTAGCCGGACCCGCCGGAGCAACGAAGCAGCGGTCCCTGGGGCCGCTTTTCTTTTTCACAACACGCAGGGCACTGTCATGGCACATCACCTCATACTCGGCGCCGGCCCGGCTGGCGTCATCGCCGCCGAAACTATCCGCAAGCAGGCTCCACTGGATGCCATCACCATCGTGGGGGACGAACCCGAGCCTCCCTACTCGCGCATGGCCATTCCCTACCTGCTGATGGGCGATGTGGATGAGCGCGGCACCTATCTGCGCAAGGGCGCCGCGCACTATGCCGATCTCAAGATTGACCTGGTGCAGGCTCGCGCCCAGCAGCTTGACGCGACGGCACGCACGGTGCGGCTGGACAACGGCCAGACGCTGAAGTTCGACACTTTGCTGATCGCGACTGGCTCCAGCCCCGTCCGCCCGCCGATTGCGGGCATGGACTGCGCTGGCGTGCACCCCTGCTGGACGCTGGCCGATGCCCGCGCTATTCAAGCGTTGGCGACCAAGGGTGCGCGCGTGCTGCAGATGGGCGCCGGTTTTATTGGCTGCATCATCATGGAAGCCCTGGCGGCGCGCGGCGTGCACTTGACCGTGGTCGAGATGGGTGACCGCATGGTGCCGCGCATGATGGGCCCCACGGCGGGCGGCATGATTCGCGACTGGTGCCAGGCCAAGGGCGTGCAAGTTTTTACCGGCACCCGTGTCGAGGCGATTGCCATGGGCAGCCCCTTGAGCGTGCGCCTGTCGAATGGCCAGACCGTGTCGGCCGACTTGGTTATCAGCGCCACCGGCGTTAAACCGGCCATCGGTTTTCTGGAAGACTCCGGCCTGACCTGTTTGATGGGCGTGCTTACCGATGAACACTTGCAGACCAATGTACCTGGCATCTACGCCGCCGGCGACTGCGCCGAGGCCTTTGACAAGGTGTCGGGCAAGACCATCGTGAGTGCGATCCAGCCCAACGCCGCTGAACAGGCGAGGGTGGCCGCGCTCAACATGGTTGCCCATGTCAGAGGTCGGGCAGCACGTGCCGAACTCAAGGGCGTGACCCAGATCAACGTGCTCGACACGCTGGGCCTGATCTCCGCCAGTTTCGGCGACTGGGCTGGTGTGGCCGGTGGCGAACACGCCGAGCTGACCGACAAACAAGGTGGCCGCCACCTCAGTCTGCAGTTCAAGGACGATGTGTTGGTGGGCTGCAATTCGGTTGGCTGGACCGAGCACGTTGGGGTGATGCGTGGCCTGGTGGAGGGCCAGGTGAAGCTGGGCGCGTGGAAAGACGCCCTGATGCGTGATCCCACGCAACTGATGCAGGCCTACTTGGCCAGTGCGCAGGGTCAGGGCGGCTGGAGCGGCGCCGATGATGCGCGGCGCCGGTAACCCGTGGTTTTCATGCGGATCACCCTCAAACTGTTTGCCCAGTTGACCGACTACCTGCCGGTCGAGGCGCGCCACACCAATGTGATCGAAGTTGACGTGGCCCCGCAGGCCACCATCAGCCAGATCATCGAGCCCTATGGCATGCCGCCCAAGCTGGTGCATCTGGTGCTGCTCAACGGCAGCTACATTGCCCCGGCGCAGCGCCTGACACAGGCCCTGCAGCCGGGCGATGTGCTGGCCATTTGGCCGCCGATTGCTGGTGGTTGATC
>JAUXWC010000173.1 GCA_030685025.1 Rhodoferax sp.
GACGGCATTGCCTCCAAGGCCAGCGACATCGACATGGTGTACCTGATGGGCTACGGCTTCCCCGTCTACCGTGGCGGCCCAATGCACTACGCTGACCGGGTCGGCCTGTTCAACGTGGTGCAGGCGATGAACCGCTTTGCGCAAAACCCGATGGACGACGCCACGTTCTGGCAGCCCGCGCCGCTGCTGGCCAAGCTGGCGGCTGAAGGCAAGAGCTTTACCTGATCGGCGGCCCCCATGTCCATGATCAAGAAATTTCTGATCGGCGCGCTGGCCGTGGTGTTGCTGCTGGCTGCGGCCTTGGCCGTTAACACGCTGCGCAAGGGATCGCGCCAGCTCGACGTACCGGCGCTGGCCGCGTTGTCCGTGGATGAGGCCGGCGCAGCCACTCGCCTGGGTGAGGCAGTGCGCCTGCGCACCATCTCCTCTCGCGACGACGCCACGCTCAATGTCGACCAGTTCACGCAGTTCCACGCACTGCTGCAGACCCGGTTTCCCAAAACCCATGCGCTCCTCAAGCGCGAGGTGGTGGGTGAGCTGAGTCTTTTGTATACGTGGGAGGGCAGCAACCCCAAGGCAGCCCCCATGCTGTTGCTGGCGCACCAGGACGTGGTGCCGATTGCACCGGGCACCGAGAAAGACTGGGCGCAAGAGCCGTTTTCAGGCGTGGTCAAGGACGGTTTCGTCTGGGGCCGCGGCTCGTGGGACGACAAGGGCAACCTGATGTCGCAGCTCGAAGCCGTGGAGATGCTGGTCGCCAGCGGTTTCAAGCCCGAGCGCACGGTGTACCTGGCGTTTGGCGCAGACGAGGAGGTGGGTGGCAGCCGGGGTGCGGTGCGCATTGCCGCATTGTTGAAGGAACGCAAGGTCCACCTGGACTTCGTGATCGACGAAGGCCTGCTGGTGCTCGATGGCATCCTGCCGGGCCTGTCCAAGCCCGCTGCGCTGATTGGCGTGGCAGAAAAGGGCTACCTGTCGGTGGTGCTGAAGATGTCCGCCACACCGGGGCATTCCTCCATGCCACCCAAAAAGGGCACGAGCGCCATTGCCATGATGAGTGCGGCACTCAAGCGGCTCGACGACGAACAACTGCCGGGTGGTATTCGCGGCGTTGGCGGCGAAATGTTTGACACCGTTGCGCCTGAGATGAGCGGGTTTTCGCGGGTCGCACTGTCCAATCTGTGGCTCTTCGGCCCGGTGGTGCAAAAACAGCTCGAAGCAGCCGCCAGCACCAATGCCATGCTGCGCACCACCACGGCGCTGACCATTGTCAATGCCGGCAACAAGGAAAACGTGCTGCCCGGCCGCGCCGAAGCCACGGTGAACTTTCGCATCCTGCCGGGCGATACCAAGGAGCAGGTGCTTGACCACATGCGCACGCAGGTTACCCAAGCGGTCGGGCCCGACAAGTTTGAGCTCTTTGCGCTGCCAGGGGCGGTCAACGCCTCCAAGGTGGCGCCCACCGGCTCGGCCCAGTATCGCTTGCTGAACAAGACCATTCGGGAAATTTTTCCTGACGCGCTGGTCGCGCCCGGCTTGATGGTGGCAGCTACCGACTCCATCCACTATGGCGACATCAGCGACCATATCTTCAAGTTTTCTCCAGTGCGTGCCAACGCCGAGGACTTGAAGCGATTCCACGGAACCAATGAGCGCCTGTCCACCAGCAACTACGCGGAAGCCATCCGCTTCTACCATCGACTGATAAGCGAGGGTGCCAAGGCATCCGCGCTCTGATTCGCAATTCTTAAGGATTCACCATGACCGCCGCCGTAATCGTTTCCACCGCCCGCACCCCTTTGGCCAAGAGCTGGAAGGGTTCCTTCAACATGACACACGGCGCCACACTTGGTGGCCATGCAGTCGAGCATGCCATTGGGCGCGCCGGCATCGAAGCCGCCGAGGTGGACGACGTCATCATGGGTTGCGCCACGCCCGAAGGCGCGACCGGCGCCAACATCGCGCGCCAGATTGCGCTGCGCGCGGGCTGCCCGGTCACTACCTCGGGTATGACGGTCAACCGTTTTTGTTCGTCCGGCTTGCAGACCATCGCATTGGCAGCGCAGCGCGTCATTGCCAACGAGGGTGATATCTATGTGGCGGGTGGCGTGGAGGCGATCTCCTGCGTGCAGCAGGAGATGAACCAGCACATGCTGGCCGACCCTTGGCTGGTCAAGAACAAGCCCGAAATCTACTGGAACATGCTGCAGACCGCCGAGAACGTGGCCAAGCGTTACAACATCAGCCGCGAAGCCATGGACGAATACGGCGCGGCCAGCCAGCAGCGCGCCACTGCGGCGCTGGAAGCCGGCCTGTTCACCGCCGAGATCGCCCCGATCACGGTCACCATGGGTGTGGCGGACAAAGTCATGGGTCTGATGACCAAAAAGGTCACCGTCACCAACGACGAAGGCATCCGTGCCGGCACCACCGTTGAAGGCATTTGCGGCCTGCGTTCGGCCGTGCCCGGTGGCCTGATCACAGCCGGCAACGCCAGCCAGTTCTCCGATGGTGGTGGCGCCGTGGTGGTGATGCACGAAGCCATTGCCGAGAAAAAGGGCCTCAAGCCGCTGGGTCGCTTCCTGGGCTTCGCCGTGGCCGGTTGCGAGCCCGACGAGATGGGCATCGGCCCGGTGTTTGCCATCCCCAAGGTGTTGGCGCGTCTGGGCCTGAAGGTCAGCGACATCGACCTGTGGGAACTGAACGAGGCGTTTGCCGTGCAGGTGATCTACTGCCGCGACAAACTGGGCATCCCCGGTGACAAGCTCAACGTTAACGGCGGCGCCATCGCGGTGGGCCACCCCTACGGCGTGAGCGGCCAGCGCCTGACCGGCCACGCCCTGATTGAGGGCAAGCGCCGTGGCGCCAAGCGCGTCTGCGTCACCATGTGTATCGGTGGCGGCATGGGCGCTGCGGGTGTTTTCGAAGTGCTGTAGACCTGGATTGCCGCTCCTACACGCCTCGGTGTTGCACTGTCCAGGGGTTGATGACGGTCAAGCCAGCGGCCTCAAAGGGGCCGGTGTCTTGTCGCGTTCAATCTCCAGATTGAAGCCCCCTGCCTGCTGGCCGATTTCGGCCAGCAAGGAACCAAGCTTGACGCGGCCTTCGGGCCGCGCGGCGCTCTCAAGAATGGCCCGAACTTCGGCCTCGGTGCTTCGCCCGGCCAGCGCGGCGCGCATACGCAAAGCGCGGTGTGTTTCATCGGGTAGGTTACGGACAGTGATTGATGCCATGGCTTACAACTCCATGCATTGATGTCAATGATTGCATTTTAGTAGCCTTGATATCGTTCTGTACAAGAGATCTTGGTGGTCAGACATTGCTGGCAGCTTAGCGGCCAGCACCGGGTGGGTGCGGCTTGCTCGGTCCTTGTCAGCCGGGACTGAAGGTCACTTCCATCACAATCCCGTCGGCTCGCGGCGGTTGCCCCTCGAGGGCTTCCAGCTTCAGAAAGAAGCCTACCTGCTTGTCACTGTTCTTTCGCGCCCGCACGTCTGCCTTCCACTGACCGGGCTCGGCTGGCGTGGCGCGAACAGTTTGCGTCTTTCCCTCGCGGTCCACAAAACTGACTTGGACCGAGCCACGCGCCACGTGCAGCCGCCCGCTGGTATGCACGGTGTAAACGGATTGCGGCAGGATGCTGCTGGTCAGAAAGGCCGACCGGCCGTCATCGTGCAAAGTGCCCAGCGTGGCGGTGACGGTCTCGCGCGACTGCAGGTGATCGACCGAGCTACGCATCACCAAGGTGGTCTGTGAATCGGGCGCGCAACCAAGTGCCAGTGTCAACGCGGCCAAGGCCAAGGTCGAGCAGATCCGCGCGGTGAATCGCGTGCATCGTGAGTCCATGTGAGATTCCCCCAGGCAAGCACTTCAGTGTGCCGGCACAGCGTACACTTTTTTCCTGGCATGGCGTGATGCCTCAAACCCGTATGTCAAACCCTTATCACCCCCGAGACATGGCCGCCGTGGCAATCGCCGCACAATGGCAAATTCAGCATTCATTTCAGACAAAGGACTCAGCATGGCACGCACGATTCAACAACTGTTCGATCTCAAGGGCAAAACCGCTCTCGTTACCGGCGGCTCGCGTGGCCTGGGCCTGCAAATGGCCTACGCGCTGGGCGAGGCGGGCGCGCGCATCATGCTGAGCTCGCGCAAGGCGGAAGACCTCGAGCAATCCGCAGCCGACCTGCAGGCCGCCGGCATCGACGCACGCTGGATCGCGGCGGACTGCACCAAGGAGGCCGACATCGCGCACCTGGTCAGCGAGACGCTGCAACGCATGGGCGACGTGGACATTTTGCTTAACAACGCCGGTGCCGCCTGGGGCGCGCCGGCCGAAGATCATCCGGTAGAGGCCTGGGACAAGGTGATGAACCTCAACGTGCGCAGCTATTTCATCCTGAGCCAGATGCTGGCCAAACAGAGCATGATTCCACGCCGCAGCGGGCGCATCATCAACGTGGCGTCCATCGCCGGGCTGGGGGGCAACCCCGAAGGCATGAACACTATTGCCTACAACACGTCCAAGGGTGCGGTGATCAATTTCACGCGCACATTGGGTGCCGAATGGGGCAAGCACAACATCACCGTCAACGCCATTTGCCCGGGCTTCTTCCCGAGCAAGATGACCGCTCATACACTCAAGGCGATGGGCGAGGAAAAGCTCGCCGCGCACGCGCCGCTGCGGCGTCTGGGCGACGACGAAGACCTCAAGGGCGTGTGTGTGCTGTTCGCCTCCGACGCCGGCAAACACATCACCGGCCAGTGGCTGGCGGTGGATGGAGGCGTCTCCGTCGTAACCGGCGGCTGACCAGCATGAAATTCGGCGTCGAGATCCCGTTCGTCAACCATCTGGGTTTCGACCTGGAGTTGTTTGACGGCGGCGCATCGCAGATCAGCTACGAGGCACTGCCGGTACACCTCAACTCCTTTGGCGTCACGCATGGCGGTGCGCTGATGACGTTGCTCGACGTAACCATGGCGGTGGCCGCGCGCAGCGTGCAGAAGGATATGGGCGTGGTCACCATCGAAATGAAGACCAGCTTCATGCAGCCCGCGCAGGGCAAGCTGACCGCCAAGGGGCGCCTGATGCACCGTAGCGTGACGCTGGCGTTTACCGAGGCCACGGTGTTTGATGCATCGGGCCAACCCTGCGCCCACGCTACCGGCACCTTCAAATACGTGCGGGCCTTGGCCACCGGCGGGCGGCGCGTCAACCCACTGCAGATCGACCAGACGGTCCTGCCAACCGATTGAAGCCACACGGTCGTACATGCTCATAAACCGCTGTCTATTGCATAGCAGTTGTGATTACTCCAGGAGAACCCTTCCATGCCACAGAACAAGCAAATCCAACTCGACAACCGTCCCACTGGCGAGGCGGTCGCGAGCAACTTCAAGCTGGTGGTAGCCGACACGCCGCCACTGCAAGAGGGCCAGGTGCTGGTGCGCCACCACTTCCTCAGCCTGGACCCCTACATGCGCGGCCGCATGAACGATGCCAAGAGTTACGCCTTGCCTCAGCCACTGGGCCAGACCATGGGCGGCGGCACGGTGGGCGAGGTGGTGGAATCCCGCAACCCGAAGTTCGCCGTGGGCGACAAGGTCGTTGGCATGGGCGGCTGGCAGCAGTACAGCGTGGTCGATGCCTTGCAACCGGGTGCGCTGCGCAAGGTCGATACCACCCATGTGCCGCTGAGCGCCTACCTCGGCGCGGTGGGCATGCCCGGCGTCACCGCCTGGTACGGGCTGGTCAAGATCATCGAGCCTAATCAGTCGAGGACAGAGCTGAAGGTCAGTCCCGCGAGTTCTCAGGCTGGGCAGACCATGGTGGTCAGCGCCGCCACTGGCGCCGTTGGCAGCGCCTTTGCCGCCCTGTCCAAGGCGCGCGGCTGTCGCACCGTGGGCATCGCCGGTGGACCGGACAAATGCAAGTACGCGGTCGAAGAACTGGGCTTTGACGCCTGTATTGACTACAAAGCGCATGCCGACGCCGCCTCGCTGTCCAAGGCTTTGAAAGATGCTTGCCCCAACGGCATCGATGGCTATTTTGAAAACGTCGGTGGCATGGTGCTCGACGCCGTGCTGCCACGCATGAACGCCTTTGGCCGCATCGCCATGTGCGGCATGATTGCCGGCTACGATGGCGCACCGCTGCCGCTGAGCTACCCGGCCCTGATTCTGACCAATCGCCTCAAGGTGCAGGGCTTTATCGTCAGCGAGCACATGGAGGTCTGGCCCGAGGCGTTGGCCGAGTTGGGCACGCTGGTGGCCACCGGCAAGCTGCGCGCCCGCGAATCGATCGCGCAGGGCATCGAAGCGGCGCCGGAAGCGTTTCTGGGCTTACTCAAAGGCAAGAATTTTGGCAAGCAACTGGTCAAGCTGATATGAGCGACATCATCCTGCACCATTACCCGACCTCGCCTTTTTCCGAGAAGGTGCGCCTGGTTCTGGGCTATAAGCAATTGGCCTGGCGCTCGGTCGTCATCCCCGCAGTGATGCCCAAACCCGACGTGCTGGCACTGACCGGTGGCTACCGCAAGACCCCCTTCCTGCAAATCGGCTCGGACGTCTACTGCGACAGCGCCTTGATTTGCGACGTGCTGGAACACCTGCAGCCCACGCCCACCCTGTACCCTGCGCACCAGGGCGGCGTGGCGCGCATCGTCGCACAGTGGGCCGATACCACGCTGTTCTGGGCAGCCATGGCCTACAACCTGCAGCCCAAGGGCGCCGCGGCGATGTTCGAAGGCGCTCCGCCCGAGCTTGCCAAGGTCTTTGGCGCCGATCGCGCCGCGATGAGCGCCGGCATGGTCCGGCTGCGCCCGGCCGACGCCACCGCCGCCTACAAGAGTTACCTGCGACGCATCGCCGACATGCTCGAAGGCCAGGACTTTCTGTTCGGCGGCACACCCTGCGTGGCCGACTTCGCGGCCTACCATCCGCTGTGGTTCTCGCGCGTGCGGGTGCCGGTGATGGCCGGCATTCTGGATGCCACGCCGGCAGTGCTGAACTGGATGGACCGCATGGCCGCATTGGGCCATGGGCAGATGTCCAAGTTCACAGCCGACGAGGCCATTGCGGTCTGCGCCGCTTGCGTCGGGCCAGCCGTCCAGAACCACCACACGTTTCAGGACGAACACGGCATCGAACTCGGCAGCCGTGTCACCGTGGCGGCCGAGAGTTTCGGCCAGGAGACCACCGAAGGCGAACTGGTCGCCGCCACGCGCACCCGCTACACCTTGCGTCGTGTGGACGAACGCGCCGGCGTCGTACACGTGCACTTTCCCCGCATTGCTTATGTGCTCAAGGCGGTGTTGCCGGCATGAGTCAATTCGCCACTCCGTTTGGGTGATGGTTTCACCCACCGCCAACTGGCGCGTCACCAGCCGTGTTGTGTGCCTTGCTACGCCTGCGCCTTGGGCGAAAGTGTTGCAAGCCGCAGTCCTGGTAGGCCGGCAAAATCGTTGGGGTTGAGTGTCAAGAGCAGATACCCGTGTTCGATGGCCTGTGCGGCTATCCACAGATCGTTGTAGCGCGGTCGGGGTGATCGGCCGCCCTGCTTGACGGCCGCCGCGAGCACGCCAAAGGCCGCAGCCGTGTGCTTGGAGACGTCAAGTGTCGGGCGAGTTTCCACCTGGCGCAAGTACGCGGCGCGCATCGCGCGTTCGCTTGGGTCTGTGCATGACTGCACACCAAAACTCAGTTCACCAAGTGAGATGACCGACGTAAACACCGGCGCCTCGCCCGCAACATCAATGACCGCTTGTCGATCCACTTGGTTGGAGGCAAGTCCCACCCATATACAACTATCGAAAATCATGCCCATGGATCACGCACGGTGTCGCCAAAATCTTGGCGGCTATCCTTGAGCCAAGCAGTGGCTTGCGTCGGCGTAAGCATTGGCAACCTTAGCTCTGCAAAGGCCTGAGACGCGGTCATGGTCCGCACTGGCGGCACGATTTGGGCAATCAAGGTGTGATTGCGCTCGACCGCCACGCTCTCCCCTCGGCTGGCCACCTTGTCCAGTATCTCTCGGGTATTTCTAGCCAGGTCGGTAGCGCTAATCGTTTGCATGCTCGTTTCCGTAATTTGCATATTGATGCGAATTGTACATAACTAGCGCATGGCTCCCACCTCGTTCATTTCGCATTTGTCTGGACCTTATGTGCGCCGATGCCCCAACGCCTGCGCGCAGGCAAAGCCGCTAGCCCAAGCCCATTGGAAGTTGTAGCCCCCCAACCAGCCCGTGACATCGACCACCTCGCCGATGAAGTACAGGCCGGGTTGCTTCGACTCCATGGTCTGGCTCGACAGCTCGCGCGTGTCGACGCCGCCAGCGGTGACTTCGGCCTTGGCATAGCCTTCGGTCCCCGAGGGCGTCAGCTCCCAGCGCTGCAGCCGCTCGGCCAGGGCGCCCAGCGCTTTGTCGGTGGCGTCACTGACAGGACGCAGCAGGTCGTAAGGCGCGGCCTGGCTGGGCTGGGTCCAGGTTTGCGCCAGACGCGCGGGCACCCAGGCCGCCAGTTCATTGGCGATCAGCTTGCGCGATGTGGCCTTGGCGCGCAGCAGCTCGGCCAGCAGGTCGTGCTCGGGCGCCAGGTCAATGCGCAGCGGCGAACCCGCCTGCCAGTAGCTGGAAATCTGTAGCACCGCCGGCCCACTCAGGCCTCGGTGGGTGAACAACAGGTCCTCGCGAAACGAGGTCTTGCTTTTCTTCACACCAGTCTCGATGCTGACGGGCAAGGACAGGCCCGCCAGTTCGGCGTAAGGGCTCCAGGCCAGCGGATCAAAGGTCAATGGCACCAGGGCCGGGCGCGGCGCGACGATGCGCAGGCCAAACTGGCGCGCCAGGCGGTAGCCGAAGTCGCTGGCGCCAATCTTGGGGATCGACAAACCGCCCGTGGCCACAACCAGCCGGGGTGTGCGGACCGGGCCGCGATCGGTGTCGATCTCGTAGTGTCCGGTGCCGGTGGCGGGATCGGCACCCGCCGAGAAGCCGACGCGCCGCACGCCGCACGGTTGCCAGCGGGTGACGCTTCCCGCATCGCACTCGGCCAGCAGCATGGCGATCAGGTCGTCAGAGGATCGATCGCAAAACAATTGCCCCTTGTGTTTCTCGTGGAAGCCGATGCCATGGCGCTGCATCAGCGCGATGAAGTGGGCCGGTGTGTAGCGCGCCAGCGCGGAGCGGCAAAAATTGGGGTTGTCGCCCAGGAAGTTGGCCGCCGACACCTCGCGGTTGGTGAAGTTGCTGCGCCCACCGCCGGAGATGCGTATCTTCTCCGCCACCTTGGCTGCGTGGTCCAGCACCAGCACCTTCAGGCCCAGTTGCCCGGCCACCCCGGCACAAAACAGTCCGGCCGCGCCAGCGCCCACCATCACCGCATCAAAACTTTGCATGCCGCCGAGTGTAGGGGGATCGGGCCGACGCGCCAGCGGACGGCCGGGGGCGAAATTACATCAACGAGACCAACCACAGGATGTGCAGCACCTGCAAGGCGATGGGCGCTGGCACCGGGCTATTGCCCACCATGACGCGGCGAATGTAGGCGGCCGTGCTGGCGGCATCAATCTGGGCCGGCAAATCGGGCAGGGTGGTCAAGGTGCCGCCTTGCGGTTCCTGCAGGTCAATGGGTCGCCCGGCGACGAAGCCTTGCATCTTCGGAATACGCCGCGCATCGGCCACCGCTTCACCCTCGGTGCCGCGCAACAGCATGGCGTCGGCGCCCATCAACTCCACGGTGGCGGCCATCGACAGCGCGTACTCGGGGTGCGTGTAGCTACCCACCACCAGACTGCGGCCCTGGCTGGGGTTCATCAGCTTGACCAGGCTGTGCGCCGGGTTGCGCAGGCCCACCACGCGGCGCACGTCCAGCAGGCGTTGCAGGCCGGGGCTCAGGAGCACGGTCGGCACAAACACGACTGTCCCGGCTGCTACTGCTTTGATAGCTACCTGCGCTGGTATGTCAAGGGCACACAGCACGTCTGCCGTGTAGACGCGGTTTGATTCGGTGGCCACGCCGTGAATCAGCACCGGCAAACCCTCACGCGCCAGCAGCAGGGCCAGCAGGGGCGTGAGCCCCGGCAGTTTGCGTGCACCGTTGTAGCTGGGCAGCACCACCAGGGGTTTCTCGCTGGAGGGCAGTCGGTCCATGCGCGCGTGGGTGGCGTCCAGAAAACCCGCCATCTCCTGCGCCGTCTCACCCTTGATGCGCATCGCCAGACAGAAGGCGCCAATTTCCAGATCGGTCACGCCGCCGTCGAGCACCTGGCCCAACAGGTCCGCCGCCTGCTCGCGGCTCAGTGACCGGGCGCCGTCCTTGCCGCGCCCGATTTCCTTGATGTAGTGTGCAATGCTCATGGGGGAATTGTCGGTGAAGGCAGTGCCCGCACGCATCGCGCACCCAATCGCGTACCGAACCTCAATCATCGCGGCTTGATCGCCTCCAGCGGCTCAAGCATGGTCTGCGGCGCGACACCCGTCAGGTTCTTGAGCGCTTGCATGCGTTGCTGGATTTGGGCTCGCTCGGTCGAAGCCAGGCGTGACAGGGTGGCCGGATCCAATTCGTCTTCAAGGGAATCGACGTCCCGGCGCCAAGTGGCGTGGTCTTGCCACCAGTAAGCGCGTGACTCGTAGTACTCCTTGGGCGACTGACTTCTGGTCACTCGGCGCCGTTTGATCTCAACCGCCTTCTGCTCCAGCAATCGATAGCGTTGCACAAGTTGGTCTGCCTGACCGAGTCGGTCCTCATCGGCGATTTCGGGGTTGAGGGTTGACGGAAACAGACTTGGCGGCGGCAACGATTTGGGTGGCGCAATCAGCCAGACCTGGCGCCCCGATGGGTGCACCCAGTACTGCGTGGTGCTGCTGCCAGGCTGCAAACCAAACCCGGCGGCACGCAGGGCTTGCGGTGTATGTTGGATGCGTGGGGCGTTGGTAATGGTGATTTCGACACTTGGTCGCACGTGTTTACCCGCCATGGCTTGAAACGTGCGGACAAATGCGAGGTCATAGAACATACCCATTTGGGTGATGACGAGAAACTGCTCGGAGGGATTCAACTGGCGCCACGCCGTGAAAGCCTCATTCGGTCGCATGGCCAGGCCACGCAAGTAGTCTGCGCGCGCAGTGTCGTGGTTGTTTGCGTCGGCCATGCCTCCTCCCTTTCAACTGTTGCGTCCAATGATGTCGCGACAGTATCGTGTGCGGTGGCGTGGCCGTCAATCACTCCACACCACTCCACGCGGCCCGGTCATGGTCTGCGAGTACTCCTTGCGCCGCGACAAAGACACTACAGGCAACGCAACTATGTTCGGTCCGCCGGGCGCCGCGACACCAGCGGCTGAAAATCGCGCTGCCAGTACGTCCTGGCGCCCCTCTGACCAAACCATGAAAAAACTTCTGATCGGCTCAATGATCCTGGCCAGCGCCAGCGCCTTTGCCTACCACTGTCCGGCCGACATGAAAGCGATTGACGCCAAGATCGCGACCGAACCCAAGCTGTCCGCAGCGGACTTGACCAAAGTGCAGGCACTCCGCGCCGAAGGCGAGAAGCTGCACAAGGCTGGCAAACACGATGACTCGATAAAGGCTCTGGGCGAGGCCAGGAAGCTGCTGGGAATCTGAGATCTGGCGCAAGGCCCGCCCACTCCAACCGGTGGGCACGGGGGCGTGGCGAGTGCGCGATGGCCAGGGTCACTGGCACGCCAACGCGGGCATGGGCTTACCAGTCGTTCGGCCAGTATCATTCGCAGGTATTGCGATTGACATTGGTTAGCCGACAAGAAGCCGGGCGACCGTTGACTTGCTGCATACTTCAGTGATTGCGGCGCGAAAGGAGCGGACACATGGGAAACGTGAAGTCAATTGAGAATGCCGTGGAATCGCTACCCCCGATGGAGTTAGCTGAATTCCGGCGGTGGTTCGCTGAGTTTGACGGAAACGCGTGGGACAGGCAAATCGAGCAGGACGCAGGTGATGGCAAGCTCGACCAATTGGCAGCCGAAGCGCTTGCCGACTATCGTGCAGGT
>JAUXWC010000287.1 GCA_030685025.1 Rhodoferax sp.
TGAAATTGCAAAAGTACCTCTATCCCGTCATTGCGAGCGCAGCGCGGCAATCCGAATCGAAGTCCGTCATTGCGAGCGCAGCGCGGCAATCCATGTCTTCGGCACGCCACCGTGGATTGCCGCGCTTCGCTCGCAATGACGGGCCAATTGCATTCGCTCGCAATGACGACGCACTGACGACGCACTGACATGAATTCCACACGTCTCCATAGTCCAAGCTCGCTCCTGGCGCTGCTCGCTGCCGCTTGCCTGTCGGCATGCTCGATGATCCCCAGCTACCAGCGCCCCGCTGCGCCCGTGGCCGAGCAGTGGCCGGCGGCGGCAACTGGTGCCGCATCTGCACCCGTATCTGCATCCCCATCTGCATCAACACCCACCGCGCCCGCAAGCGATGTGGCCTGGCAAGACTTCTTTGCCGACCCCTCGTTGCGCCAGTTGATCGACACCGCCCTGGCCAACAATCGTGACCTGCGTGTGGCCGTGCTCAACATCGAGCAAGCCCGCGCGCAACTGGGCATCAAACGTGCTGACCAGTGGCCGACGCTCAACGCCGTTGCCACCGGCTCGCGTACACCCACCAGTTCCGGCGGCATCAACAGCCTCTACAGCGCCGGCGTGGCGGTGACGGCTTATGAGCTTGACTTTTTCGGCCGCGTGGCCAGCCTCAAGGAGCAAGCCCTGGCGCAGTTTCTGGCCAGCACCGAGGGCAGCCGCACCGCGCGCATCAGCCTGATCGCCAGCGTGGCGCAAAGCTGGCTGGCACTGTTGGCCGATGAGGAACTGCTGTCGATATCCCAGCAAACGCTGGCCACCCGCGAGGGCTCACTCAAGCTGGTGCAATTGCGCTTTGATTACGGCGCCACCTCGGAGCTGGAACTGCGCCAAGCCCAGTCGCTGTTGGAGTCAGCCCGCGTCACGCTGGCGCAGCAACAGCGTCAGCGGGCGCTGGACGAAAACGCGTTGGTGCTGCTGCTCGGTCAAGCACTGCCCGCCGAGGTGCGCGCACGCCTGCCCTCGGCGCGGCTCACGCTGCTGCGCCTGCCCGAGCTGCCCGCCGGTTTGCCCTCCGACCTGCTGACACGCCGCCCCGATATTCGCCAGGCCGAACAACAATTGCTGGCCGCCAACGCCAACATTGGTGCGGCGCGTGCGGCCTTCTTCCCGCGCATCTCGCTGACGGCCGGTCTGGGCAGCGCCAGCAGCGCCTTGTCGGGCCTGTTCAAGGATGGCGCGTGGGGCTTCACCGTGGCGCCGCAAGCGCTGCTGCCGTTGTTTGACGCCGGGCGCAACCGGGCCGCGTTGGCGTCCGCCAGAGTCGGCTTTGATATCGCCGTGGCGCAGTACGAAAAATCCATCCAGAGCGCCTTTCGCGAAGTGGCCGACGCGCTGGCCGGGCGCGATACCTTGGCCCAGCAACTGCAAGCCCAGCAAGCCCAGTTGGACGCCGAAACCGACCGCCTGCGCCTGACCGACCTGCGTTACCAGAACGGCGCCGCCAGCCAACTCGATTGGCTCGACGCCCAACGCTCCCAGTTCGCCAGCCAGCAAGCGCTGGTGCAGGTGCGCCTGGCGTACTTGCAGAACCAGGTGGCGCTGTACAAGACTTTGGGCGGCGGTGCGGGGGCGGATACGGGCGCACCTTAGCGTGAAGGCGCCCAACGGGCGCCTTGCTCGAACACATTGATTGTGAAGAGTCGTCGTTGCGAGGAGCGAAGCGACGCGGCAACCCACCCTGGCACGCCAACATGGATCGCCACGCTGCGCTCGCGATGACGAGCCCTTTCCTCATCCTGGGCGTTGCAGCGGATTTGTGAGAACGGACAGGCCCATTCGGCGCGGCTTGCCGGCCCAAAGGCGGCCACGAAGTCCGGTGCGAGCGGGTCTTGATCGAACGCGGCACAGAATCGGACACACTAGGGGCGTGACACCAAAAGCGCGGGACAATCAGGTCCGGCATCAGCCTATGTGACTCCTTGACTCCCATGCATCGCAACACCGCTTTCTACGACCAGCTCACCCCTTTCTATCACCTGATTCACCAGGACTGGAATGGCAGCATCGAGCGCCAGGGCCAGCAACTCTCGGCGCTGATCGAGCGCGAGTGGCCGGGCAAGCGACGGGTGCTCGACGTTGCTTGTGGCATCGGCACGCAAGCGCTGGCACTGGCGCGCCTTGGCTACGCGGTAACGGCATCAGACCTGTCACCCGCTGAAGTGGCGCGCGCCAAGTTGGAGGCCAAACAGCGCAACTTGCAAGTCGCCTTTTCGGTCTGCGACATGCGCCAAGTCCATGCGCACCACGGCAGCGAGTTTGATGTTGTGGTGTGCGCCGACAACTCCTTGCCACACCTGCTCTCAAACGATGAAATCCGTGGCGCCCTCGAACAGATGTACGCCTGCGCCCAGCCGGGTGGCGGCTGCGTCATCACCGTTCGGGACTACGACGCCGAGCCACGTGGCACCGGCATCCTGAAACCGTATGGCGTTCGGATCGAAGGTGGCAAGCGCTACCTGCCTTTTCAGGTGTGGGACTTCGAGGGGCCCTTCTGCAACATCACCTTCTTCTTCGTCGAAGAAGAGTTGTCGTCTGGGGCGGTGAGGACACACGCCATGCGGTCCAAGTATTTCGCTGTTTCCATCTCGGTACTGTTGGAGTTGATGGCCGATGTCGGCTTTCAAAACGTGCGACGCCTGGATGATGCGTTTTACCAACCTGTGCTGATTGGAACCCGGGGCGCTTGATTGCGGCCTGTCGTCAAGGAGGACCACAATGCTGTTCATGGTCATCGAACGTTTCGAGAACAACGACATGATCCCGGTCTACCAGCGCGTTCCGACGGCGGGCGCGGCCTGCCCGAGGGCTTGACCTACATCGACAGTTGGGTTGAACCCAACTTCAGCCGCTGCTTCCAACTGATGGAATGTGACGATGCCAGCCTGCTGCAGCAGTGGGTGCTGCAGTGGCGCGGCACCGGCGTGACCTTCGAGTTCTTCCCGGTCGTGCCCAGCGCCCAAACCCGTGAGGTGGTGGCGCCGCACTTGGGCCAACCATGAGCCCACATCCGCATTCCTCCGTCATCGTCGCACTGGACTTCGAATCTGCCTCTGCCGCGATGGCCTTGGTTGATCAACTCGGCCCCGACGCCAGACACTACAAAGTCGGACTGCAGTTGCTAACCGAGGCAGGGCCCGACCTGGCGCGGGGACTGGTGGCGGCAGGCAAAGAGGTCTTCCTTGACCTGAAGCTGCATGAGATACCCAACTCGGTGGCAGGCGCCGTGAAAGCCGCCGGCAGACTCGGCGCTTCCTTGGTCACGGTGCACGCCAGTGCAGGCTCGACCGTGCTGCGAGCGGCGGTGGCAGCGGCCCAGCCCTTCCCCAACTTGCGCGTGCTGGCGCTGACGGTGATCACCAGCCTGAGCGACCAAGACCTGCCCGAGATTGGCCTGGCGCCATCGGTGCAAGACCAGGTGGAACGCCTGGCGCGCCTGAGCGCCGCCGCCGGCTGCCACGGTGTGGTGGCCTCGGTGCGCGAGGCCACCTGCCTGCGGCACATCCTGCCCCCTGGCAGCCTGATCGTCACACCCGGCATCCAGTTGCCCGACTCTGGCGCAACTGATCAGGTGCGTGTGGCAACACCTCAAGCAGCGGCGATGGCCGGCGCCAGCCACATCATCGTTGGGCGCGCCATCACGGCGGCATCGGACCCACGGGCGGCGTTTGCGCTGGCGGTGGCGGGGTTTGGGCGTGGTGCTTGAACGCGCAGACACGTCTCGACACAGTGATTGCGCATCTGACGAGCAATAGAATGCGCCAACCACCATCGACCCCAAGAAGACCACCATGAACACCCCCCGCGAACTGCTGACGGCCGCCGCCATCGACGCGATGGTCGGCCAACAGCGCACCCATTCACTCAACCCGAATGCCGTGCGTGAGATCAAGTCCTTGGGCGATGCCGTCGGCCTCACCCAGATTGGCGTCCACATGGTGACGATCATGCCGGGTCGTGATTCAACCGAGTACCACCGTCACCTCTGCGAGGAGGAATTTGTCTACGTTTTGTCGGGTCATGGCGAAGCGCTGATCGACGGCACGAGTCATGCCGTTGCTGGCGGTGACTTCCTTGGGTTTCCACGCGGCGGGGTGGCGCACGGAATGACAAACACCGGGGACGCGCCACTGGTCTGCCTTGTCGCGGGCCAGCGATTGGAACAAGATGCTTGTGACTATCCGCGCCGCAGCAAGCGGCTGTACATTCGTGGCGGCGAGGAAAACCTGGTGGACATGGATCAGATCACCCAACAGCACCTGCCCTCTTCACCGGCCGATATGCCCATCCATCCGGGTTCGCCATCCGGGGAGCCGACGGGCGATCATCCCGTTGCCTATAACTTGAACGCGGACACCATGCGAATGCGTCCCGCGTCAGCCCTTGTTGTCGTCGACATGCAGACAGGCCTAGACGATCCGCAGTACGGTCAACGCAGCAATCCGCAATGCGAAGAAAACATCGCACTCCTGATTGACGCTTGGCGGCGTGCATCGCTTCCCATCCTCTATACACGACACCTTTCTCTGCGACCGAACTCCCCACTTTGCAGCGCCAGTCCGGGGGTCCACATCAAGGCCTGCGTGTGGCCCGCCGACGGTGAGCCGGTTTTCGACAAATCCACCAACAGCGTGTTCAAGAACATCAGTTTTGGGCAGGCGTTAGAGGCACGCGGCACAAGTGAGTTGGTGTTTGTGGGCATGACCACCGACGCCTGCGTCACAGCCAGTGCGCGTGAGGCCAAAGACCTTGGATACAGTGTTTCCGTGATAGGTGATGCCTGCGCGACGTTCGCCAGGCCCGGGCCTGATGGCACGCTCCACGCGGCCGATGCGGTGCACAACGTCTCTCTCGCCGCCCTTGGCGCCTCCGGCATATCGATTTCAGTGACCGCGTATGCCATCCAGTGTTTGTGTCGCCTTGGAGGGCGAGGCGATGCAAGCCCGAAACACGGACGCAACACGGGAATGGCCAGTTAACGCGGCACCTGGGCCGAAAACAGCCCATGACATCCAGTAGAAGCCGGTCTTGGTCGACCACTCCGAGCCGTCTCGAACACGGCGGGTTTCCGGCAACGGTGCGGACGACGCAAGGTCATGATCGAAGCCGATCTGGCCCGAGCGTGGCCCGGAAATGATCCACTTGACATGAGATCACTCCACTTGATCGAGTGCCATCCCCAATCAGAAGCCGAACTTCACGCCCGCCTGATCGACATCGTGCGCCAGTCCGCCTGGTTCATGGCCGCACTGTCAGCGGTGCGCGATCTCGGCCTTGACTGCTGGTGCATCGGCGCCGGTGCGGTGCGAAATCTGGTGTGGGACACCCTGCATGGATTCGACACGCCATCGTCGCTGCCAGATGTTGACGTTGCCCACTTTGACACACAGGATGTCACGCCACAGCGCGACGCCGCAATAGCCAAGGTTCAGGCCGTGCTAGACGAACGCCGAAAAGCCCGTGCAAGCCGTATTTGTTCCGGCCCGGGCGCGTCGCTGGCACGCGTGAGCACGTCGTGCATCCAAACTACATCGTGGTTTATCAGGTCGGCAGCGACGTGATTGATATTCTTCGGGTCTTGCACTCACGCCAGCAATACCCATGACTTCCCCTGCCTCAAACCCAAAGTGCTGCAACGTCATGAATTGGTGTGGGGGTATTAAAAAACATTTCGTCATCCCTGGCGCTCGCTCATAGCCAGCGGCACGCCTTTTTCTGACATGCCGTAGCCCAGCAGCGCCATGGCATTTTCAATGGCCGTATTGGCAAAGTCAGTGCCTTGAAAGAACAGCGGCAGCGCAGTCTCCTTGGCCAGAGCGTAGGTAAACAGGTCGCCCAGGTTCAGCCGCGCTTTGGCGTCCACCTTGTGGTGGTGGCGCTCGGCCCCTGCCACGAAATGCGGCAGCGAGTCTTGCGTGAAATCTACAGTCTCCACTTGCAGCGCCGCCAGCAGGGCTTCGACTTGCTGGGCACCCGCCGTGCCCTTGGCGTTGAACGCGGCCAGCCACACCTCAGCCCGCGTGGCCGCGCCGATGTGCAGCCGGGTGGTCTTTTGCAGCGCCGAGATGAACAGCGGTGCCGCTGGCTCGCCCATCAAGATGCACATCAGCGCCGAGGAATCGACAATGGCCTCGTCCAGAGTGGCCCGCAGTGTGGCCTGCGCAGCCGTCATTGGGGCAGGCCGGAGGCGTCATACAGAGCCTCGTTCATGGGGCGCTGGTCCAGCACCGGCAAGGTGTGCATGGCTTGCAAAATGCCCGCAATGGACTGCGCATTCCGTGCCGGCTTGCCCGCCTTGTCGCGCAAGCTGCGGGCTTCTTCCAGCAGGCGAATAGTTTCCTTGTTCATGGACCGGTGGTTACGCAGCGCCTCCGCCGCGAGCCAGTCTTTCAAATCAGAAGGCATTTTTTTGATCAGCAACGTGGCTTCGGTCATGTTGGACTCCGTGGATTTCATTTAGATAGCCAAATGGTATCTCTTGCCAACAGACGTGTCAACCAACAGCCCCGACAAGTTACAAAATAAATGTTTCTCTATTATGGATTGTGTGATAAAAAATATTACGAATATTATTCACATGCGACGCCCCCGGCGCAAGGCCCTATCCTTAGGCAATACAACAGTTCGTCGTCAACAACACGTCCAGTGTCTTTGAAGTTGAATTTTTCATAAAGCCTCTTCGCTGGATTTTCAGGATCAAATGACAAGAAAATCTCACGACAACCATCGAGCTTCTTAATTTCTTCGATTACCTTGTCAAGTCCGGCTGCACCGTAGCCTTTGCCCTGATATTTATGGTCTATCATTAATCGACACAATTCAAAGGAATTCGTTTCGTGACAAAACCCATACATCGTGAACCCAACCATAGTCGCGTCGTGATAGATCGCCTTTGTGATCCACCCCTCTTCAACTTTTGATTGGGCAATGGAAACTGCATTTGAACAAATGAATTTCTCGAATGTTGTACGGCTACCATCATTGTTGGTTGTCAAACAAATGCATTCCTTCCAGTTCGCATGGTCAATACTTTTGAAGGTAACTTTCATAAAATCCCTGCTAGCTTTGCCAATCCAGTTTTGGTGACGTTGTTGAATAAATCAGAATTCCGTCGCCATTTCTGCGAACTGGCATGATGCGGGTCGATTTCTTCTCCAAAAACTCGGTTCCCTACAAACATAGCGAGAGCCGTCGCCACAAGTTCACCAAACCCCGTTACCGCGTAACGAACTGGTCAGAATATAACAGCGCATTACGCCAGCGTGGCGACGCAATCCACCCAAGTTAAGCCCAAACGCAGGTAATCAACAATGTTTCTGAGTCATGTATTTGTGCGGCTTGGGTCCCGGCGTGCGGGGTTTGGACAGATTCTCTTGATGAACATAGGTGTGCGTGGCCACCAGGCGCAGCACCACGCGCAGCATCTTGGCAACCTTCTTCCCCA
>JAUXWC010000289.1 GCA_030685025.1 Rhodoferax sp.
CACGGCCCCGTCAAAGTCTGGGCAAGAGCATTTGAGCGCGGGATCGGGTGGCGATCGATGCGGGTAGTGTGATTGTTTTAGGGCGGCGAAGAGTCATATTGGTTAACGCCGCAGGAGTCGCGGCAAGGCAATAGGCGCAAGCACAACGCCGGCACAGCCGACATTCACGTGTGCTGGAAGTTGGGTGCTCGCTACAAGCGAAGCATCTTCAACACTTGGTTCGCGTCTGCAGCCAAGTCACGAAACGCCGCTTTGATGTTGGGGACTTTGAACAATCGCAGCAGGCCAATGGCAAGGTTACGCAGGCACGCCAGCGTGCGTGGTGTGTTGCCCGTGCGTGCCCGGCAGCGGTCTTCGTCATAGGCCATGTCGCGCACATAGTGCAGTCGGTTTTCGATGCCCCAGTGATCACGGTTGAGTTTGAGGAGTTGTGCCGGGCCAGCCTGTGCCCGGGTTTGGCTGCTGATCAAATAAACGCGCTCCACGCGGGTTGTGTTTTTGCTGACCTCAAAGACCTCGCGCTCCACGCAGGCGACCTGCTTGGCATAGGGAAAATTCACATAGTCGTTGAGCAGCTCGCTGCTCCAGATGCGCCGGCTCTCCACCCGTCCATGGCCCTTATCCAAAGTGACATGCTCAGGGGGGAGATGCCTCCATGTGGAGGCTGGCAATATCGGCTTTGAGGGTTGCTTGGTTGTCTTTGACCGTAAACAGGTAATGTGCCCCTTTTTCTTCGACCAAATACTGTGCCGTTTCGGTTTGCGTGTGCAAGGCGTCCGCTGTGACCACCCGCCCGCTCAACTCCATAGCGTCGAGCAGGGGTTTGACGGCCTTCATTTCACTGGCCTTGTCAGGCACTGCCACCTGATTCATGACCATACCACTGTGGTGTCCAAAAGCGCTCACCAGTTGCAGCGTATCTTTGCCCGAGCCAATGCTGCGCGTGCCGCGCAAGACCTTGCCATCAAGCGCAATGGGCTCGCCGCGCTCACCTTGGGTTTGCAACCAGCCTCCTAACTGGCGCTCAAGTTGCTCAATATCGATTGCCTTGAGCATGCGCCGGATGGTGGGCTCTGAGGGGCGCTCATAACTGCCATCTTGGGCGCGGCGGCAGCGCAGTCGGCGCAGCATCGCCACAGGCAGTCGCTTGACCCATTCACCAATGGCGGTACTGCCCTGCGCGCCGCTGATTACTGCACACAGGATGATTGCCAGCAACGATCGCTGTTGGTGGCGCAGTCCTCGCTTGGCGCGGGGGTCATCTATGGCAGTCAAGCGCGCAAACAGAGCCTGCGCATCGGTGTCGCTCAATACCATCATTTTGACCTCCAGTCGTGGCAGTGCCGGGTGCGCCACAGCACCAGACAAAATGCTCTGGGCTTGTGGATGCAAGGGGTAAACCCAGATTCGCTTTTGTTGGCCGTGAGCGGTGTAGGTGTCGTTGGATTTGGAAAACCCTCGGGTGTGCCCCAGTTCGACCCAGTTGGCAGCGCGGTAACAGGTGCCGGTGAAGCGAGCCGGATCAATGAAGGTCTCTGCCAAGATGAGCCGATGCCCATGAACGAGTTGCCAATCCTGACTCAAGCAGGCCAAGTTGAGGCCAAGAATGCGGGAGGCCAGATTCTTGACACGCTCACCCGGGAGAATCAAAAAACGGCTGTTGTTGGCGATGCAGGCCAGACGCTGCCATTGCAGCGTGGGCGACCAGCCAATCCAGTCGTCTCGGCTTGCCACTTTGAGTGCACCAGACGCCCAACCCAGCAAAGCGAGCCAATGACCATCGATCTCTGCGACGTAGCGCAGGCTGCGCCCCACCAGCGCCACGAAACCAAGGTAGTGGTGAGCACGCATCAAGACGTCCCACTGGGCGCGTTCGTCAGCTTTGATTAGGCGAACCCGTACTCGCTTGAGATCTACAGGTGTCGCCGGTGCGGCAAATGGCATGCCTGTATTTGTAACGGCAACAGCGGAAAAAAGCCAGTAGGGATTAATACCTGTGTGAAATCAGCAACTTACCCTAATCCATGACACAGCCCTGCGTACAACAGACCACGTGTTGCGCTTGGATACAGTCTTCGAATAAGATGCCCTTGATAGTGGGCTTCTGCGTGGGTGGTAACCATGAACGAACAATTAATCGTCTTCAGTTTAGGGGAACAACGCTACGCCCTGCGTCTGGCTGCGGTGGACGGGGTGATGCGCGCCGTGGCCATCAATCCCTTGCCGCAAGCACCTGGCATCGTGCTCGGCATAGTCAACGTGCAGGGACGGATTATCCCGATCATCAACGTGCGGCGGCGCTTTGGCCTGCCGCAGCGGGAGATCGCACTGACCGACCAGATTGTGATTGCGCATACGGCGCGGCGGACGGTTGGCCTGGTGGTGGATAGCGTGGCAGATGTCATCGCGTACCCGGCACAAGCCATGACCGAAGCGCAAAGCATTCTTTCAAGTATGGCGTACGTCGAGGGGGTGGTAAAACTCCCGGATGGATTGGTTCTGATCCACGATCTGGATCGGTTTCTTTCCCTGGAGGAAGAGACCTCCTTGGAACAGGCGCTGGAAACCACCTGATGACTGACCTGCGACACATCCTTCCAGAGCGGATGTTGTCCAGTCTGAGCGAATTGCTGGCGCAGCGAACCGGGCTGAATTTCCCCGAAGAGCGCTGGAGCGACCTGGAGCGCGGCATCAGCGCCGCCGCCCACGCATCTGGTGAGGCGAATGTGGCGGCCTATGTCCACCAACTGCTGTCCGCTCCGCTGACGCATCACCAGACAAAAATTCTCGCCACTCATTTGACGGTAGGTGAGACTTATTTCTTTCGCGACGGCAAGAGTTTCGAACTACTCGAACAGTATGCACTCCCGGCATTGATTCGTTCCCGCCGCGACCGGGGGCGCCGCCTGCGCATCTGGAGCGCGGGCTGCTGCACGGGCGAGGAGCCCTACTCCATCGCCATGCTGCTTGACCGCTTGCTGTCCGGCCACGAGCGGTGGGACATCACCCTGCTGGCAACCGACATCAACCCGCAGTTTCTGCGCAAGGGCGCCGATGGCGTGTATGGCGACTGGTCGTTCCGCGACACACCGGCCTGGATCAAGGAACGGTATTTCAAGGAAGTGCGACAGGGCTACTTTGAAATCCATCCGCGCATCAAGAAGATGGTGATGTTTTCTTACCTCAATCTTGCCGATGACGTTTACCCGTCTCTGTCCAACAACATCCATGCCATGGACTTGATACTCTGCCGCAACGTGCTGATGTACTTTGCCGCGGCACAGGCGGCGAAAATCGCCGGCAACTTGCACCGGGCGCTGGTCGATGACGGCGGGCTGCTCGTCAGTCCTGCAGAGGCCTCGAACACCTTGCTCGCACAATTCGCGCCGGCTCATTTTTTTTCCGGCGCCGCCATTTACCGTAAAGCGGCGCCGGCTACACCCCCATCTGCGGGGGCCGAATATTCCGGCCCCGCGTTTACCGCGGCTTCTCCGGCAACGTGGGAGACGATCCCGGCCGCAGAGGAAATACCCCCCTTCTTCCCGCCGCCAGGAACGCAACAACCGGACGTGCTGGCGCCGACAATCAAGCCGCCAACCGCGCCACCGGATGGCGCGGACGCGCTGTGCGTCACGGCGCGGCTCTGCGCCGACCAGGGCAGACTGGCCGAGGCAGCCGGGTGGTGCGAGCAGGCCATCGCCACGGACAGGCTGAACCCGCAAAGCCATTACCTTCTCGCCACCATCCGGCAAGAACTGGGGCAGGCCGATGCGGCGGAACAGTCGCTCAAACGAGCGCTGTACCTGGCTCCTGATTTCGTGCTCGCCCACTTCACACTGGGAAACCTGCGCCTGTCCCAAGGCAGGCGCGAAGAAGCGGGGCGGTATTTCGGGAATGCGCTAACGCTGTTACAGCGGCGCCCGTGTCACGAAACCGTCATGGAATCGGATGGGCTAACCGCCGGGCGGCTGGAGAACATCATCCGGTCCGTGCTGGACACGCCTGACGCCTCCCGCCGCAATGCGTCACCGGAAAGAAGCAGCATATGAAATCCAGTGAACAGTCCATGCGCAAAGTACCCGCTATTGACTGGTCCGAAATCCATCGCCGTCTGGAAGCGGCTGACGCCGCCGCCCGGCACGCCTGGATGCCGGATCAGGAGGAAATCGGACACATCCTGAAGGCGCGGGCGCAAGCACTGGCACGGGAACCATCGGGCGGGCATGAAGCCGAGTCCATTGAAGTGGTGGAATTCGTGCTGGCCCATGAGACGTATGCCGTCGAATCCCGTTATGTGCGAGAGGTCGCGCCCCTGGAAAACCTGACGCCGCTGCCGTGCACGCCGGCCTTCGTGCTGGGCATCGTCAACCTGCGCGGTGAAATTCTCTCGGTCATCGACATCAAGAAATTCTTCGATCTGCCGGAAAAGGGACTGACCGACCTCAACAAGATCATCGTGCTGCAGTCCGGGGACATGGTCTTCGGCATCCTGGCCGATGCGATTAGCGGCATGCGCCGCATTGCGGTGGCCGACATCCAGCCGTCCCTGCCCACGCTTACCGGCATTCGTGAGGATTATCTGAAAGGCGTGACCCCCGGGCGCCTGGTGATCCTCGATGCGGAGAAACTGCTGACGGACGAAGGCATCGTCGTGCAGGAACACGTGTCCGGGTAAGGAAAGCCCACATTCAAATTCACGCGCCGACGCCCGCAGCGCACATAGGGAGAACAAAGCATGAAATGGTTTCTCGACTTTACGACACGCGGCAAGCTGTTCGCCGGTTTCGGAACGATGATCGTCCTTCTCGCAACCGTGATCGCGACCGCTTACCTGGGCATTACGGCGATCCAGGCGTCGCAGAAAAACCTCTATCAGGAGGATTTTTCGAATGCCGTGGACCTGTTGAACCTCCGCTCGGATGAAAACGCGATACGGGCCGCCCTGTTCAGCATGATGGCGGTGACGAAGCGCTCCGATCAGGAAATCTGGCACCAGGAGGTCAAGCAGCGCAGCAAGGAGATCGCCGAGACCACACGGTGGCTGCTGGAACGCAACCGCAACGATCCGCGTCTGTCCGGCCAAATCGAGGAGCTCAAGACGATCCGCGAGGCGTACGCACAAACGCGCGATGCCGAGGTCATACCGCTGATTTATGCCGGGAAGGCGGAACAGGCCAGGACACTTTCGCTGGACACGCAGGAAGAACGCTACCGCAAGATGCGCGCCATCGCCCGGGAGCTGGGCGACACGGCGGTGGAGCGGGCGCGTACCGCCGTGGCGATCTCCGAACAGCGCACCGAACAGACGGTGCGCATGTTTGTCATCCTCGGTATCGCGGCGATGCTGTTCGGGCTGGCGATGGTATTGCTTCTCAACCGGATCATCGCCGTGCCGCTGCGGGCGATCGCGGGCATCGCCGGCGAGGTCGCCGGCGGCGACCTCACTGTCAGCGTGCCGGCGGACAACCGCGCCGACGAGGTCGGCGACCTGGCGCGCGCGTTTCGCGTGATGGTCGAGAAACTGCGGCAGACGACGCGCGAAATCAATGAAGGCGTCAATGTGCTCACCACCTCCTCCAGCGAAATCCTCGCTATCACCACCCAGGTGGCCTCGGGCGCCGCCGAAACGGCAACGGCGGTGAGCGAGACCACCGCCACCGTGGAGGAAGTGAAGCAGACCGCGCAGCTTGCCAGCCAGAAGGCACGCTTCGTTTCCGACAGCGCGCAGAAGGTGGC
>JAUXWC010000294.1 GCA_030685025.1 Rhodoferax sp.
GTAGCTGGCGCGGCTGATGCCGTACTGCTTGGCAATCGACGAGTTGTAGCCGGTGCAGTCGATCAGCAGCCGCGCGGAGAACTGGCCGCGCCCGGTATCGACCGTGACCCCATCGGCCTTCACCTGGTGCGAGCGGTATTCGCACTGGTCCACCACTTCGGAGCCATTGGCGCGGATGGTGTCGACCCAAGCGGGAAGCAGGCGCTTCTCGTCGACATAGGGATAGCGCGGGAACTGGCGCGCGTTCCAGGTCGCCTTGCCGCCGGAAAAGGTGTTGGCCAGAAAACGCGTGACGCCGCCATAGGTGTAGGGCCGAATCGAGTCGTCCACCACGTTGAGCGGCACAAACCAGCTACGGTTGGTGTTGCCGGCAATGCCTTTTTCAAGCACCAGCACACGCCGTGTGCGCGACAGTTCGGAAGCGATGGCGAGCCCGGCCGGGCCGCCGCCTATGATGACTGCGTCGTATTGCATGGGGGTTCCTGTTTGAGAGCACTTTGTGGCAGCACGGCAGTATGCCCGATCAGGGGCGTTAATGCTCCCCACAGGCATCGATCAAGCCGCTGTCGGCGTCGCGCAACCATCACTCACATTGCCTCAGCCGCCGGAGCGTTGCAGGTTCAGCGCCAGCAGGCGCTTGAGGATGTCTCCGTCGGGCATGTCGGGGGTGTAGTCGCTCCAGCCGTAGGCGGCGGCGACGGCGGCGTCGAGTTGCTGGTGCGCCATGGTGAGCCATGCCGGGCGCTGGTTGTACAGATTGGTGAGGGTTCTCTTTTGCAGCGCCTTGAGGTCGGCCTCAATGATGCCGGGCCTGGGTTCGATGCGGTCGGGATAGGGCGATGTGCTCATGCCCATCGGGATGACCTCGGGCACGCGATGCGTCCACTCGGGCGGGTTGAGCCAGTTCTGGCGCAGGTCGTTCAGGCGTTTGGCGGCTTGGGCGACGGTTATGGCTTTGCTTCTTATGGATGGGCTGTTGGTGGCTGCCCTGTTGCCTGGCGTGCTGCTGTCGGGTGAACCGCGGGTTGGTGTGCCACTGCTTGCGGCGTCACCGGGTTGGCGTTGGCCCGGCGGGGGCGGGGCGGACGCCGGGGGCTCATACGCTGCGCTTTTTGAAATCGCCCCCAACATCCGCCCCGCCCCCGCCTCACGGTGTTCGCGGTTCAAGCCAATACCCCCCGTCATTGCGAGCGTAGCGTGGCAATCCACTGTCGCCAATTGCCGCGTCATGCCGTCAACGAAGCACGGAATCAGGGCGCCGCCCTCCACTGCCTCCGTTTGCTGGTGCGCGGTGTCAAAGGGGGTCAAGCCGGCTGGGAAGGGGTAGGTTTCGAAGCAGGTGGTGGGTGTGTAGCGCGGGTCGTTTCCCACGCCGAGCCAAGTGCCCATGCGCAGCGACCAGAGTTCGTGGAAGCGGCTGTGCAGGATGCCACCAAGTTCGCTACGCATCTGCTTGTCCCCGAGAAACGGCGGATTCCCGATCACCACGCTCGCCTTGGGCCACTGGGCTTCGACTGGCGTGCCCAGGTCGCGCAGAGGCGTGGGTGGGGCGGATGTCGGGGGCGATTTCAAAAAGCGCAGCGTATGAGCCCCCGGCGTCTGCCCCACCCGCGCCTCGAAGTCCGAGCCAACACCGGGCGAAATGAAATCGGGATCTGACCCCCATTTCTGCATGACCCCCATTTCTGCAAAGATGTAGTCGCCCGTGCTGCCCGGCGTTGGCACGCCCAGCAACTGGCATAGGTCGATGAAGTGCGGCTGCGCGCCTTGGCGTTCGTTCAGCTCATGGGCGGGGCCACCGGGGCCCCATTTGGCGATGAATTGTTGCGGGGTCATGGGTGGCAGTTTGCCCTAAGTTCCGTGCAGGCTTCGTGATGCTGACACGGCCCGTGCCAGTGCCTCATAGTCCGACAACTCGTTGTAGATCTGCGCCGAAATCCTCACCCACAGCCGGCCATTGAAGGCGAGAACCGGCACCTCGATGCGGTGCTGCGTCCACAGCTTGTCATGCCACAGCCGGGCGTTCTCCTCGGTGGCGGCGGCGGCGGCAGGTAGCGGCAAGGTCACCATGGCCGAGAACAAACTCGCCGGCGCAGGCAGTTCAACCGACCAATGCTGGCACAACAACACCGCCGCGGCAGCGGCCTGCTCGCGCAGCACTTGCCGGTAGCGCACAGCGCCAAAGGCCTCGACAAAGTCCAGCGCCGCCGTCATGGCCAACCAGGCGCTGTAGTCGCGCGTGCCCTGCCAGTCGAACTCAAGCGGAAATCCGCTGTCGTGGAAATTGGAGATTACCGCCGGGTGCAGATCCTGGGCGACCGACGCCGAGGCATAGAGGAACGCACAGCCCTTGGGCGAGAGCAGCCACTTGTGGCAATTGCCAACATACCAATCGGCCCCCAGCTCATCGAGCGCCAGCGGCAGCAAACCTGGCGCGTGCGCGCCGTCAACCAGCACCCGCACCCCCAGCGGCTGACAGACCGCCACGATCTCGGCTACCGGCGCCTGCACCGCCAGGGTCGAGGAAATGTGGTCCACCACCACCAGGCGCGTGCGCGGCGTGATGGCACTCCAATAGGCCTCCAGAATCGAGTCCGACCCCTCCAAGGGAAACCCCACCTGCACCAGCCGCACCACCAGGCCCAGGCGCTCGGCCAGGTAGTGCACGGTGTGGCGCACGGCCAGGTAGGCATGGTCGGACAGCACCAACTCGTCACCGGCCTGCCACTTGATCGACCGCAGCACGGCGTTGACCCCCGTGGTGGCGTTTTCAACCAGGGCCAGGCGCTCGGGACGGGTTGCCAGAAACGTGGCCAGACGGGTACGCGCCGCCACCAGGGCCGCAGGCAACTCGTCCGACATGAAGCGCACGGGCTGGCGCTCCAGACGCTCACGCCATTGGTGCTGGGCCGCCAGCACGTACCGGGGCGTGGCGCCATAGGAGCCATGGTTGAGGAAATGCATGGACGATTCGAGCGCCCAGAAGTGGCGCAAGCCGTGGCCAGGGACCGCCGAGGAAAGTGCTTTGAGTTCAAAAGACATGGCGCATTGTTCCGCAAGTTCAGTCGCCTGCACCGAACTGACGCCGGTAGGCCGAAGGCGTGGTGTTGAATGCCGCCGCAAAGTGTTGCCTAAGCGAAGCGGCACTGCCCAGGCCGGCACGCGCCGCCACATCGTCAACCGACCGATCGGTGGTCTCCAGCAGGCGTTGCGCGAGCGCCAGGCGTTGACTGAGCAACCATTGGCCGACGGTCACGCCGGTCAACTGGCGAAAGTGCCGCGTGAAAGTGCGCCGACCCATCGTGGCGCGCGCGGCCAACTCGTCCAGGCTGTGCGGCTGATCGAGTTGGCGCAGCACGCCGTCAAGGACCTTCGACAGGCGATGGCCGGCGCCCGACGCCGCCAGCGTGTGCTCAATGAACTGCGCCTGCCCGCCTTGCCGGTGTGGCGCCAGCACCATGCGCCGCGCCACGCGGTTGGCTACTTCGGCGCCCCAGTCGCTGCGCAGCAGGTGCAAACAGCAGTCCAGCCCGGCCGCGGTACCGGCGGAGGTGACCACGTCGCCCTCGTCCACGTACAACACATCGCGATCCAGCGTGACAGCCGGATAACGCGCGGCAAACCGGTCGGCGCACTGCCAGTGCGTGGTCGCCCTGCGACCCTCCAGCAGCCCGGCCTCGGCCAGCACGAAAGCCCCCAGACACAAGCCTACGATGCGCGCCCCGGTGGCGTGGGCATAACGCAGGGCTTCCAGCAGGGCTTGCGGCGCGGGCTGTGCCGGGTCGCGCCAGGAGGGCACGATCACCGTGCCCGCATCGCCCAGGGCGTCCAACCCAAACGGTGCCCGCACCTCAATGCCTGCCGTGCTGCGCAAGGGACCGGTCTCGGCCGCGCAGACCTTCAGTGCGAACGGCGGTAGGCCCGAATCCTGCGTGTTCTCCCCGAACACCAAGCAGGGCACCGACAAATGGAACAGGCTGATGGCGTCAAACGCAATCACCGCCACGCTGGAGGTCTTGCGCTCATGGAGAGGGCGATGGCGGGACATGGCCCGATTCTATCGAATATTGTCATTTGGGCCACTGTTCAGACGATCCGCGAACCGAAACAATGACCCCATGGACAGCACCGTTGCCGTTCAAACCAAGCTTCAACATCCAACAACCCGTTGAGGACAGCGTTAAAGGTCTGTCCCGCAAGCTCTAATCAGTTGGGGACAGAGCTGAAGATCTGTCCCGCAACGTATCAGGAAACCACCATGACAAATCCCACCTTCCCCACGCCCGTGCGCGCCCTGATCGTGATCGACGTCCAGAACATCTACGTCGACGGACCACTGCTGATCGAATACCCGCCGGTGCAGCAGTCGCTGCAACACATCGGCCAGGCCATGGATGCCGCCCGCGCCGCTGGCATACCCATCGTAGTGGTGCAGGAAGATGGCTTTGGCCGGGGCACACGCGGCTGGGAACTGCATGAAGTCGTGCGCAGCAGGGCCTTCGAGCACCACGTCAACAAAACCCTGCCCAGCGCCTTCACCCACACCGGTTTGGCGGACTGGCTGGCTGAGCGCCACGTCAATACCCTGAGCGTGGTGGGCTATATGACGCACAACTGCAACGCCTCCACCCTGATCGAGGCGCGCCACCTGGGTCTGAGCGCGGAGTTCCTGCACGATGCAACCGGTGCCGTGCCCTACGCCAACACCGCCGGACGCGCCAGCGCCGAGGAGATCCACCGCGTGTTCAGCGTGGTGTTCGAGTCCAACTTTGCGGCAGTGATCAGTACCGAGCAATGGATCGCGGCCGTGCAGTCCAAACAAACCCTGCCGCGCGACAGCGTGATGGCCAGCAACCAGCGCACCAAGGCCGGCTGAGTTCAGACGGCCGTGCGTCGCGAGGTGTCTGGGCTTGGTTTGGTCTGATTTCCCGCGCTTCGGTTACTTGAAGGATTTGATCAGAAACGCCATCACCGCTTTGGCTGCCGCCTCGCGTGCCTTGCTGTCACCCTCCATGCTGGCCCCTTTGTCAGCGCAACGCTCGCGCCCAATCTCCTTTGCTTTGTCTTGAGACAGGGCCTCGCCGCTGCGGCGGTCACGCATTTTGAAGTCAGCGAGGTCATACTCAAGTGGGCACCCCTCTTTGGTCTTGGTGTTGAACGGCAGGTTGATGCGTCGGCTGTTGTCTACATCAAACTTGTGGCGCGCCCCCGGCAGGACGACAAACTCGGTCGGCGTGCCGACGGCAGCGATGCGCTGCGCGTAACTGCGACAGTCGCTCATATAGGTGTAGTCATCAGCGTCACCGTGTACGAACAGCATCGGCTCGGGGCTGAACGCACCAGGCTTGGGCGTCACCGCCAGGGCGCCAGCGCAACCGCCGCTGTACAGGGCCACATGGGCGGCAAAACGCAGGCCAGATGGGGCTGAACCGGTGATGATGGACAGCACCCCGCTGCGCACGGCGGTAATGCCCCCACGCGAAAAACCCATGACCGCGATGCGCTTGGGATCAATGCGCGGATGACTGGCCAGCAGGCCAAGCGCGGCAAAAGAATCAGCCGTGTCGGCCACAAACGGGACCTGGCTCTGATCTTCGCCGGTGGACTTGACGCCACGCGGACCGAAGACATCAACCACGAAGGCGGCAATCCCCTGATCGTTCAGAAGTTTGGCCCAATAGGTGACCTGCTCAGGGTAAACGCCGCCCGCACCGTGCACCAGCACCACCGCTGGCAGTTTGGCGGCGGTCGCCACACTGGGCGGCAGGACCAGTTCCCCTTGGGCAGTGGCCGCAGGTCGCGGGCGACCCGACTGGATCAGGTCGAGTACGGTTGCCGGTGTGCTGGAAGCAAAGCTGTACAAACCACTGCCCGGTCCACTGCGGAAATCCTCCACGGAAGTCACTGTCTGTGCCGGCGTCGTGGCACTAAAGAACACCACGTACACACCAACGGTCAGGAATCGTCTTGACTTGAAACACATGATTTCGCGCCGGCCCTGGACCTCAGACTTTCCGCCGGACAAGTGCCAGCGCGCCAAGTGCGCTTAACAGCAACAAGATGGATTCTGGCTCAGGCACGGGCGTACCTGGTTCCTCCGTGGTGCGACCCACATCACCCGCGTGCACGGCCATGGCGTAAGCATTGGAGTAAGCCAGGATAGAGTTGTTGCTGTAGCTCTCCGTGCCAACCCCAGGCGAAAAGAACCACCAAATGTTGTTGTCCGCATTGATCGCATTCGACCAGTACACGGGACGCATGGCCGCATCAGTTACCAAGCCCGGAAAATGGCCAGTGGTCATGTCGCCAGCAGTCCAAAGATTCCCCATCTCGCTGTCTCCGACGGCCACCGTCGTGGGCAGACGCCAGCCGCTGCCCAGGCCGGTCGCCCAGGCGTCGGCATCGTTCCAGATCAAATGACTCGGATCAAACAGCGTAACTGAACCAGCACCATGATGAACGTCGCGCAACCAAGTGATCCCTTGAACGCTGTCGTAGTAGGCGTCAACCCCGGCGATACCGTCCAGATAGCGCGCCTGTAGCGTCGCCTGCGCGGGAGCAGCCATGATGAGCACGGCAGCGGCGGTTAACATGGCATGGAAACATTTGCGGACTTGCATCTTGATTTCTCCTGTTGTGTTTGAACGAACAAACTCACAGCAACAACCATGCCACGATCCAGATCGACTTTGATCCAGCTTCAAGATCTCCTTTGTGATCAACAGCTTATGGTTGATATCCAAGACATCGTCCACCCGTTGCGGGGCGCTGAGCCAAGCGATTCTTTCGACGCTGTAAATCCGGTTTGTGATACAGATGTATCTAAGTGGGCGCGTACATGACCACGGTGCCGATGTCCGCCATCAATCAACTGGTGCTGTCCTTGTACCGCGATGGCCGGGATTTGCTGCTGCACCAGTTTCAGGACTGGGCACTGGAGCAAGTCAGCGGCGTGATTCCATTCGACTCAGCCTGCTGGGGCAACGCTGCGTTGGAGCCGATCAAGGTGCATTGGGTACACCTCTACAACTGCGACAGTTCCGTCCTTGAGGCTTGCTCGCCCTACGTTCCACATGATTTTTTTCGTGCCAAATTGATGGCGCACCCAGGCGTGAGCGTCGCCATGTCGGACCTGCTCGCGCGCGGACGCCTGGCGCGAACGGAGTTGTATCTGAAGGTCGGCAAGGCCTATCAGGTGGAGTGGTCGCTGGGCACCTTGCTGGTCGAACCGATGTCATCCTTGTCCGAGTACATCACGCTGTGGCGGCACGACCCGCAGCGGCCGTTCACGCAAACCGAGCGTGTGGCCAAGGAACTGCTGATGCCCCACCTGGTGGAGGCGTTTCGGGCTGTCCTTCTGCGGCACTTCCTGAAAGAACGCGAGACGCAGCGCAAGGTCTGGGCGTTGGTCGACCAGCAGGGATTTATCCGCGAAGCGGCACCTGCCTTCAGCTCGTGCCTGCGTTCTCACTGGCCAGACTGGCATGGCAATCGTCTGCCGGATGAATTGGCAGCGTGCGTGATAGAGGGGCGAGCATTCAAGACCAAGGCGCTCGACATTGAGCTTTCGCAAAGCGAGAGCCTGCGCTTTCTTGAAGTGAAAGCAAGGAGCTCGCTGGACAGGTTGACCGCCAGGGAAAGTGAAATTGTGACCCGCTTCGCCAATGGCGAAACCTACTCCGCCATCTCGACCGCCTTGACGCTGGCGCCCGCCACGGTACGCAATCACTTGTCGCGTTGCTATCGGAAGTTGGGCGTCAACAGCAAGGCGGAACTGGCAAAGTTGGTGGCCAACAAACGCCCCGTCAGATGACCAGCACCGTTGCCCCAGCCTGGCGTGTTCGGCTGCTGGGCGACGTCTCGCTGCATGACGGGCAAGGCCGCCCGCTGCGTTTGCCCTCACGCGCGGCCACCGCGCTGCTGGCGCGCCTGGCGCTGGCACCCGAACGTGCGCATTCGCGCGAGGAGTTGATCGAGCTGCTCTGGCCCGGGGTTGACCTGGGCGTTGGGCGCAATCGACTGCGTCAGGTGCTGTCCACGTTGAAGACTGCGCTGGAGGCAGGCCCGAGCACCCCGGTGATCAGCGCTGATCGCCAGACCGTGCGGGTGGCGCCGGGCACACTGAGCTGCGACGCGGTGCTGTTCGAGGCCGCTTGGCGCAGCGGGCGCAGCGAACAGGCACGCGCGCTGTACCGCGGCGAGTTGATGCCGGGCTTTTTCGACGAGTGGATTGCCGACGAGCGGCTGCGCCTGGCCGCGTTGGCTGATCGGCTGGCGCACGGCGCTGCAACGGCGCAGGGCAGTGGCGTGGCGGTGCCCACTACCGGCGCCGCACCGGCTTACCTGACGCGCCTTTACGGCCGTGAGGCCGACAGCGCGCGGCTGCGCGCCGAAGTGCTGCAACAGCGCCTGGTGACCTTGGTCGGGCCAGGCGGCGCTGGCAAGACCCGCCTGGCGGCCGAGCTGGCCACCGCCCTGCGCGGCGCACCCGGCCTGCGACGGTTCGAAGCGGGCTGGCCTGAGCTAGGCCTTGAGTCGGCGTTCGATCCGGTCTTGTTTGTGCCCTTGGTGTCGTGCACCAGTCGCGCCGAGGTACTGCAGGCGCTGGCCAGCGCATTGGGGTGCGAAGCCGGCCTGCCAGCGCTGGAGCGCGCCTTGGCAGGCCGCCACGCGCTGCTGGTGCTGGACAACTTTGAGCACTTGCGCGAGGCCGCCACCGATGTCGTGCAATCGCTTCTGTCGCGGCTACCCCAGTTGCACCTGTTGGTCACCTCGCGCACGGTGCTGGGCCTGGACGGCGAACGCGAATGCGTGCTGAGTGCCCTGGCGCCACCGCAGCCAGACCTGAGCCTGAGCGCGGCGGCTGTCAATCCGGCGGTGGCGCTGTTCGTCGACCGCGCGCGCGCCGCATGGTCAAGCTTTCAACTCGACCGCTTCAACCTGGACGCCGTGCTGGGCCTGGTGCGCGCGCTCGACGGCATGCCGCTGGCGCTGGAGTTGGCCGCGGCGCGTTGCCGCAGCCTGTCGCCCGCCGACATGCAGCGCATGCTGCGCCGCCCCGCGCCCGTCGGCGACGACCGCGCCGTCACGCCCGCGCTGGACCTCCTCACGCGCAGTGGCAAGCGTGGCGACCGCGACCACCGCCAGGCCTCGATGGAACGCGTCATTGCCTGGAGCTGGGATTTGCTGCCTGACGAAGCACAGACCTTGTTGGCATCACTAACTGTATTTCGCGCCGGTTGCAGCGCAACGGCGGTGGCCTCGGTGTGCGGCCTCACAGCGGTGCGGGCCGGTGTGCTGCTGGACTTGCTGGTCAGCCACTCGTTGCTGCAAGTGCAGCGCCTACGCGATCAACCGAGCCGAAACGATGGACCGCCGCCAGGTTTGCTTGCCGCTTCGGGCGTCGCCCGCGCAGCGTCCGAGCAGGGGTGCTCGGAGCCCACCGAACGCTTTCAACTGCTCGAAGTGATCCGCGAGTTCGCCGCGTCGCGTCTGCCGGCCCTGCGGGCCTCGCGCTTGCGCGCGCGCCTGCGTCACTGGCTGATCGAATGGGCCAGGCGCGAAGGGCCAACACCGCTGCCGGTGCGCATCGAGCCCGAGCTGCCCAACGTGCACGCCGCCCTGCTTAGTGCGCAGGGCGATGGCGCGGTGCAGGACGCGATGCAACTGGCACTGGCATTGCGCAACTACTGGGAGCTCGACGGCATGCCGCCGCACAGCCAACAGGCGCTCGAAGGCGCGCTGCAACAGGACGCTGCGCCCGTCGCCAGCGTTGGCGAGCCCTGGCCGGCCGGCCTGCGCTGCGACGTTCATGAACTGCTGGCCTACACCAGCATCGGTGCCGGCGACGGCGCGCATGCCCAGGCTCATGCCCATGCCGCGCTGGCGTTGGCCGGCACCGACAGGGGCCGGCGCGGCCGCTGCCTGCTGCGCGGCGTCTGGGTCAATCTGGCGATTGACTACCGCGCCCCCGGCCAGGACGCAGCGCTGGACGAAGCGCTGGCGCTGGCGCTTGAGGTCGGCGACATTGCGTTGCAGGCCCGCTGCTTGCATCAGCAAGGCATCCTGGCGCGCTACCAAGGCCGGGGCCCGGCGCACGCCGAGGTGCTGTTCGCCCAGGCCCAGGCGCTGTGGACCGGGCTGGGCAACCCATGCCTGGCCCACGCACGTTTGCGCAACCGCGCCCAGTGTTGGGCCGCGCAGGGCCTGCACGCTCAGGCACTGGCCAGCTTCAGGCAATGCGAGCAGGCCGCGCGCGCCGAAGGCGATTGGGTCGGCATCATCGACTCCACGCTGGGTGCGGGCACCGCGCTGTGCCATCTACGGCAATGGGCGCAGGCCGTGGCGGCGGGTAGCGAGTGCATTCGTGTCGCCTGGCTGCGCCATCATGCGCACGGGCTGGCCTATGCCCTGTGGAACATCGCCCACCCGATGCTGCGCAGCGGCCGCGTCGAGGACGCCGTGCGGCTAATGTCCTTGGCCAGCAGCTATTGGACCCAGCACATGGGCCCGCTGCGTGCCGACGATCTGCGCGACACCGCCAAGCTGCAACGCCTGGCGCGGGTTCGCCTTAGCGCCGAGTGCGTCAACGCGTTGTGGCGCGAGGGCGCCAACTTGACTGTCGTCGAGGGCGTGGCCCTCGCGCTGCAGCGCTGAACTGGCGCGGCACGACGCAGCGCTGCCAGCCATCGTCAGCAATCCCTGTGCAGGGTAGGTGGTGCACCGTTGGAGGTTCCTGCGATGGCCACCCACGCATAGGTCAAGCTTTTGCCGTCACCGCGGCCAAGTCCGGGGGTTTCGCAACTGACCAACAGGGGCGTCGACGCGCCATCGGGATCGGCCAATGTCGCGCCAAAGCCAATGCGCGCCTGCGGGCCGACCTGCAGCAGCGAGCCGGGCCGCAGCGCATCAACCAGACGCCTCGGCTGCAGTGCCCGTGCCTCGATACCGAGCGTCGCCAGGAAGGCCATGACCTTGCCCAGCCTGACCGGCGGCGGCAGTCGCTCGGCCACCAGCGCAGCGTTCATCGGCACGCGGTGCAGACCGCACAGGCTGGCGACCAGCAAACGGGCTTGAGTGAGCGTCAAGGCCAAGTCCGGTGCGCCACGGGCGCTTCTGCTGGGCGGCCGAGTCAGCAGCGAGACAGTGGACGCAGGCCCACAGTCAGCGATGTGCGTCACGTCGCGGCGATAGAGGCGAGATGCGGTCTGAAGCATGGGACACCTTCGGTTTGGTGGTTTGCCGGGCTTTCACGCCCCGACACGAAGAGGACCTTAGTTACCCACCGCTAGCGAATCGTTAGCGCAGCAGCCCATGAATTGATGTGGCGTCGCCGAATCCCCTGAATCAGGGGGCGGACCCTGCGCGAGCCGCCGGGTTGATCAGCGGCGGGGGACGTAGTTGCGCGCTTGTGAGCCAATCTCCGCGACACGGCATCCGTACAAGTCGCACGCGGCAGCAAGGTGTCTGGTCAACAGGCGCCAAAGTCAACGACAATGCACCTTACCCGCCGCACACCCGATCACAGCGTCTTGAGGAGCCCGACACCATGACCATGCAACTCGTTGATTTTTCCCAATGCCATGCGCGCATCCGGGCGGACTTGAAGAAGTTCGGCAGTTTGCCTGGTTTGGTGGCACAACCCGCGCTGGCCCTTGTGGTGGCGCAGGACACACTGGACTTTTTTCGCAACAAGGTATTCGCCCACCATGCCGAAGAAGAGCGCGATTTGTTTTCCATCGTGCTGGCGCGCGCCGCGCAGGGAGCGGAATTGGAAGGGATCCGTGCCACAACCCAACGTTTGACCCAGGAGCATCGCCAAGTCGAATCCATGTGGGCCAGTCTGGAGCCCGAGGTTGCGAAGCTGGCGCGGGGCGAAGCGGCCCATCTGGACGCCACGGCGGTGCAATCGCTGGTACAGGTGTACTCAGACCACGCCACGTTTGAAGAGACCGAATTTCTGCCGCTGTGCCACGCCATACTGCAACGCACCCAAAAGGACGTGACCGAGAGCCACTTGTCGCACCGCATGGCGTGGGCGCCCACCATGCCCGCCCCTCTTTGAAAACACCCTTCTTCACCGCCAAAATCGAGCCCGGCGACCAGCAATTATTGGAACGCTACGCGGCGGGCCAGCCCGTGGTGGTCGGCTCGGTCCTGCTTGGGGGCGGCCCCGAGCCTCTGGACGGCAAGACAAAAGCGTTCACACAGCGCTTCGCACGAAGCTCCTGAAGCGGGTCAGTCCTTGACCTGCGACTCGAACGTACCGCTGAGCAGCTCTGGCAGTCGCTGCATCGGCAGCTTGAACCCACACGCCGCCGCGTGGCCGCCACCACCCATGCTCTGGGCCAGCGGGATGCAGTCAAAGCCACCCCGTGAGCGCAGGCCGACCTTGATGACACCGTTCTTGCCCACCGCCCACATCAGCGCGAAGGTGCCGCTCTCCTTGGACAGCAGGTCGCCCACCAAGCTGTGGAACACACCCGGCGCATTGACCATCAGGCCACGCTGACCGTTGAAGCTGATCGGCTGCGCGTCGCGCGCCAGGTCGGTGGCGAGTTTGCTGAACTTCTCGTCCATGGCGCGGCCACGCTCGATATAGGCCCGCAGGCCTTCGCCCGGCAGCTTGACCAGCTCGTTCCAGCGTTCAAAGTCAAACGCTTCCATGTCCAGCGCCGCCAGAAACCCCGCGCTCTCGGGGTACTGCCAGACCCAGATGTCACGGTCTTCCACAAAGCGCACCAGGTCGGGCAAGGGCAGGTGGGGTTGAAAGAACTCCCAGGCCAGGCGCGCGCCCGACTTGCTCATGTCAAAGTGCACCACGCCGCAGCGGCAGGTGAAACCGGTCAGCGATTCCGCGGCACTTTTGTGGTGATCCAGCAGCACCAGTTTGGCAGCCACTTGCTCGATCTGGCCGAGCAACTCGGCCGCGAATGAAAAGTCCAGAATGTAGACCGCGCGTCCATCGACTGCGGGCAAGTCGGCCAGGGATTTCACATCGCCATGGTCCAGGCCCAGAAACTCGGCTTGACCTTCGTAAAACCGCCAGGCCGCCAGGGCGGAGGCAAAACCATCCGGGCAACTGCGGCCGTGGTAAATGATGAGGGGGCGGGGGTCGCTCTGATCGGGTTTGACCAGGAGACCGAGGGGCAATATTGAGCGCATGGGCGGCATTGTCGCCCAGAAGGCAGGCACCCGTTTCGACCCTACTGGTCGGTGGGCAGCGCCACCGTTCACAGCTCGGGAGCGGGCGTGCCTTTGTTCTTCTTTTTGGCTTTGCGCAACGAGTCCAAGGCCTGCCCTTGTGCCAGCCACTGCGCGAACTCCGGCGGCGTCTCCAGCGTGATGCGCCCCAGGGTGGCACTGCGGAACTCGTGAATCACGATCTCGGCCGCCTTCTGGGTGTCAATACGGCCCTGGCCGCGCAGACCACCGCGCTTGCGGCCGATTTCTTCCAGCAGTTGTTCATCGCGCATGGCTGCGACACCGTCGAGCTTGTAGCGCACCTCCAGCGACGCTGGGTAGTGGAGCCTGAGGTAAGCCAACAGTTCCAGCGCCACCTCTTGTTCGTCGTAAGCATTGCGGCCAATGGCGCCACTGGCTGCCAAGTTGTAGCCGCTCTGGGCCACGATGATGCGCGGCCACAAGACGCCGGGCGTGTCGTACAGGTAGAAGTCGGGCGCCAGGCACAGGCGCTGCTCGGTCTTGGTGATGCCGGCCTCGTCACCGGTCTTGGTGGCCTTTTTGCCCACCAGGGTGTTGATGAGGGTCGATTTGCCGACATTGGGCACACCGCAGATCAGCACTCGCATCGGCTTGGCCATGCCACCGCGGTTGGGCGCCAGCGCGTGGCACGCTTGAATCAAGCGCTGCGCGGGTGCCGTTTGTGACGCGTCCAACGCCAAGGCGGCGGTGCCGCTCTGGCCGTTGTAGTGGGCCAACCATTGCTCGGTGCACAAGGGGTCGGCCACATCCTGTTTGTTCAGAATCTTCAGGGCCGGTTTACCCTGCGTGAGTTCCGCCAGCATCGGGTTGGCGCTGGAGCCAGGCAGGCGCGCGTCGAGCATCTCTATCACGACGTCCAGTTCCTTGACGCGCTCGGCAATGGCCTTGCGCGTCAGGTGCATATGACCCGGGAACCACTGGATAGCCATTCAACAATTCTCACTTTGCCCGGCGATCAACGACGGAACTGGTTATTCTGTAACACCGGGACCGACACACCAGTCCGAGCCAGACAAGCAAACACCGATGCCAGCCCTGGATGAGCATATCGCACAAAGCACTCGTCGAAGCGAACTCTGCAGCGAACTGGGAAAGCGCCAAACGGCACCGATTACACTCACAGCGGCCCGTCCACGCGGTCCCAACTTCTGCCCGCAAGCCTGAACCCCGTAGATGATCGATTCGTTGTCCCCAACGCTCCCGCCCCAGCGCCCGTCCTGGCCCGCGATGGCGACGACCGGGCTGTTGCACGTGGCAGTCGTTTGGTTGGTGCTGCAGACCACACCGGTTGCCAGGGTGACTGCGGAAGTGGTCTACCAGTTCATCGCGCCAATTACCAGGCTGGTCGAAAAGCCGCTGCCACCACCCCCGCCCAAGCCCAAACCGACCATCATCCAGCCCACACCGCGACCTCCAGCCCAGCCCCCCACCCAGGCGATAGCGCCCAAGCCAGAGCAGCCGGTCACCAAACCAACGCCGCCGCAACCGGTGGAGCCCAAGACGCCGCCGCCCCCACCGACGCCGCAACCGGCCCCGGAACCCCTACCAGTGCCAGCGCCAGAGCCCACCCCGGCGCCGGCGCCTGCACCTGCCCCGGCGGCACCCCCACCAGCGGCCCCAGTCCCGGTGCCAGAAGCGGCGCCAGCCCCTGCTCCCGCGCCCGCGCCTACACTCGCGCCGGTTCCCGCTCAGGCTCCAATTCCCGCGTCCACGCCCGCCACGGTGTCCTTGCCGGGGCCCGCGCCGGCCCCGGCTGCCGCAGCACCGGCCCAGGCGCCAGCCCGGCCCGCCGCCATCACCGCCGAGACCGTGCCGCCGGCGGGTGGCACGGGCCTGCAACCCAGACCCGCTGCCGGCCCAACGTCCCCAACCAAGACTTACCCCCACATGATGGGCCGACCAAGCGGACAATCCGGCCAACGCAGCCTGGCTGAAATGGCCGATGAGCAGATCAATGGCGGCCGACGTCGTGACAAGTTGGCTGACTCGGTCCAGGGCGCCGGCAAGGCGGACTGTTTTGGCAAGGAGCCCGGCATCGCATTCGGCCTTTTGGCGGTGCCGATTGGGGTCGTGCAGGCCCTGCGAGACAAGTGCAAATGACACCCACCCTTTTTCCCCATTCGATGAAACCCACACCATGATGATTTCCCAACCTCGCCAGCCCACCCGAGCATGGCGCGCCGTGCTTTCCATCGCCGGTCTGGCCGTCGTCGTCGCACTGGCGACACTGGCGCCCGACCGGGCACGCGCGCAAGGCGCGGGCAGCGTTGCCGCCGCATCGTCACCGATTGGCAGTCCGACAGCCACAAGAGACCTGCCCGTCATCAAGCCCGCCGGAACAGACGCCAATGCCAACCCCTATGGCATGCGTTCGGTCTGGGCACAGGGTGATCTGGTGGCCAAGACCACCCTGATCACGCTGGCCATCATGTCGCTGCTGAGCTGGTACGTGATCGTGGCCAAGGTCTTGTCGCAACGCCGCCTGGGCCAGCAAGCCAAGGCCGCGCACACCGCGTTCTCGGGCGCCGACTCGCTGCGCAAAGGCGCCGACTCGCTGGCCAAGGACAGCCCGTTCCGGCAAATCGTGGATTCGTCGCTGCAATCGATGGGCAAACACGAAAGCCTGGCCAGCCAGGTCGACATGAACACCTGGCTCAGCCAGGACATCGTGCGCAACGTCGGTGCGCTCACGGTGCGCTCGCAGGACGGTCTGGCGGTGTTGGCCACCGTCGGCGCCACCGCCCCCTTTGTGGGTCTGTTTGGCACCGTCTGGGGCATCTACAACGCCCTGGTCACGATTGGCGTCTCGGGTCAGGCCTCGATCGACCGGGTCGCCGGCCCAGTCGGCGAAGCGCTGATCATGACCGCCCTTGGCCTGGCCGTGGCCGTGCCGGCCGTGTTGGGCTACAACTGGCTGGTTCGGCGCAATAAGCTGGCGCTGCACACGGTCAAGAGTTTTGGCTCGGACCTGCACACGCTGCTGCTGGTGGAAGTCGACAAGTCGCTGCGCAACCCGGTTGGCAAGAACACCCCAGGCTAAGCCGTGGCGATCGACTTTGAAGCCGTCGGCGAGGGTGACGAGGGCATGCTCTCGGACATCAACACCACGCCTTTGGTGGACGTGATGCTGGTGCTGCTGATCATCTTTCTGATCACCATTCCGGTCATCAACACCTCGGTGGCGGTGAAACTGCCTAAACAAGTCAACCAGTTGCAACAGAGCCGGCCCGAGACCATGGTGATCACGGTGGACGCCTCGGGTGCCACTTACCTGTTTGACACCAAACTCAGCAACGCGCAGGCCCTGCAGGAGCGCCTGGCGCGGATCGCCGGCCAGAACCCCCAGCCGGAGGTACACATCCGGGGCGACGCGCGCGCCAACTACGAGGCCGTGGCGCGCGTGCTGTATGCCTGTCAGCAAGCGGGCATCACGCGCATCGGCTTTGTGACCGAGCCACCCCCGTTGAACTGACCGGAGCCAAGCATGGCGATTGACTTTGACGAGGCGCTGGACCCGGATGGACCCGAGGTCACGTCGGGCATGAACATCACGCCCTTGATTGACGTGCTGCTGGTGTTGCTGGTGATGATCATCATCACCATCCCGATCCAGTTGCACTCCATGAACATGGAACTGCCGGTTGGGCTGGCGCCACCGCCTGCGGTCGATCCCTTGGTCGTGAAGATCAACGTCGACGCGGCCAGCCGGGTGCGTTGGAATGGCGAGCCCGTGGCCGACCGCACCAGCCTGGAGCAGCGTCTGGCGCAGGCCGCCCGACTGCCCGACCAGCCCGAAATCCATGTACAAGCCGACCGCGCCACACCCTACGACACGGTCGCCGCAATCCTGGCGACTTCCCAACGCCTGGGCCTGCAAAAAATCGGCGTGGTCGGCCTGGAAGACTACGCCAAATAGCGCACCAACCGCGTGGGCACTTCAATCGACGACGGTCACCCGGTCGCGGCCATTGGCCTTGCTCTGATACAGCGCCTGGTCGGCGCGGGCGATGGCGGCGCTGAGTGACTCACCGGCGCGCAGCACCGTGACGCCAAGTGACAGCGTGAAGCCGATGCGCAGGCCGGCATGGTCTACCCCGGTTGTGGCGACCGTTTCGCGTATTCGTTCGGCCAGGCCGGTCGCGGCATCGACACCGGTGGTCGGCAACAGGAGCAGGAATTCCTCGCCGCCCCAACGCGCAACCACATCGAGTGTGCGACACAGCCGCGACAGCAAGCCGCCGCAATGCTCCAGCGCCTGATCTCCAACCGCGTGTCCGTGCTGGTCGTTGATCTGCTTGAAGTGGTCGATGTCCGCCAGAATCAGGGCAATCGGCTCCTTGGTGCGACGCGCGTGGGCCATCGCAGTTTCGGCGACGGCCAGCAGATTGCGACGATTCGAGAGGCCCGTAAGCGGATCCTGAGTGGTCAGTTCGATCAATTTGCGTTCCGCCCGGCGCACGGTGCCGTAGTAAAAACGCGCCGTGTAGGCCGCCATCGCGAAAACGATGGCCACGTTGAAGCTGTGCACCACCAGCAGCCCGGTGGCGCTGAGCGGCGTCAGCACACCGACCATGCGCGAAGCCGCGTGCAAGCCGAGGTAAAAGCTGAGCAACAACAGCACCAGCAAGACCGACGACCGTGCCCGGCCGCTGACGACGATGGCGGGAATGAACATCAGCAAGTAGTAATGAAAGCCACTGTCCCAGCCCACCAGGATCGAGCCAATGGCCGCGTGGCCCAGTACCTCGGCCCAGATCAGCAGCAGGGCCAAGCGGTTGATGCGTCGCTTGAGCAAGCCGTACGCCCCGACGTACATGGCGACGCTGGCCAAGTTGAGCCAGGCCAGAACCGGCGAATCGAGCATCAAGAACAAGGCAAGAAACGCAATGTCAACGCCCGCCGCCACGACCGTGACACGCCGCGCCATGATCCAGAACGCGCCATGGGCGAGCCTGCTGCTGGACTGCGCGCGGGGCGCTACCCGCGGGACGGCGGGGGCAGGCTCGATGGCGGTGGACATGGGGTCTGATGGGTAGTCGTGGTTCGCTGTGATGGGTACGGGCCACCGCGAACCGGCCGCGCCAACTCAGCGCACCCGCTTGGAGGAGCGCATTATCCCTCCCGGACGACTTTCCTGCTCGCGAAGCGCCATTTGATGCGCCACGGCGGGCATTTTCATGCCACGAGGCGCATCGATACTCGACTATTCGATCGCCAGGCGCTGCGACTTGCCACCCTGTTTCTTGAGCAAGGTCAGCGTCAGCACACCGTTGTCGTACTTGGCCCTGGACTCGCTCTGATCAATGTCCTGCGGCAACTGGAAGCTGCGCGACACGGAACCAAAGTAGCGCTCGCTACGCAACACTTTCTCGTCTTTGATCTGCGAGTCCTGCTGTTTGACCTCGGCACGCAAGGTCACCACATTGCCATCCAGTGATATCTGGATGTCTTCCTTGCTGACACCGGGTACCTCGGCCTGCACGGTGTAGGCTCGTTCGGTCTCTTTTACATCGACCTTGATCTGGGCCGGCGACGGCAGGGGATCGCCGTGCAAGGGCCGTACATAGAAGCTTGGCGCGACATCACGAAAGAAGTCGTCAAACATACCGCCACGGGTGATCAATGAGTTCATGGTGTTTTCCTGATACTTTGCGGGACAGACCTTCAGCTCTGTCCTCAACTGATTGTCGGATGTTGGCTGTTTACGCGTTGTGGATGGCCAACCAACTCGGCCATCACCTCCCAATATGTGGGCCAGCCACAGCGACTTCAAGACCTGAGCGCACCCAGTTTGATGAGGGTCAAACGCCAATTGCCGGAAATCACCCGCCTGGCTTGCCGGTGTCCGGCATCCTGGCCTTGCACGCAGCACAGCACCCGGTTTGCATCGAGATGCCGGGCCTGAGCCTGTACGGGGCGAGCGAGTCGCGCCTCAACTCGGTGGAGCGTCAGTTGCAGGGCGCCCTGTAGCCACTACCGAGGCGCGCAACGGCTTTGGGTGGCGCGTCTTGGCATCACTTTCCACTAGACCAAATGGCTACTCGCTCGGCTTGCCGACGATCACCGTAACTGCCGCAGCGCCAGCACTCACACCACAAACGGATTGATCAATTTCACCCCGGTTCCGGCGAAGTCGACCGTATTGCGGGTCACCACCGTCATGCCATGTTCGATGGCGGTGGCGGCGATCATCGCGTCGCGGTCGGAGCGGGGATTGGGTATGTGTAGCAATTCGCGATTGCTACAATGATTTTCAGTCGCGACGGAACTTGATGGCAAGGCTGTCTGCGCTAGACCCGCCTTTCCCTGGACCGCCCTCACCCACTTGGCTTGGGGCGCCTCCAGTCCCGCCTCAACTGTTCCCTGGAAACCCTTCACCATGCAGCAACCGACGGTCAAACCCAAAAGCCCCAATTTCTCCTCAGGCCCGTGCGCCAAGCGCCCCGGCTACAACGTGGCAGAGCTCCAACTCGACACCCTGGGGCGCTCACACCGCTCGGCCCTGGGCAAGAAGGCTCTGGGCGCGTGTTGCTCCGAGACGGCGCGCATCCTGGGCCTGCCCGAAGGTTACCGGGTGGCGGTGGTGGCCGGCTCCGACACCGGTGCGGTCGAGATGGCCCTGTGGTCGCTGCTAGGCCCACGCGGTGTCGACGTGTTGGCCTGGGAGTCGTTTGGCTCCGGTTGGGTGACCGACATCGTCAAACAGCTCAAGCTGCCCAATGTGAACAAGATGGAAGTGGGCTACGGCGACATCGTCGATTTCTCCAAGGTTAATTTTGAGAACGACGTGGTGTTCACCTGGAACGGCACTACATCCGGCGTGAAGGTGCCCAACGGCGACTGGATTCCCGCCAACCGCGCCGGCCTGACCATTTGCGATGCCACCTCGGCCGTGTTCGCCATGGAACTGCCCTGGGACAAGCTCGACGTCATCACCTACTCCTGGCAAAAAGTGTTGGGCGGTGAAGGCGCGCACGGCATGCTGATCCTGAGCCCGCGTGCGGTGCAGCGGCTGGAGAGCTACACCCCACCCTGGCCCATGCCCAAGATTTTCCGCATGACCTCCGGTGGCAAGCTGACCGAAGGCCTGTTCAAGGGCGAAACCATTAACACCCCGTCGATGCTGTGCGTGGCCGACTACCTGGATGCGCTGGCCTGGGTCGATGGCCTGGGCGGCGTGCCGGCCACCATCGCCCGCAGCGAAGCCAACCTGAAGGTGATCTCGGACTTTGTCGCCGCCAACGAGTGGATCTCCTTCCTGGCCAAGGACCCGGCCACCCGCTCCAACACCAGCGTCTGCATGAGCCTGACAGCCAGCGAAGACCAGGTCAAGCAGATAGTGAAGTTGCTGGAGACCGAAGGCGTGGCGATGGACATCGGCGCCTACAAGGATGCGCCGGCTGGGATTCGTATCTGGTGCGGCGCCACGGTGGAATCCAGTGACCTGCTGGCTTTGATGCCCTGGCTGAGCTGGGCCTACCAAAAAGTCAGCGGCTAAGGGAGCAGGAACATGCAGGCCTCCCGGTTTCGTCATTGCTTTCCATGAACCGTTCGTCATTGCGAACGAAGTGAAGCAATCCAAGTCTGCCCAGCGCTACGATAGATTGCCGCGCGGTATTCGTCATTGCGAGCGTAGCGCGGCAATCCAAGTCTGCCTAGCGCTGCGGTGGATTGCCGCGCTGCGCTCGCAATGACGGAATGTCAGTATTTTTACGTCCCCAAGCGTCTCAACCCATCAGGAAGCAGCAGCCATGTACAAGGTTAGAACCTACAACCAGATCTCGGTCAAAGGCCTGGATCGGTTTGCGCGTCAAACGTATGAAGTGGGCAGCGACATTGGTCACCCCGACGCCTTTCTGATACGCAGTCAGAAACTGCAGGGCGAGCCGGTGCCCCCGTCGCTGCTGGCGGTGGCGCGCGCCGGCGCCGGCGTCAACAACGTGCCCGTGGTCGAGTACGGCAAACAAGGCATCGTGGTGTTCAACACGCCAGGGGCCAACGCCAACGCCGTCAAGGAGCTGGTGATGGCCGGCATGCTGTTGGCCACGCGTGGCATTCTGCCGGGCATGGCCTACGTGCAGTCGCTCACCAGCATGAACGACGCGGCCGAGATGTCGGCCTTGCTGGAGAAGGAAAAGGCCCGTTTTGCCGGTGGCGAAATCAAGGGCAAGACCCTGGGCATTGTTGGCCTGGGTGCGATTGGCTCGATGGTGGCCGACATGGCGCTGGCCATGGGCATGAAGGTATTGGGCTTTGACCCCGCCTTGTCGATCGACGCGGCCTGGCGCCTGTCCAACGAAGTCACCCGCATGGAAAACCTGCCGGCGCTGCTGGCGCGATCGGACTATGTCTCCTTGCATGTGCCAGCCATGGACGCCACGCGCCACATGATCAACGCCGAAGCGCTGGCCGGCATCAAGCCAGGTGCGGTGCTGCTCAACTTCGCGCGCGAGACCATCGTCGATTCGTCCGCGGTGCTGCGCAGCCTGGACGGCGGCAAGCTCGGGCGCTACGTGTGTGACTTCCCCGAGCCCGCCATGCTGGGCCACGCCAAGGTGATTGCCCTGCCCCACATCGGCGCCAGCACCGAGGAGTCGGAGGAAAACTGTGCGGTCATGGCCGCCAATCAACTGATGGACTTCCTGGAACACGGCAACATCACCAACTCGGTGAACTTCCCCGCCGTCAACATGGCGCGCACGCCTGGCACCTCACGCATCACCTTTTCCAACGACAACGTGTCGGGCGTGTTGGGCCACGTGTTGTCGGTGCTGGCCGAGCACAAGGTCAACGTGATCGACATGATGAACAAGAGCCGGGGCGAACTGGCGTTCAACATCATCGACGTGGAGCACGCACCCGATGCGGCGGTGATCGCCGCGATCCAGTCCACCGCGCACGTGATCCGGGTGCGGGCGCTCTAGCATGCGTCGGGCTTTACTCGTCCTTGCCCTTACCTTGACGCTGGTCGCCTGTGGCGGCGCTAAACCCGACAAGACCAGCAAATCGGCCGCCGCCGACAGCGAGCGGGCGCTGCTGATCGCCCCCGAAGACCTGATCACCGTGCAAAGCAACGCGCTGGCGTCGGGCCCGTCGATCACCGGCACGGTGCAACCCGAACGCCGCGCCGATCTGCGCGCCGAAATCTCCGCCGTGGTGATGCAGGTGCTCAAGGAGAACGGCGACCGCGTCAAGCGCGGCGACCTGCTGGTGCGGCTGGACGACACCGCCATTCGCGACAGTCTGGCCTCGGCCGAAGAAGCCACGCGCGCCGCCAACCAGGCCTTCGACCAGGCCCAGCGCCAGCTCCAGCGCCTGCAGACCCTGCGCGGCTCGGGCATGGCCTCGGCGCAGCAGCTTGAAGACGCCGAGATCCGCCGCAACAGCGCGCAGAGCGACCTGGCCGCCGCCAAAACCCGATCGGCCCAAGCCGCCCAGCAACTGCAGCGCACGCTGGCGCGCGCCCCGTTTGACGGCATCGTCAGCGAGCGCAAGGTTTCTGCCGGCGACACCGCGCAGGTAGGCAAAGAGTTGCTCAAGGTGATCGACCCGACCAGCATGCGCTTTGAAGGCCTGGTGTCGGCCGACCGCATCGGTGATGTCAAGGTCGGGCAAAGCGTGAGTTTTCGGGTCAATGGCTACGGCGAGCAGGAGTTCATTGGCAAGGTGATGCGGCTCAACCCGGCGGCCAACGCCACCACCCGTCAGGTGGAGGTGTTGGTCAGTTTTGCCGCAGGCAAACAGCCTGGCCTGTCAGGGCTGTACGCCGAGGGGCGCATCGAGTCCGGCAGCGCTTCAGCACTGATGATCGCCGCCTCGGCCTTGGTGCGTGATGGCGACAAGGCATGGGCCTGGCGCGTGCTTGACGGCAAGCTGCACAAGCAGGCCCTGGTGATCGGCGAGCGCGACCCGCGGCGCGGTGGCTTTGTGGTCAAGAGTGGGCTGACGGCAGGCGACAAGGTGCTGCGCAGTCCCAGCTCAAACCTGAAAGATGGCCAAAAGGCCGAAGCGGCCAAGCCTCTTGCACTGCCGGCCCAGCCCGCGACATCGGCCACGCCCGCCGCGTCCAGCGCCGGGAGTTAAACCATGTTCCTGTCCGACTTCAGTATCAAGCGCCCGGTGGCGATGGTGGTCATCATCATTGCCCTGATGTGCCTGGGCCTGCTGGCGCTCAAGAAGCTGCGCGTCAACCAGATCCCCGACGTTGAGCAACCGGTGCTGGTGATCAACATTCCTTATCCCGGCGCGTCGCCCGAGACGGTGGAGCGCGAAATCGTCAACCGCGTCGAGAAGTCGCTGCAGAGCATTACCGGCGTGTACCAGATTCGCGCCACCGCGGCCGAGAGCAACGCCAGCATCGTGATCATCTTCAATTTCAAGAAGAACATGATCGAGGCCTCGGACGAGGTTCGCAACGCCATCGCCTCGGTGCGCTACAAGTTGCCGGTGGAGATGCGTGAACCGGTGTTGCGCCGGGTCGACCCGGCCGCGCAACCGATCATGCAATTGGCGCTGTCGTCCACGACGCTGACCCACGCCGAGATTTCGCGCCTGGCCGAGGATGATCTGGCCGACAAGTTTCGCGGTATTGATGGCGTCGCCGTGGTCAATGTAGGTGGCGCCCTGCGCCGCGAGCTCAGTGTGCTGCTGCGCGCCGAGAAGCTGCGCGAGTACAACGTCTCGGTCACCGAGGTGGTGAGTGCGCTGCGCAACCAGAACACCACCGCGCCGGTTGGAAAGGTGCGCGGGGAGCTCGACGAACAAAGCATCCGCCTGGTCGGGCGCATCGAGTCGCCGGCGGAGTTTGAACAGGTGGTGATCAAACGTCGCGGCAACGAGGTGGTGCGCCTGGCCCAGGTTGCATCCATTGCCGACGGCTTTGCCGATCTGAACAACTTCAGCGTGCGCAACGGACACCCCAACGTGGGCATGTCGGTCACGCGCTCACGCGACGCCAGCACCGTGAGTGTGGCCAACAAGATCCGGGCCGTGGTGGTGGAGGTGAGCAAGACCCTGCCCGAGGGCACCAAGCTGGAGGTCACCCAGGATGGCGGCAAGGATGCACAGAGCAGCCTGAACAACGTGATCGAGGCCCTGCTTTTCGGCGCGGTGTTGACTATTTTCGTGGTGTACGCGTTTCTGAATTCCTGGCGCTCCACGCTGATCACCGCTTTGAGTCTGCCCACATCGGTGATCGCCGCTTTCATCGCCGTCTGGTTGTGCGGCTTCACGCTCAACTTCATGACCCTGTTGGGCCTGTCCCTGGCCATTGGGGTGCTGATTGACGACGCCATCGTGGTGCGCGAGAACATCGTGCGCCACATGGAGATGGGTGAAGACCGCCGCACCGCGGCCAGTGCCGGCACCGCCGAGATCGGCATGGCGGTGGCGGCCACCACCTTCTCCATCGTTGCGGTATTCATACCGGTGGCTTTCATGCCGGGTGGCGCGGGCGAATGGTTTCGACCCTTCGCCCTGACCGTGGCCAGTTCGGTGTTGGTGAGTCTGTTCATCTCCTTCACGCTGGACCCGATGTTGTCCGCCTACTGGGGCGATCCGGTCGACCATCACCTGCTACCCAAACGGGGCCTGAGCCGGTGGCTGTCGCGCTTCAACACCTGGTTCGACCACCAGGCCGACCGTTACGGCAACGTGATTGCCTGGGCTTTGCACCACCGGCGCTGGATGGCGATCCTGGCGGGCCTGAGCCTGGTCGCCGCAATCGGTCTGCATGCCACGTTTGGCGGCTCCAGTTTCTTGCCGGCCTCGGACAGCGGCACCATTGCCATCGAGGTGCGCACACCGTCCAGCGCCAGCCTGGAGTACGCCCGCCTCAAGGTGGAGAGCGCCGCCGCCCTGGCCCGCACCTTGCCGGAAACCGTGGCGACCAACAGCAACATCAACGCCGCCGGTGGGCGCATCTACGTGGACATTGGCAAGAGCACCCAACGCAAGCGCTCGGCCATGGCCATTGCGGTGGACCTGCGCCAGCAGGTGGCGCGCCTGGTAGGCGCCGAGTACGTGGTGCTGGACGACCTGAACAATGGCGCGCGCAAGCCGGTGCAGATTCAGTTCTCGGGCCCCGACTCGCGCCGCCTGATCGCCATCACCGCCGCCTTCATGGAGCAACTGCGCCAGGTGCCCGGCGCGGTGGACGTGGGCCTGTCCGAACAGGAACCCAAGGACGAGTTACGCATCGAGCTCAACCGGGGCCTGGCCAACTCATTGGGCATCTCGGTTGGCGACGCCGCGCAAGCCTTGCGCGTGGCCTTTGCCGGCGTCGAAGTGGGCGACTGGGTCGACCCGACTGGCGAGTCGCGTGATGTATCGGTGCGCCTGCACCCCGAGGACCGGGTCAGCGCGGCCAACATCGAGCGCCTGCCGATCGCGGTGGCGGGCAGCAACATGATGGTGCCGCTGGACCAGATCGCCACCATCACCATGGGCAAGGGGCCGGCACAAATTCAGCACACCGATGGCAAACGCATGATTGCGGTCTCGGCCAACGCCCAGGGCCGCTCGCCCGGCGAGGTCACCGCCGACGCCATGAAGATCGCCAAAACGATTGACTTCCCGGCTGGCTACGGCATCGAGCTGGGCGGTGCGGCGCGCGACCAGAAAGAGCTGTTCAGCGAAATGGCGATTGCCCTGGTGATGGGCATCGGCCTGATGTACCTGATTCTGGTGATCCAGTTCGGCTCGTTCAGCGCGCCGCTGGCGGTGATGCTGTCGCTACCCCTGAGTCTGATCGGCGTGGTGGTGGCGCTGCTGTTGACCGGCGGAACCTTGAACCTGATGAGTTTTATCGGGGTCATCATGCTGATGGGTCTGGTGGCCAAGAACGCCATCCTGTTGCTTGACTGCGCGCGCAAACGCGAGGCCGAGGGGTTTGATCGCGAAGACGCCTTGATGTACGCCGGGCGCAAGCGCCTGCGCCCGATCCTGATGACCACCTTCGCTCTGATCGCCGGTATGCTGCCCGTGGCCATTGGTCTTGGCGAAGGCGGCGAGTTCTACCGCCCGCTGGCGATCGCCATCATCGGCGGCACCATCACCTCGACCATCCTGACGCTGCTGGTGGTGCCCACGTTTTACGACAGCATCGAGATCGCCCATGATCGCGCGGTGGTCAAATACCGTCGGCGCAGCCAACACGGCAACCCCCTGCTGGCCTTTGTACAAACACTGGTCGAGGCGCTGTTGACGCTGGTGCTGCTGCGCTTCATCTTTCGCGCCCTGATGACGGGGGGCCGCTGGGCCGCCACAAAGCGCGCGCACGCGGGATGAGCACCGCAGGCTGGATGCCGACGCCTCAGACTGCCTTGGTCTTTTCCACCAAAGTGGCCAGTTGCACGCTGGACTCACCCAGCCGTGCCGCCAGGATGCGGGCGATGTTGCGATAAATGATGTGGGCGCTCTGGGGGTTGGCGTCCACCTTGTCACAGTCAAATCGCATCGCCACGCAGTCGCGCAAGGCGCGTACCGTGGCTGAGCGGGTGTGGCTGCCCACCAGGGCCATCTCGCCAAAACACTCACCCGAGCCCAAGCGCGCCAACTCGACCACGGTGCCGTGGCGCAGTTTTTCAACCCGCACTTCGCCCGCCACCAGCACATAGAAGGCACCACCAATGTCGCCTTCATTGAACACCACCTCGCCCGCGGGCACCGCAAAATGGTCGGCCGCGGCCAGCGTGGTGAGCAGGCAGTCGGGCGGCATGCCGGCGAAGATCGGCACATTGCGCTTGATCTTCTCAACAATCGCCGGATCGAGTTTCATCGTGGCGCTCGACGTAGTCAAGATCTCGGCCCGCACGTTCTCGGCGTGAATCTGGACAATGGCGGGATCGACCTTCATGATCCAGCATGGTACACGGCTGGGTGTCACGCTGTCACCGTATCGTGAGGATGGTTTTCTGCGGCATCCAGCCCACGCCCGCCCAGGCTGAGACAATGCCACCACCACCTTGCACGGTTGAGGAGCCCAACATGCCGGCACACCACCACCTGCCAGACTCAAGCAGCCACACCCGGATCGAACGCTGGGGCAGCGTGGCGCTGTGTCTCGCCCTGTCCACCTGCGCGCTCAGCCCGGTGCAGCCCGGTATGACGCGCGACGATGTCGCCGCCCGACTCGGCTCGCCGACCCGCGTCGTGCCCTTGGCCTCGGGCACGCGCCTGCAGTACGCCGTTGGTCAGCAGGCCTACATGATCGACCTGAACGCCGCTGGGCGCGTCACGCAGTCCCGCCAGGTACTCAATGCCTTGGATTTCTCCCGCATCGAGATCGGCAAATGGACACGCCAGGACGTGGAGCGCGAGTTCGGACCGCCCGCCTATGTCGACCGGGTGGCAGCGTGGCCGGGCGACATCATGAACTACCGCTGGCGCGAGTTCGAAGACCTGTTGTTCTGGGTTTACCTCGACCAGAACAACGTTGTGCAACGCACCGGCCAGGGGCTTGATCTGTCGCGCGACCCGCCACCAGATCGGAACAACTGAGCCAAGCAAAACCGGCGCCAGCCGATCAAGCGCCGCCGAGCGGCTACTTGGGTAACTTGCTCAGGTCGATGTCGACGTATTTCCAGAACTCGCGCACGAACGCCGTGCGGCGGTAGCCCAGCAGCCACGGGTGCGTCAAATCCGTCAAGATTCGATGGGTGGTGAACTTGTAGGGCATGTAGGCAACCAAGATCTTGGACATTTGCCGCATGATGGCCAGGCGCTCGGGGCCGTCGGGCATCAGCAACTGCTGCTGGTACAGGCGGTCGTATTCGGGATTCTCAAAACGCGCCAAGTTGCTTTCGCCCTTGGCCGGCCCATATCCGAGGCTCAACAGATCACCCGCATCGGGAATCGTGGCGCTCTGACCCAGCCCCCAGATCATCAGCTTTCCGGAGCGTGCCGCCTTGAGGTGTTCGGGCCACTTTCCAGTTTTGAACTCGACCTTGACGCCCACGGCGTCCATGTTCTTCTTCCATATCTCGTTGAGTTCACGCGAGGCGGCATCGGGCTGCGTGGAATACTCCAACACCAGGCGTTTGCCATCGGGCAGGTCGCGCCAACCGTCGCCGTCCCGGTCGACGTAGTGGTACATGTCCAGCAAGGCCGCGGCGCGGGCACGGCTGAAATCACTCATCTCGGTCTTGAACTGGCTGTCGTAGCCGTAGGTCAACGGCGGCATGGGGCCCTGCGCGGGGATGGCCTGATTACGCCGCGGTAACCGGATTTCATCCTCCGAGTTGTAGGCCAGTGCGATCGCCCGACGCAAGGCCACCTTGTCCGCCGTGTAGCCGCCCACCACCGGGTGCTCCATGTTGAAGTAGGTCAGGGTGACGTCCGACGTTGGCACGCGCTCCATCGACAGCCGCTTCTTGACCAGGTTGGGTGCCAAGCGGTTGTTCGGAATAGCCTGGTAGGCGAAAGCATTGGGTAAACGCTCCAACAAGTCCTGATCGCTACCCAGAAAGGACAGCCAGCGAGGCTGGTTTTCTTCGATGATCGAGATCTCGATGCGGTCGACCATCGGCAGGCGTTTGCCTTTCATTTGCTGGTAAATGGCGCGCGACTTGGCATCGGTGGATGGCGGCTCGGCCGGATAGAACTCCTCACGGAAGTTCGGATTGCGCACAAAGGTCATCTTGGATGAACGCGTCCATTGGTCCAGCTTGAACGGCCCGGTTCCCACCGGGTGCTCCATGATCTTGTCGCCATAGGCCTCCACCACCTCGCGCGCCATCGCCCCGAGAATGCTCGGATCGGTCAGCTTGTGGATGAAGCGCGGACGCGGCTCGGCCATCTTGAACTGGATCGTGTAGCGGTCCAGCGCGCGGATGCCCTCCACCTCCTTGTCGAAATCAAAACGCGCGCCAGGTTTTTCCGCGGCGCGGCGGAGTTCCTCCATCCCAATCAGCTTCTCTTCCTCCAAGTCGCTGTAGGTCGGGCTCTTGGTGGTCGGATCAAAAATGCGCTTGTAGCTGTAGACAAAATCTTGCGCCGTCAGCTCGCGCTTCTTGCCACCAAAGACCGGGTCGTCGGCGAAGTAGATGCCGGGCCGGATCTTGATGGTGTGGGTTCTCAAGTCCTCACTCACCACCGGCATGCCCAGCGCGACATTGGGGCGCACCATCACCGGGCGCGCCAGATAGTCGTAGCAGTAGAGGGCGTCGAAAACATTGGATGTGACGACGCGTGAATACAGATCTGAAATCTGCGCCGGGTCAAACCCGGTCTCGGCGATGGGGAAGGCGTAGCGCAGCACCTTCTCGGCTGGGCGGCTTTGAGCTTGCACCCCGCCGACAGTCATGAACAGGGCCAGGATCCCACCGAGAACCGGCAGCAGGCGGATGGTTGTGCGTTTCATTGGGTGGCCTTGCTCAGATCAATGTCAACGTATTTCCAGAACTCGCGCACAAACGCGTTGCGACGGTAGCCTAGCAAGCGCGGTTGGGTGAGATCGGTCAAGATGCGGTGGGTGGAGAACTTGTAGGGCATGTAAGCCACCATCACTTTCACCGCCTGCTGCATGACTGCCAACCGTTCGGGGCCATCAGGCATCAGCAATTGTTTCTGATAGAGCTTATCGAACTCGGCGTTTTCAAATCGCGACAGGTTGTTCTCGCCCTTTGCCGGGCCATAGGCCAACGCCAGGGCGTCGGCACCGTCGGGGTAATCCGCACCCTGCCCCAAGCCCCACATCATCAGTTTTCCAGCGCGAGCCGCCTTGAGGTGTTCAGGCCATTTGCCGGTCTTGAAAACAAGCTTCACGCCCACGGCATCCATGTTTTTCTTCCAGATCTCATTGAGCTCGCGATCCGAGGCGGTGGGCGTCGCGGCGTACTGCAACACCAGCGGTTTGCCGTCCGGCAGGTCACGCCAGCCGTCGCCATCGCGGTCGACATAGCCAAACATGTCCAGCAGCGCCGCGGCACGCGCGCGGTTGAAGTCGCTCATTTCGGTCTTGAACTTGGGGTCGTAACCATAGGCACCCGGCTGAATCGGGCCTTGGGCGGGAATGGCCTGGTTGCGCCGGGGCAAACGGATTTCTTCGTCGGTGTTGTAGGCCAGCGCAATGGCGCGACGCAGTGCCACCTTGTCAGGCGTGTAGCCGCCGACCACCGGGTCCTCCATGTTGAAGTAGGTCATCGTGACATCCGGGTTGGCCACACGTTCCATCGAGAGATGCTTCTTGACCAGATTCGGGGCCAGCCGGTTGTTCGGGATAGCCTGGTAAGCAAAGGCGTTGGGCAGGCGGTCCAGCAGATCATGATCGTCGCCCAGGAACGAGAGCCAGCGTGGCTGGACTTCTTCGATGATGGAGATCTCGACCCGGTCGATCATGGGCAGGCGTTTACCCTTCATTTGCTGGTAGATCGCCTGGCCACGGGCATCATCCGCGGCGGGCTCGGCAACAAAGTACTCTTCGCGGAAGTTGGGGTTGCGCACAAACGTCATCTTGGATGAGCGCGTCCACTGGTCCAACCTGAACGGACCGGTCCCCACCGGGTGCTCCATGATCTTGTCGCCATACTTTTCCACCACCTCACGCGCCAAGGCACCGCGCACGCTGGCGTCGGCGAGAAAGAAAATGAACCGCGGGCGGGTCTCCTGCAACCTGAACTGAATCGTGTACCGGTCCAAGGCGCGGATGCCCTCCACCTCTTTGTCGTAGTTGAAGCTCGCGCCGGGTTTCTCGGCCTCGCGCCGCAGTTCGTCCATTCCCAGCAGCTTGGCCTCCTCCAGGTCGCTGTAGGTGGGGCTCTTGCTCTTGGGATCAAAAATGCGCTTGTAGCTGTAGACAAAATCCTGCGCAGTCAGCTCCCGCTTCTTGCCGCCAAACGCCGGGTCGTCGGCGAAGTAGATGCCGGGCTTGATCCTGACCGTGTAGGTCCGAAAGTCGTCGCTGATTTCCGGCATGCCCACTGCCACGTTGGGGCGCACCTTCACGGGCTGCGCCAGGTAGTCGTAGCAGTACAGTGCATCGAAGATGTTGGAGGTAACGATGCGCGAGTACAGATCCGACAACTGCGCGGGGTCAAAGCCGGTCTCGGCGATGGGAAAGGCGTAACGCAGCACCTTCTCGGTTGGACGGCTTTGGGCCTGCGCACTGCCAACCATCAGCAGCACGGCCAGCACCCCGCCGAAAAGTGGCAGCAGCCGTTTGGTCGTGCGTTTCATTTGGGGGCCTTGCTCAAGTCGATGTCAACGTATTTCCAGAAGCCCATGTCAACCGGGTGGTGGCGGTAGCCCAGTAGCCAGGGCTGGGTCATATCGGTCAGGATGCGGTGTGTGGTGAACTTGTAGGGCATGTAGGCCACCATGATCTTGACCGCTTGTTGCATGACGGCCAGACGCTCCGGTCCATCGGGCATCAACTGCTGCTTTTGGTACAACTTGTCGAACTCGGCATTCTCGAAGCGCGGCAGATTGCCCTCGCCTTTGGCTGGCCCATATGCCAACGCCAGGGCGCCCGCTCCGTCGGGGTTGGCGGCGCTGTAGCCCAGGCCCCACATCATCAACTTGCCAGCACGAGCGGCCTTCAGGTGCTCCGGCCACTTGCCGGTTTTGAATTCGATCTTGATGCCCGCCGCGTTCATGTTCTTCTTCCAGATTTCGTTGAGTTCGCGGTCAGACGCCGTGGGCGTGGTGGAGTAGTGCAAAACCAGCGGTTTGCCATCCGGCATATCGCGCCAACCATCACCATCCTTGTCCACGTAGCCATACATATCGAGCAAGGCCGCCGACTTGGCTCGGCTGAACTCACTCATCTCGGTCTTGAAGTGGGGGTCATACCCAAAGGTGGTTGGTTGGATCGGGCCTTGGGCGGGGATCGCCTGGTTTCGCCGCGGCAACCGGATTTCTTCCTCTGCGTTGTACGACAAGGCAACCGCGCGACGCAAAGCGACCTTGTCCGGCGTGTAGCCACCCACGATCGGGTCTTCCATATTGAAATAGGTGACGGTCACATCTGGGTTAGGCACACGCTCAATGCCAATGCCCTTCTTGACCAGATTGGGCGCCAGGCGATTGTTGGGGATGGCCTGGTAAGCGAAGGCATTGGGCAGGCGCTCCAGCAAGTCTTGCTCGGCGCCCAAGAACGACAACCATCGTGGTTGGATTTCCTCAATGATGGAGATCTCCACCCGGTCCACCATCGGCAGGCGTTTGCCCTTCATCTGTTGGTAGATGGCTTGCGACTTGGGGTCGTCGGCAGGCGGTTCGGCTTCGTAATACTGCTCGCGGTAAGCCGGATTTCTGACCAGGCTGATCTTGGACGAACGTGTCCATTGGTCGAGTTTGAATGGGCCGCTACCGACCGGGTGTTCCATGATCTTGTCGCCGTATTTCTCCACCACTTCGCGCGCCACCGCGCCGAATAGACTGGGATCGGACAGGAAGTAGATGAAGCGCGGGCGCGCCTCCTGAGTGCGGAACTGAATGGTGTAGCGGTCCACGGCACGGATGCCCTCCACCTCCTGGTCGTAGTTGAAACTGGCGCCGGGCTTCTCTGCGTCTCGCCTGAGGGCATCCATACCCACCAGTTTCTCTTCCTCCAAGTCGCTGTAGGCGTAGCTCTTGACCTTGGGGTCGTAGTGGCGCTTGTAGCTGTAGACGAAGTCATGCGCCGTCAGCTCCCGCTTCTTGCCCTCAAACGCCGGGTCATCCGCAAAGTAGATGCCGGGCTTGATCCGCACTGTGATGGTTCGGGAGTCGCTGCTCATGACCGGCATGCCCACCGCCACATTGGGACGCACCTTGACCGGGCGCGCCAGATAGTCGTAGTCGTACAAACCGTCAAAGATGTTGGCCGCGACGACGCGCGAATACAAGTCAGAGAGCTGTTGGGGGTCAAAGCCGGTCTCGGCAGTCGGAAAGGCGTAACGCAGCACTTTCTCGGGCGGGCGGGTTTGCGCTTGCAGACCGCCAGCGCTCAGCGTAAACGCCAAAACACAGCAGAAAACTCGCAAAAATTTAATTTTCATAGTAAGAAACACTAATGCCTATTCAATCGGGTGCAAGCATAATCGCCCCGGTCAGCAAATCCATGGGCGTTTCCCCCAACTCGGACACAATATGTCTTCGTACATCCCGCGCGTGCAATGGGGCCTTCTCGCAACCCGGCACAGGACCCGCGCCGCGAGGTCAAATCTGGAGGTGAAATCATGATCAATCCATGCTGGCCTGTGCGCCCGCCGATTGGGCTGCTCGCAATGCTCGCGCTTGTGCTGGCCATGGCGGGGTGCGGCCGCGACAATGACAGGGGGGCGACGCCGACGCCTGCTACGCCGGCCGCGGATGCGGCGGCAGCGCCGCCGGCATCGTCGGCATCCGTGCCGACACGGCCGACCGCGCCGCCGGGCAACATTGGCGTGGCCCTGGTTGGCACCTGGCGACAGATTTGCCAACCCTTCCTGCCCGGCGACGGCGCCTCCGACATCACCTACACCATCACGCTCAAAGGGGCGAACGGCCTGCAACTGGCGGGGGTCGCCAAGGACTACAAGAACACCACATGTGCCGGTGGCGGCACCGTCATCGCCACGCCGGTGTTCGCGCAAAAGATCGTGGGCGAGGCCACGGTGGACGGCATCGCGGTGGTCCGGCTGGTCGACGAGGAAGCCGGCGCGTCGGCGTCGGCCGACAGCAAATCCATCGCCGGCATTGACCAAGGACGTTTGCGCTTCGGCGCTGCCACCGGCGCCAGGGACAGCGCGGGCTTTCCTTCGACCCTCGAAAAACCGACCGACGCCTACAACAAGCAATGAAGAATTCGCAAGGAGAAGACCATGCCCATGCTCGCTCACCGATGTCTACTCGCAGCCAGCCTGGCCGTGCTCGGCGCCTCGTCCGCAGCCGCTGAGGCTTTCGCTCCCCCCGGTGCCAAGGCCACGCTGCACGTGGACTACCTGTTCGAGTCGGTTGGCAAGAGGCGCAGCGAGGGCGGGTACGACCCGCACGAGTGGCGGGTCAAGCGCGGTGTCACCCTGGTAGCCGAGCTGGCGGCGCAGCCCGCCACGGCCATGCCGTCACTGCAGGCCATTGACGCCGCGCAAATGGCCGAGCTGCAGGGCAAGGGTCAGAAAGCCCAGGCGGTGGCGACCCAAATGGCACCAATGATGGCAGACGTCGGGAAGATCATGGCCAAGTGCGGCGAAGACGAAGCCTGCCTCACGCGCGAGGCGCAGAAGATGGGCGCGGCCATGCAGGGCACGCCGCAGATGGCGGCGGCGATGAACGCCAGGAAGGACGCACAGGAGTTGCACAAACCCGGTGCGCCGCGCTACCAGGCTTGGCGCGCAACGGCGCAAAAGGGCAGCTACCTGATTGACGAGACCGCGCACATGTCCAACGCCGACCCGATCTGCACCAGTCGACCGCGCCACCGCTGCACACGCAACGAAGTGCGCAAGGGCGCCGGTGAGATCGTGCTGCCAGCGGATGTAACCAAGAAGAACCCCGGCGCTGCTGCCGGCTTTTCGGCCGCCGAGGTCGACGCAGGCAAGAACACGCTCACGGTCGGGCTGCCGGTGCCGATGATATTGCTGCCCTACACCGAGACCATCACCACCGACGAGCCCGAGGGCACCCACGACACGCCCACGCCCAAGGGCCCGCAAGCCAAGCTGCATAGCTTTCGCGTCAGCGCCAGCGGCGGCGCCGTGCACGACAAACCCCTCACCGTGGCGCTCAAGGGCGGTTGGCGCAGCCAGAGTGGCGAGCAGGTCGCGCTGTTGAAGGGCGAAGCAGGCAACGCCGGCAAGCTCACGGTGCGCTGGCGCTTCAACGTGCAGTGAGGCCAGCGCCGCCGCCGGGTGGCGCCAGCCGCCGTGGCTGGCCTCGCCGCAGCCCAGGTTTAGACGTTTGCCGGCGCCGCCATGGCGCGCGTCGGCTTGCGCCTGCAAACAGGTTGCGCTCGGCAAAACTGGCAAAACACAGCAGAAAACTCGTGGAAAATTAATTTCCATAGTAAGAAACACTAATGCTTATTCATTCGGGTGCAAGCATAATCGCCCCCGTCAGCAAATCCACAGGCGTTTCCCCCAAGTCAAACACAATATGCTTTCTTACATCCTGCGACGCATCTGGCAGATGGTCCCCACGCTGTTGGGGGTTATCTTGCTCATCTTCTTCCTTTTCAAGTTCTTTGGGGGCGATCCGGTCGAAATCATGGCCGGTCTCAAGTCCTCGCCCGAGCGCATCGCCTCGCTGCGCGCGCAACTGGGCCTGGACAGGCCCGTCTGGGAGCAACTCTGGGTATTTGTCCAGCAGATCTTTACCTTCAACTGGGGCAAGAGCTGGACCACCAATGAGTCCATCGCCACCATCTTCGCCACCCGTTTGCCCGCCACGCTGACCATCATGATCCCGATCCTGGTGCTAGAAGTGGTGCTGGCGATCATCGCCGGCCTGGCCGTGGCCTACGTGCGCGGCAGCCTGACCGATCGCGCCATCATGATCCTGACCACCGTGGCGCTGTCGGTGAGTTTCCTGGTCTACATCATCGTGGGCCAGTACCTGTTTGGCTTTGTGCTGGGCTGGTTCCCGGTACAGGGTTGGAGCAACAGTGTCTGGAAAAACCTGATCACCTACGCGCCCTTGCCGGTGTTCCTGGCCGTGCTGGTGAGCCTGGCGCCACAGACGCGGCTTTACCGAAGTTTCTTCCTGGATGAAATCAGCCAGGACTACGTTCGCACGGCACGGGCCAAGGGCGTGTCGGAGAACACCATCATGTTCAAGCACGTGCTGCGCAACGCCATGATTCCGATCCTGACCAACGTCGCCACCACCCTGCCGGGCGTGTTCATCGGCTCGTTCCTGATCGAAGTGTTCTTCTCGATCCCCGGATTGGGGCGCGAAATTCTGGTGGCGGTCAACCGCAGCGACTATCCCGTGATTCAGGCCGCCACGGTCTATTTGGCCGCTCTGACGATGGTGATCAACCTGATTACCGATGTGTTGTACAAATTTGTTGACCCAAGGGTGACCCTGAAATGACCACCGCTATTTTGCAAGCCTTGCCCAAGTCGCCCGGTGTTTGGGTGCAGGCCTGGACCCGCCTGAAGCACGACCGCGTGGCCATGGTGTCCCTGTCAATCACGACTTTTTTCATCGTGCTGGTGTTGCTGGCCCAACTTGGCCTGGTCGCCAAGGGTTGGCAGAAAGAGGTGGGCACGCCGTTCGCGCCGCCGCACTTCGTCGGCAAGATCGAGGACGGCTCTCAAAGCGCGGTCATCGACAGCATCGCCGGCGCCAACGTTGACATCAGCGATGTAGACCCGCTGGCACCGCGCTACCAGGAGTGGGCCGAGCGTGCCTCCAAGTTCAAGACCATCACCACCGAGAAGTCCGACACCCTGCCCTTTGGCGGTGACCAGTTGGGCCGTGATGTGCTCTCGAAGGTGATCAAGGGGGCGCAGGTCTCCATCACCGTGGGTCTGGCTGCGGCCCTGATGGCCACGCTGATCGGCACCATTCTGGGCGCCATTGGTGGCTACTTTGGCGGCAAGGCCGGGGACTTTCTGGAGTGGGTCTACAACGTGTTCACCGCGATTCCCTACATCCTGCTGGTGTTTGCGCTGGCGGCGGTGCTCAAGTCCGGCCCGCTGGCGGGCACCTTGGGCAGCGGGGTGTGGACGGTGGTGATCATCCTGAGCCTGGTGGGCTGGACCGGCATCTACCGCCTGGTGCGCGCCGAGTATATGAAGCACCGCTCGCGCGAGTATGTGCGCGCCGCCGAGGCGATTGGCGCCAGCCACGCCTCGCGCATGTTCACCCACATCCTGCCCAACATCAGCCACGTGGTGCTGGTGCAGCTCAGCCTGCACGTGGTGGGCTTCATCAAGGCCGAGGTGATCTTGTCCTTTTTGGGCTTGGGCGTGCCGATTGACATGGTCAGTTGGGGCACCATGCTGTCCGAAGCCCAGACCGAACTGGTGCTGGGCAAATGGTGGCAACTGGTGGCGGCCACCGCCTTCATGGCGGCCTTCGTCACAGCCTTCGCGCTTCTGACCGACGCCCTGCGCGATGCGCTGGACCCCAAGCTACGCTAAGGATGCTGAATCGCCAGAGTACCGGCAAGTCCGTCATTGCGAGCGAAGCGTGGCAATCTACCGTGCCCCGCCGCAAACATGGATTGCCGCGCTGCGCTCGCAATGACGACATTCGAATTAGAAAGTACGAACATGACAAATTTGATTAGCGTGCAGGACCTGCAGGTGTCCTTTCGCATGAGCAAGACCGAGACCGTCGAGGCGGTCAAGGGCGTGAGCTTTGAGATCCCGGCCAACAGCACGGTGGCCCTGGTGGGCGAGTCCGGCAGCGGCAAGAGCGTCAGCGCCATGAGCATCGTGCGTCTGCTGCCAGAAAACGCCATTCTCGGCCCGAGCAGCAAGATTCTCTACAACGGCCGTGACCTGTTGAGCGCCCCGATTGAAGAAATGCGCGCCCTGCGTGGTCGTGACATCTCGGTGGTGTTCCAGGAACCGATGAGCTCGCTCAACCCGGTCTTTACCGTGGGTGAACAGATCGCCGAAGTGCTGCGCATCCACCTGAAAATGAGTGCCAAGCAGGCGATGGACCGCACGCTGGAACTGATGACCGAGGTCGGCATTCCCAACCCCAAGGAGCGGCTCAAGTCCTACCCACACGAGCTCTCGGGTGGCCAGCAGCAACGCGTGATGATCGCCATGGCGATTGCCTGCGAACCCAAGTTGCTGATTGCCGATGAACCCACCACGGCCCTGGACGTGACGGTGCAGCGCCAGATCATGGACCTGCTGGCTCGCCTGCAAGAGCGCCAGAAGATGAGCGTGTTGTTCATCAGCCATGACCTGGGTCTGGTTGGCGAGATCTCCAATCAAGTGGTGGTGATGCGCAGTGGCGAAGTGCGCGAAGCGGGCGATGTGGCGACGATTTTCAACGCTCCCACCAACGCCTATACCAAGGCGCTGTTGGCATGCCGGCCCCGCCTGGACTCGCGCCCCAAGCGCCTGGCGGTGATTGACGACATCGTCAACAACAAACCACCGATCACCGAACAGCGCGTCTGCACGCCCGCCAGCGGCCCGGCGCTGATCGAGGTTACTGGCCTGTGCAAGGACTACCCACTCAAGACCGGACTGTTCAAACGCAGCATCTTCAGCGCGGTCAAACAAGCCAATTTCTCCCTCCACAAGGGCCGCACCCTGGGCGTGGTGGGCGAATCAGGCTCGGGCAAGACGACAGTGGGCATGATGCTGACGCGCCTGACCGACGCCACCGCCGGCAGCATCATGTTTGAGGGCATTGACCTGGCAACCTTGAGCGCGGCCCAGATGCGGATTTACCGCAGCCGCATCCAGATCATTTTCCAGAACCCCTACGCCAGTCTGAACCCGCGCTTTACGGTCGGCCAGATTTTGATCGAGCCGATGCGCATCCACCGCATCGGCAAGGACGACGACGACCGCGCGCGCCTGGCGTTGGCCATGATCGAAAAAGTCGGCCTGACGCGTGAGGCCTTCGGCAAATACCCGCACGAATTCTCCGGCGGCCAGCGCCAGCGCATCGCCATCGCGCGTTGCCTGACCATGAAGCCCGAGATCATCGTCTGCGACGAGAGCGTTAGCGCCCTGGACGTCAGTGTGCAGGCCACCGTGCTCAATTTGCTGCTGGATTTGCAGGAGGAATTCGGCCTGACCTATGTCTTCATCAGCCACGATCTGGCGGTGGTCAAGTACATGGCCGACGAGATTTTGGTGATGAACCAGGGCGAGATCGTGGAGCGTGGCAACGCCGACGACATTTATGCCCGACCGCAGCACGAGTACACCAAACGCTTGCTGGGGTCGATTCCGCGCGGCTACGAGGCTGCCCTGAACGGTTGAGGACAGAGCGTCGCGACGCTCCGGTCTGTCCCGCAAGGTCTCAGGTAGCATCGACCATTCATCCACGAGTTCTCGCAAGGCTTGCCCATGTCTTCCACGTCGTCTTCCCGCACCTGTCTCGATGTCCTCAGTGGCAAAGCGCCCTTGGACGCCCAAGTGACCATCAAAGGATGGGTGAAAACCCGCCGCGATTCCAAAGCCGGCATCTCTTTTGTCAATGTGTCGGACGGCTCCTGCTTTCATCCGGTGCAAGTGGTGGCACCCAGCACGCTGGCCAACTATGCCCATGCGGTACAGCACCTCACCGCCGGCTGCGCGGTTGAAGCCACCGGTTTGATTGTTCCGTCGCCCGCCAAGGGCCAGCCGTTCGAGATGCAGGCCAGCAGAATCACGGTAGTCGGCTGGGTGGACGATCCCGACACCTATCCGATCACGCCCAAGGCCCACACCATGGAGTTCCTGCGCGAGGTCGCGCACCTGCGGCCACGCACCAACGCAATTGGCGCGGCCACCCGCGTGCGCCACACGATTGCGGCGGCGATTCACCGTTTCTTCGATGAGCAGGGCTTCTTTTGGGTCAACACACCCATCATCACCACCTCGGACGCGGAGGGCGCGGGCGAGTTGTTTCGCGTCTCCACGCTGGACCTGATGAACCTGCCCAAGCGGGCCGACGGCAAAGTCGACTTCACTCAAGATTTCTTTGGCAAGGAAGCGTTCCTGACCGTCTCGGGCCAGCTCAACGTAGAGGCCTATTGCATGGCGCTGTCGAAGGTCTACACCTTTGGCCCGACCTTTCGCGCCGAGAACTCCAACACCTCGCGTCACTTGGCCGAGTTCTGGATGATCGAGCCCGAAATCGCCTTCGCCGACCTGGCCGAC